>DHDO01000066.1:0-1579 GCA_002399435.1 Firmicutes bacterium UBA4874
AAAATAGCAACCAATACGCCTCTGGCTGAAAAAAAGCCCGGCTGGATTGATTTCAACGCCGGAGCCCTGCTTACAGGTTTGTCTGCGGAGCAGGCAGCGGATCAGTTGTTTGATTTAATTTGTCGGATTGCCTCCGGGGAGCAGACCGGAAATGAGAAAAATGGCTATCGGGAGATCGCCATTTTCAAGGACGGAGTAACATTATAGAAAACCATTCGCAGGGAATCCATTGGCTTCATCCCGGAGCAGGCTTTTCCGGCACCGTGGAATGGAATAAAAAGTCATTCCAATATAAGAAGTCATACCAATATTAAAAGTCATTCCAATGTAAAAAGTCATACCAATATAAAAAGTCATCCGGCGCATCCATGGAGGCATTACCAGGGAGACATGAACAAAGGATAGTCTGGATGGCGGACATGGCCCACTTCCGGAGGAAGTGAAACAAGAGAAAGGATGTGTAAAAAATGGAAGCAGTAACGGCACAGAATGTAAAGTCTGTGGTGGACAGGGCAGTAAATGAGGTCAGGGTAACGGATGTTCATACCCATTTGTATCCGGCGGAGTTTGGAGACATGCTGCTGTGGGGGGTGGATGAGCTTCTGAATTACCATTACCTCATTGCGGAGACTTTTCGCTTTGCGGATGTGGAGTACGACACATTCTGGAAGATGACCAAAAAAGAGCAGGCGGATCTGATCTGGAAAACGCTGTTTTTGGAAAACAGCCCGTACAGTGAGGCCTGCCGCGGTGTGCTGACCGTATTGAACAAGCTGGGACTGGATCCGTCCAGCCGGGACCTGGATTCCTACCGGAGCTATTTTGCCGGCAAGACGACGGAAGAGTACATCGACATCGTGTTTGAGAAAGCCGGGATCCGGCAGGTTGTTATGACCAATGATCCGTTTGACGATCAGGAGAGGTCCGTATGGGAAAAGGGGCTGAAGAAGGACAAACGGTTTTTGGCGGCCCTTCGCATGGATCCGTTGCTGATCCATTGGGACAGCTCATGGAAAAGGCTGAAGTCGTGGGGATACGATGTGGAGCAGGCTCTTACGGAGAAGACGCTGGCGGAGGTGCGGAGATTCCTTGCGGACTGGGTCAAAAAGATGGATGCCGTTTATATGGCAGTCTCCCTGGAGTCGGATTTCCGGTTTCCGGAGGATTCCGCGCAGGGGAAGCTTATTGAGAACTGCGTGTTGCCAGTGTGCAGGGAACAGGATATTCCCTTTGCCCTGATGATCGGCGTGAAACGGCAGGTCAATCCGGATCTGAAGCTGGCAGGAGACAGCGTGGGCAAAGCCGATATCAATGCGGTGAGTTATCTTTGCGCCCATTATCCCCACAACAAATTCATGGTGACCATGCTGTCCCGGGAAAATCAGCATGAGCTGTGCGTGACGGCCAGGAAGTTCCGGAATCTGATGATCTTTGGCTGCTGGTGGTTCCTGAACAATCCCAGCCTGATTGATGAAATCACGCGGATGCGGTTTGAGATGCTGGGTTCCAGCGTGATTCCGCAGCATTCCGATGCCAGGGTGCTGGATCAGCTGGTCTATAAATGGGCCCATTCCAGAAG
>DHDO01000066.1:1897-2787 GCA_002399435.1 Firmicutes bacterium UBA4874
CGTACAAGTAAAGATATACAAGTAAAAACGTACAAGGAAAAATATACAAGTAAAAACGTACAAGGAAAAGAATATAAAAAATGGAGGGGGGGTCGGTCAGGGCACTGTAAGGAGGCGCCCTTGACAAAGCAGATGGAAAAAGACGAAATATTGAGGCGAATTACAGAGTGCGGCCTGGTCGCCGTGGTCCGCGCGGAGTCCGGTGAGCAGGCACGGAAGATTGCCGATGCCTGTGCGGCGGGCGGGGTGGCCGCCATCGAGATTACCTTTACCGTGCCAGGCGCGGATCAGGTGATCCGGGATCTTTCGTCCACCTATAAAAATGGCGATATCCTCATCGGCGCCGGAACGGTGATGGATGCGGAAACTGCCCGGGCAGCGATACTGGCAGGCGCCCAGTACATAGTCAGTCCTTATCTGAATACGGACATGGTGAGACTCTGCAACCGTTATCAGGTCCCCTGCATGCCGGGTGCCATGACCATCAGGGAGGTAGTGGAGGCGATGGAAGCCGGTGCGGATATCGTCAAGATTTTCCCCGGGGAGCTGTTCGGCCCCAGCATCATAAAGGCGGTCCGGGGACCCATCCCGTATGCAAAACTGATGCCCACCGGAGGAGTGAATCCGGACAACGTACAGGAGTGGATCCGGGCAGGCGCAGTGGCAGTGGGAGTTGGCAGCTCCTTGATCCGGGGTGCAAAGACCGGGGACTATGCTTCCATTACGAATACAGCCAGGGAGTTCCTTGCGAAGATCAAAGCTGCCCGTGAGGAAAGCCGCGGCAAATGAATTAATACGGAATGCATATGGACATTTCAGCCATTTGTCAGTATGATAGGGATAGGTTAATCAAACCTCAGGGATCAAGGGAAAAAGGAAGGAAGGAAATA
>DHDO01000066.1:3010-8187 GCA_002399435.1 Firmicutes bacterium UBA4874
CTGCGATGGCTTTGAAACGGATATGCATCTGACAAAGGACGGTTATCCGGTTATCTGTCATGACGAGAAAATTGACAGAACGACCGACGGGACCGGCTTTATCAAGGATTATACCTTCGCGGAGCTCCGGGAATTCGATGCCGGGGTGAAACGCGACAGGGCATTCATCGGGGAGAAGCTTCCGGGGATTGATGAATTTTTTGATTTGGTAAAGGATACGGAGCTGATTGTGAATATCGAGCTCAAAAATGATTTGTTTGAGTATCCGGATCTTGAGAAAATTGTATTTCAGAAGATTTACGAATACAAACTGAAGGATCGTATCATTATTTCCTCCTTCAATCATTATTCCATCAAAAGATGCATTGACCTGGATCCGGATATCAAGACCGGCCTTTTATATTCCAACCGGATCTACAGGCCTGGAAAATATGCAAAGCAAATTGGCGCCACTGCGATTCATCCCAATTTCAGGGCTTTTGGAAAGAGGGAGGCGCAGGATGCCTTTGATGAGAAGATCAGGATAAATGCCTGGACCATCAATGAAGCTGCGGATATGAAACAAATGATGGACCTCGGCATTGACGGGATTATCACCAATTACCCCGACCGGCTCAGGAAGCTGCTGGAGAAATAGAAAGCAGCGGCATGGCAATACCTGAAGAAAGTCTATCCACTATAAAGCGTTCAACCGGGAATTACAGGCTTCGAGCGCTTTTTTCCTGTTTGCGATATGTAATCATTGACAATACTTTGCCCGGTTCATATAATAAGCCGGTATTGACAGAGGAAGGCCAGATCGGTAGATCGGATCAATGGATAAAGAAGGGATGGATACGGAATGCTGGAGATCAAAAATCTCACGAAACGTTTCGGGGAGGTAGCGGCTGTCAACGATATCAGCTTTCATGTGGGGAAAGGAGAGGTTTTCGGCCTGTTGGGGGAAAACGGCGCTGGCAAGACGACCACGCTGCGTTTATTGGCCACCATGCTGCAGCCCACCTCCGGAACAGCTGTCATGGCGGGGCATGATCTGGTTCGGGAACCGGAAAAGGTCAGGCGCTGCATCGGGATACTGTTCGGAGGAGAAAGCGGATTGTACGACAGGCTGACGGCCGCAGAAAATATCGCTTATTTCGGCCGTCTGAACAATATGGATGATAGCGCGCTCAAAGAAAGGATCCGGGAATTGGTAAGGATCTTTAACATGGAAGAGTACATCAACCGGAGGGCGGGGAAGTTCTCGAAAGGCATGAAGCAAAAGGTAGCGTTTGCCAGATCCATCGTACATAATCCGGATATCATGTTGTTTGACGAACCTACTTCGGGGCTGGATGTCAGCGCTGCGCGCGATGTGCATGAATTCATTGCAGGCTGCAAGGAGAAAGGCAAGACCATCATCCTTTCCAGCCATAGCATGAGTGAAGTGGAGAAACTGTGCGACCGGATCGGCATCATTCATAAGGGAAAGCTTGCAGTCCAGGGAACCATCGCGGAACTGACGGAAAGTCATAACGGAAAATCTCTCGAAGACATTTTTGTGGAATTGGCAGGTGAGAAAAAGTGAACTGGAAACACGTCTGGATCGTTTTTAAAAAGGAAGTAAAGGACATTGCAAGGGACAAACGTACTCTGATAACCAATCTGTTGGTTCCCGTTATTCTTATGCCTCTGCTGTTCACCATATTGGGGGGTGGTATGGAGAAAATGGAAAACGACATCAATGAAAATGTCACCGTTGCACTTGCCCCGGAATCCAATACGCAGAAAATTCGAGATATGGTCAGGCAGGAAATCTTTGTGGATTACCCCAACATCAAACTGGTAAAGTCCGCTGAGGATCCGAAAGAAGCGATCCGGAAGAATGATGTCCGCTTTGTCTTGAATATTCAGGCGGATTATGAAGATCGTCTGAAAGAAGGCGCTCCTTTCTCCATCACCGTACTCTACGACCAGTCAGACACAAAGTCCGCCGGCAGTTATGCCATCCTTGCGAAGGCCATTGATGCATTCAGCCGCAGGATCGTCCTGAAAAGGCTGACAGAGAAGGATATCGATCCGCAGATCCTGGAGCCGATACGGATCGTACAAAACAATACGGCGGATGAAAAGACAAGCAATCTGATGCTCATGATGATACTTCCCATGCTGGTAGCGACTCTGATTGCAGTAGGCGGCATTCCAGCCGCTACCGACCTGGTCGCAGGGGAAAAGGAGCGGGGAACCTTCGAGCCTTTGCTGACCACACAGGCCGGCCGCATGTCAATCCTGATCGGTAAATATCTGACCGTGACCCTGTTCTCCCTCGTTAGCGTCATCGCCCAAATGATCGGTATTTTGATAGGAATCATGATGAATCCCAGCTTCTTTACCATGGGAGAAGCCGGAGGGAATCTGCGCTTTTTCATCCCGCCGACAGCATTGGCTTTTCTCATCCTGATTACGATTACCCTGGGTATGGTATTTTCCGCCATACAGCTTGCCATCAGCACATATGCCAGATCTTTCAAGGAAGCCCAGACCTACCTGTCCTTCCTGGTCTTTATTGCCATTGTGCCCGGCTATGCCACCATGATGCTGCAGCCAGGCGACCTTAAGCTGTATATGTTCTCGGTTCCTTTGCTCAACGCGATCGCTTCCCTGAAAATGATACTGGGGGGCGTGATCAACTACACTTATCTTGGAATTGCCCTGGGAACGTCAGCGGTGTATGTGATTCTGTCCCTGATCTTTGCCGCATCCCTGTTCAACAGGGAAAAATATCTTTTCCGCAGCTAGCCCGCCACTTTTTTCATCCCAACGCATGGACTGCAGAGGAGGGAACCAAAAATCGGAGAGCAGATACTGATTTTGAATTCGTTGGATGGCAGAATCGTGATTTTGATGAGATAAACAAGTTTCTGGAAAACAGGGACCAAAAAAATGTCGAATAATGCGTATTGATTTATTATGACATTTTGGTATAATAAGAAAGGTAAGAATGAACCAAGCGAGGATGGGAAGCAGTAGGCAGGTCCGTTTCTCTCAGAGAGCCGTATTAGGTGTGAAGCGGCAGAAACGGACGCCGAACTCGTCCCGGAGCTGTTGTGGTGAGGCAACCAGCCACAGCCGGTCAGGCCCGTTATCGCCTGTTAAAAGCGGCCGGATGCAGAGTCCGGCAAGTAGAGTGGTACCGCGGGCCTTCGTCTCTATATGGAATGAGACGGGGGCTTTTTTTTACCGGGGATCTGGTGAAAATATCAGCAGTGCAGTGTGCAGTCAGGGATCCATTAGGAACCAGGAAAAGGAGAGGACGGAAAATATTATGGAAGAGTATCATCCACAGGTAATTGAAAAAAAGTGGCAGACGATCTGGGATAAGGAAGGCACATTTCAGGTGTCGGAGGATAAGACGAAGCCAAAATATTATGCATTGATCGAATTTCCCTATCCGTCGGGGCAGGGGCTTCATGTGGGACATCCCCGTCCATATACCGCAATGGATATCATTGCCCGCAAGAGAAGGCTGCAGGGATATAATGTCCTGTTTCCCATGGGCTGGGACGCGTTTGGACTTCCCACTGAAAACTATGCCATAAAGAATAAAATTCATCCGAAGATTGTTACGGAGAAGAATGTTGCCCGCTTTAAGGCGCAGATGAAATCGCTGGGCCTTTCCTTTGACTGGTCCAGGGAAATCAATACCACGGATCCGGAATACTATAAATGGACACAGTGGATTTTCCTGAAGCTGTTTGAAAGGGGCCTGGCGTATAAGAAAGAAGCAGCAATCAACTGGTGCACTTCCTGCAAGGTCGGCCTTGCCAATGAAGAGGTCGTCAATGGCGTGTGCGAGCGCTGCGGCGGGGAAGTGGTCCGCAGGGTAAAGAACCAATGGATGCTGAAGATCACCGATTATGCGGAAAAGCTTCTGGATGGACTGAAGGATGTGGATTATATACAGCGGGTGAAGCTGCAGCAGAGAAACTGGATCGGGCGGTCCACCGGAGCAGAGGTGGACTTCGGGGTAACCGGCGGCAGCAAGCTCCGGGTCTATACCACCCGTCCGGACACGTTGTTTGGTGCCACCTATATGGTGATTGCACCGGAGCATCCGCTGATCAGGGAGCAGAAGGATCGGATTACAAATCCGGAAGAGCTGGCGGCTTATCGGGAGGCTGCCGATCGGAAATCCGATTTTGAGCGGACAGAGCTGGTAAAGGAAAAGACCGGGGTCCGGATTCAGGGCATTTTGGCGGTGAACCCGGTAAATGGAAAGAAGATTCCCATCTTTGTATCCGATTATGTCCTGATGTCGTATGGGACCGGAGCCATTATGGCGGTCCCGGGACATGACGGCCGGGACTGGGAATTTGCGCAGAAGTTCGGCCTTCCCATTGTGGAAGTGGTGGCCGGCGGGGATGTGCGGAAGGAAGCCTATACGGATATCGAAAACGGCACTCTGGTGAACTCCGGTTTCCTGAACGGCATGCAGGTAAAGGAAGCCAAAAAGGCCATGATTGCATGGCTGGAGGAAAAAGGGCTGGGTGTCTCCAAGGTAAACTATAAACTGCGCGACTGGGTATTTTCCCGTCAAAGGTATTGGGGAGAGCCCATCCCACTGGTTCACTGCGATAAATGCGGCTGGGTGCCGGTTCCGGAGTCGGAGCTGCCGGTACTGCTGCCGGATGTGGAAAGCTATGAGCCTACGGACAACGGGGAATCCCCTCTGGCCAACATGACGGATTGGGTGAATACCACCTGTCCCCGGTGCGGCGGCAAGGCAAAACGGGAAACAGACACCATGCCGCAGTGGGCCGGTTCCTCCTGGTATTTTCTGAGATATACCGATCCTCATAATTCCAAAGCCCTGGCAAGCAAGGAAAATATGGAGTACTGGATGCCGGTGGATTGGTACAACGGAGGAATGGAGCACACCACCCTGCACCTTCTGTATTCCCGGTTCTGGCACCGGTTTTTGTATGATATCGGTGTGGTCCCGACGCCGGAGCCTTATCGGAAGCGTACGTCCCATGGCATGATTCTGGGAGAGAACAATGAAAAAATGTCCAAATCCAGAGGCAATGTCATCAATCCGGATGATATGGTAAGGGAATTCGGTGCGGATGCCCTGAGGCTGTATGAAATGTTTATCGGTGATTTTGAGAAAAGCGTTCCCTGGTCGCTGAACGGTATTA
>DHDO01000066.1:8369-10642 GCA_002399435.1 Firmicutes bacterium UBA4874
TGACAGGCGGGGAGGATCTCTCTCCCGGTCTGGAGAAAAGTATTCATAAGACGATCAAAAAGGTCAGCGAAGATATGGAAAGCATGAAATTCAATACGGCGATTGCGGCGATGATGTCCCTGGTCAATGATTTCCATGCGGCCGGCCGGGTAACAAAAGGCGATTTTGAAGTTCTGCTGATCCTGCTGAATCCGGTGGCCCCTCATATTACCGAGGAATTGTGGTCCATTCTGGGGAATCAAAGCAGGATTGCCGATCAGACCTGGCCGGAATACGATGAATCCAAAATGGTGGAGGAGTCCGCAGAAATCGTGGTGCAGATCAATGGCAGGATCCGGAGCAGAATGGTTGTTCCTGTGGATGCCGCAAAGGATGCTGTGAAGGCCGCCGCCATGAAGGATGAGAAGCTCAAGGCCCAGATCGGGGGAAGGAATATTGTCAAGACCATTTATGTTCCCGGCCGGATTCTGAATCTGGTTGTAAAATAAAAGGAAACCAAGAAATACAAGAAGAGCAGCAAACAAAAGGAGTGCAGGGGATACCCGTTCGGTATCCTCTTTTTTTTTGGCCTTGGAAGTAGCTTTCACAGAACTGCAGGAGAAGTGTTTCCTGCAGAGTTGCATGGGAAATTTTTTTCTACAGAGTTGCAGGAGAATTGTTTCATGCAGAGTTGCAAGAGAATTGTTTCCTGCAGAGCTGCAAGATATAAAACTATAATACCGAAAATTGATATATTCAATATTTTAGTTTATAAAGTTTATAAAATTAAAAAATAAAATTAATATTTTTAAATTATATATTGACATTTGTTTGTATACTTCATATAATAAGAAAAGCAGGACAAATAACAGAAGGAGGAAGCGCAGTTGATCTATCCAATCCCTACGGAATGTCCGGTATGCCATGATCGGCTGAAGGTAACGGCCTTGTATTGCGGCCGTTGTCATACCAGGTTGGAGGGAGAGTTCCAACCGGATAAATTCAGTTATCTTTCCCGGGAGCAAAAGTATTTTATAGAGGTTTTTCTGAAAAGCCGGGGAAACATCAGGGAGGTGGGGAAGGAGCTGGGCATATCCTATCCTACCGTAAGGGGAAAGCTGGATGATGTGGTGCAGAGCCTGGGTTATCATGTGAGCGGATACAACGGGGATCCGGACAGCGAACTGCAGAAATCCAGGAAGGAAATTCTGGAAAGACTCAGCAATGGAGAGATCACTTATGAGGAGGCAATGAATCTGTTAAAAAAACAAAATAACTTGTAGTACGCGCTTTTGAGATGTTGTATCTATTATCATTCTGCAGTTTAATTGCAGGAAAGAAGTGAGGGGGAATTCATTTATGCGTGAGGAAATGAAGAAAATTCTCCAGATGGTGGAGGAGAAAAAGATAACCGTGGAAGAGGCGGAAAAGCTGCTGGATGCAATGGGTCCGGAAGAACCGGAGCCTGTTCTGCTGGAATCGGAAGAACCGGCTGATTCCCTGAACCTGAAGGGCAAATTTCTGCGGGTGCGGGTCTCGGAAGATGGAGAACAGAAAGTGCAGATCAATCTGCCGCTTTCCGTTGTGGAGGTTGGCCTGAAAATCGGCATGAAGGTTGGCCCGAAGTTTGCTCCGGAAATGGAAAAGCTGGAAGGGATCGACTTCAACGAACTGCTGGAGGCGGTAAAGCAGGGCGCTACCGGAAAACTGCTGGAAGTAAAAGATGATGGCGATCTTGTGGAAATCTATGTGGATTAGGCAGGATACCGCATATGATGACGAAGCAAATGAAAGTATTGACGGATCTGGAGCAGGGCAGGATAACATCAGGCGAAGCGGTCCTCCTGTTGAAACAGGCCGGAAATCCGCAGCATCAAAGCAGGGAACATTTCGGGAAGGGGCGAAGGAGTCCGAAGAACATTTTTCGCCGGAGAGGGCACTGGCTGGGAATTCATGTACGGGAAGAAGATCATAATATCCGGCTCTATGTCCCGATTTTCCTGCTGAACGCGGGCTTTTTTATCGGCAAAAAAGTGATACACAGCAAGTATGGGAAGGACATGGCAGGCGGTGGAATGAAGACTGCCCGGGAGGTGCTGGGCAGCATAAAACAACGGGATATGCGGGATCTGGTCCGGGCCATCCGGGAAAGCGGAAATACGGATCTGGTTACCGTAACGGATGAGGACACCGTTGTCCGCATTCGAATTGTCTGAAGACTGGAAACAACAGATTAAATGCAAAGCAATGCAAATGAAAAATGAAAAATGCAAAATACTGAAAAGTGCAAATGA
>DHDO01000066.1:10821-12715 GCA_002399435.1 Firmicutes bacterium UBA4874
AATACAAAATGAAAAATGAAAAATGATACCGAAAGGAGTCCATCCAGTTGAATCCCACACAAAAACCGGTGGAAGGAAAATCTGCCGGGATCCACTCAAATTCAAACGTGAAAAACCATTTCGGGAGAGGAGCAGGCAAGGCAAAAAAGGCACGAACAAAATCGCCGATGGTTCGGATGTTGGGCATCGCCGGCCCTTATCGGCGCTGGCTTGTCCTTGCAGCGATTGTTTCCGTCCTTGGCGCCGCCTGCAGTATTTTTTCATCCATTTATCTGGGCAGGGGATTGGATTATGCTGTATCGGCAGATCGGCTCCGGTTTTATCGGACAGTTCTGGCTGTGGCGGTGATTGCCATCGTCGAATTTCCGGCTTCCATTCTGACAACCTACTGTGCCGGCCGGTATTCTCAGTACGCCATGTATGATATTCGGGAGAAAACAACAATGCATATACAGAAGCTCCCCGTTTCTTATCTGGACCGGCATCCTTCCGGCGATCTGCTGTCCCGGCTGAACAACGATATCAGTCTGCTGCAGCAGTTCCTGCAGGGCTCCCTGGCAGAGCTGATTGCACAACCCATTGCCTTTCTTGCGGCTGCCGGATATCTGTTTGCCACAAGCTTTGAGCTGTCGCTGGTCAGCTTTATGGCGACTCCGCTGTTCCTGATACTCATCTTTTTAATGTCCAAGCCCATCGAAAAATATACTGTGCAGCAGCAGGAAGCCCTGGCTGAGGTAAATGTTGTGTCAAAGGATATGATAGAAGGCATGGAGGAAGCAAAAGCCTTTCAAATTGAAGAAACGCTGGACAGGAAATGTGTCAGGGCAGTGAAAAAGGCGTTGGACAAAAGCCTGAAGACAGTACGGATCCACCAGGCCATTTCTCCGGTGAATCTTCTGATGCAGGTGCTTCCCCTTATGCTGATCTTCGCCTATGGCGGTTATCTCGTTACCGCTGGCAGGATGACCTTCGGCGAGTTGATAGCCTTCATCAATCTTTCCAATTTTGTCTTAAACCCCATGGCCCAGCTTCCTTCTGCGATTACCTCCTATCGTACGGCTTCCGCTGCCTCTTCGCGGATTATTGAGATCTGGAATGAGCCGGCGGAAAGGGAAAGCGGACATTGCTTTTCGGTGGACAGTGATGTCCGGACTCCGGCGATCCGCTTTGAAGACGTTTCCTTTTCCTATGGCAGCGGGGGCGGGGAAAAAGACCGGGTGGTACTGAAGGATCTGAACTTTGAAATTGCACCGGCGCAGACAATTGCCCTGGCAGGCCCCAGCGGCTGCGGAAAGAGTACGGTGCTGAAACTGATTGCGGGGTTCTATGCTCCCTGTTCGGGAAATGTCCGGGTGTTTGGCGGCAGAACAGGGGACTGGAATCTGGAATCCCTGAGGAGCAACATTGCCTGGGTATCCCAGGATACCTATCTGTATCCCCGAAGCATTTATGAGAATATTGCCTATGGGAAAAAGAATGCGACGGAGCAGGAGATTATTGCGGCGGCAAAGGCGGCGGACATTCATGATTTCATCGAAAGTCTGCCGGAGGGATACCGGACTTTGGCCGGCGAGAGAGGCGCCAGGCTGTCCGGAGGGCAGCGTCAGCGAATTGCCATTGCCCGGGCACTGTTGAAGGATGCCCCCATCCTGCTGCTGGATGAAGCAACCTCTGCCCTGGATACCGAATCGGAGCATGAGGTGCAGCAGGCTCTGGAGGTGCTGATGAAGGGCAGGACCGTCCTGGTGGTCGCCCATCGGCTGACCACCATCCGGTCTGCCTCCAGGATACTGGTCATGGAGCACGGCCGCATTATGGAGGAGGGGACGCACGAAGAACTGATGCAGACGGGAAGCCTGTACCGTAAACTGTATTACAAACAATACGCAGAGGC
>DHDO01000066.1:12913-22769 GCA_002399435.1 Firmicutes bacterium UBA4874
GGAAAGAAAAGTGCAGGAAAGAAAAGTGCGGGAAAGCAAAGTGCGGGAAAGAAAGCATGTTTCCATAGGAAATAACCGGCTCCTCCGGTTGCTGCGGTTTACAGGAAAGTGGTGGCCGATTTATGTGATTGGGATTCTGGGTACCTCCATGCAGAGTTTTGGAAGCAACCTGATTTTTGCACGATCCCTGAAAGGGTTGACCCAGGCCGGTTTAGCCCGGGATATGGGCTTGCTCCATCGGGAACTTTTCACCATGGGGATCCGGCTGCTGATTTTTATACTGGCCGTTCCGCTGTTTGCCTGGTTTTTTCAAAGCTCGGTGGCAAGGACGACTGCCCATATCCGCAGCCGGCTGTTTCATCAGATTCAGCAGCTTTCCATGAAACAAATCGCAGAAAACCATAGCGGGGATCTGCTTTCCCGGATGACCAATGATGTCCAGACGGCAGAGAACGCGTACGGCTGGCAGCTTGCCCTGCCACTGATGGCTGTTCTGTCCGGCATCGGCTCCATCGTGGTGATCTTTTCGATCCATCCGAAAATGGGCTGGATGGGGATCTTCATCGGAGCGGCCTGTGCCCTGCTGAATACCTTGTTTGCCCGGCCGATCAAAAAGACAAGCGACAGGATACAGCGGCATTTGTCAGAATCCACCCAGGCTCTGACAGATATTCTTGCGGGCGATCGCCTGTCCAGGATATTCAACCTGAATCAGCGCTTGTTTGCTTATTATGCCTCTGCCAACCTCGGGGTGAGGGATACGGCAATGAAGCGGATTGTTTATCAATCCATGCTGAACGGCATGAACGGTTTAATGAGCGCCATAGGCTTTGTAGGCGTTCTGATTGCCGGCAGCGTCCTGGCGTTGAACGGGGAAATCGCGTTCAGCGAGATTGTTCCCATTGTGCAGATGATGAATGGGATTACCTGGATGTTTACTTCCATCGGGAATTTTGTTGCCCAACTCCAGGGATCCCTGGCAGGAGCGGATCGGATTTTTGAACTGCTGGATGCTTCCGTGGAGGAGACTCCGGAAAGAAAAGAAGGGACCCTTCCGGACAGGAAAGCATCAAAAGCACCGAAGGCACCTGCTGTTTCCTTTCGGAATGTATGCTTTTCCTATGAGACCGGCCAAAATGTACTGAATGGATTCGATGCGGATGTGGAGCAGAACAGGGTGACCGCTCTTGTCGGCATGAGCGGCAGCGGAAAAAGTACCCTCTTTCGACTTCTGCTGGGCTTTTATCCACTGGATCAGGGGGATATTTACCTGTTTGGGCGCCCCATCCGGGACTGTAGTCTGCAGGAAATCCGAAGCAGAATTGCTTATGTTCCCCAGGAAAGCTATCTGTTCAGCGGCACCATCCGGGAGAATATCGGATATGGAAGGATGGGAGCCTCCCCTGGGGAAATTGAAAAGGCGGCAAAGGCGGCTTACGCGGACGATTTTATCCGGGAGCTTCCGGACGGTTACGATACCCAGGTGGGAGAGAGGGGCGCCAGGCTGTCCGGCGGACAGCGCCAGAGGATTGCCATTGCCCGGGCCTTGCTGAAAAACGCACCGATTTTGCTGTTGGACGAAGCCACCGCCTCCCTGGATACGGAATCGGAGCATCAGGTACAAAAAGCCCTGGAGGTTCTGATGGAAGGGAGAACGGTGCTGATTGTGGCGCACAGGCTTTCCACCATCCAAAATGCAGACAGGATTCTGGTGATGGAAAAAGGCAGGATCTGTGAACAAGGTACGCATTCCGATCTTCTGGACCTCAATCAGGTCTATGCGGGGCTGTACCGAATGCAGTATTCCCAGTTTTCCTCCTGCGCTGCCCTTTAGGAAAAATTGATTTTCTCCCGAAATTTCTCTATAATTGTATTTGTACTGCAGGCATAAAAATCAATTGTTTGTGAGGAGAATGGAGGCAGAAAATATGGAAGGACCCAGAGCAACCAAGCCGGAGGAAGTTCAGCCGGTCATCGATTTGGTCAATTTGGTATTTCGGACCGGAAATCATTGGAAACCGACAATGGAGATCGAATTTCCTCTGCTTTTGTGCGAGGAAAACCGGGATAATATGAGGATCATTACCGAAAACGGGCAGCCCGTCTCGGATATCAATTATTATCCGTCTTCCATCGCTGTGGAGGGAAGCGTCATCCGCGCAGCTTCCGTCGGTGCTGTATGCACACATCCCGACTATCGGGGCAGACAGTTTGCCACGATGATTCTGGACGACGTGGAAGATAAGATGCGCAGGGAAGGCGTGGAAGTCATGCTGGTTTCCGGAGGCCGGGGCTTGTATCGTCGCCGGCAGTGTGTACGGGTCGGCGGGTTTGACAGGGCAGTGCTGAAGCCCATGGAAAAGAGTCCGGACCCGGCGGGCCTTTCCCTGGTGGAAATGGACCGGCCGAATCTCAGAGAGGCTGCTCATCTCTATCATCGGGAGGCAGTCCGCTTTCGCCGTACCTATCATGAGTTTACCCAGCTTCATCAGGGCGTTATGACTCCATGGGGCAATCGGACTTTCAAATCTTATCTGGTTCGGATTGGCGGGGAAGCCGCAGCGTATTTCGTCGTGCGATTCTTCCGGGATTCCGATCGGGCAGAAATCAGGGAATATGCAGGAGACCGAATGGCAGTGATCCAGGGAATCCGCCGTTTGATTCAGGACAAAAATCTTTGCGAATGCGCCCTGGTCTGCGGAAAAAGTGATGGAATCCGGATCCTGCTTCAGGAAGAGGGGATACCGCTGCAGCATCAGGACCAGCAGGGAACCGTGAAGATACTCGATTTTCCTTCCCTGATGAACAGCCTGCGGCCTTATATGAGGCAGTATCTGCCGGATGAAACGGTGAATGCCCTGGAGTTCACGGAAAAAGATGGAACGTTTTCGATTCATTGCGGGGGGCAAACTGTGACGGCGAATGGTATGGACGATCTGGGGCAGCTCCTGTTCGGTCAAAGAGAGCAGGATTCTCCGGAGGCTGTTTCTTTCAGGAAGGAACTGGATGGCAATCCAGAATTGAAGAAAATGTTGGACGCCATCTTTCCCATTCCGTTCCCCTGGACGGATAATATGAACTTCATCTAAAGCGTAAATTTGCGGAAAGGAAAGAGAAGAATGTATCAACTGGACATCGGTGCCATTGTTTCATTGGAAAGTTTATTGAAAGACGGAACGGGAGGGCTGGAGGCCCTTGGCCTGCATTCCTGCCAGGTGAATGCCTGGAATACCGACATTCTGACGGAAGAAAACGCTTCTGCTCTGAAGGGGATTCTTGGGGATTCCGTTACGGTCTCCAGTTTATGGGTTGGCTGGCCCGGCCCAAAGGTATGGGATTTCGTGGACGGTCCTGCGACGCTGGGGCTGGTTCCGCGGGAATTCCGGTATGTGCGGATGGAAGCCCTGAAAAGAGGAGCAAGGTTTGCAAAGCTGCTGGGGATCACAGATATTACCACCCATGTGGGGTTCCTTCCGGAGAATCCCTCCACGACCGAATACCGGGAAGTTGTGATTGCCATCCGGGACGTTGCGTCCTGCTGCAAATCCCTGGGCCTGTACTTTAATTTTGAAACAGGGCAGGAAACTCCTGTTACCCTGGTGCGCACCATTGAGGATATCGGCCTGGACAATCTGGGAATCAATCTGGATCCTGCCAATCTGCTGCTTTACGGAAAGGGCAATCCGGTGGATGCGGTGGATGTATATGGGGATCGGATCCGTGGAGTGCATGTCAAGGACGGAAGGTATCCGACAGATGGAAGGCATCTGGGTCAGGAAACCCCGGTGGGGGAAGGCAGCGTGAATTTCCCGCGCCTTTTGGATCGGTTGATTGCCCATGGCTATCAGGGGGCCCTTACCATTGAAAGGGAGATCTCCGGACCAAAGCAGAAGGAGGATATCCAAAAAGCGAAAGCCATTCTGGAGGATATCCTCAAAAAGTATTGAAGGAAGTATTGAAGGAATTATTGAAAAAAGGATTAAGGAATTATTGAAGGAATTATTAAAGGAAGTATTGAAGGAAGATTCCGGGACGGAATTGTCCCTATTTTGAATATCCTGTCTAACACAGCACCTCCCTGCATACCATTTATGTAAGGGGGTGTTGTTATGAAAGTCGTCTTCCTTCGAAGAAAAGGCCTGAAATGGGGCATTGTCCTGGTGGTGTTCATTGTACTCCTTATTGTGATCCTGCGGTTGCTGTAGGCACCCGGCGGAACCTGGATTCCATAATTTTTACTTTCCGATCTGTTTTTTCCACACAGTTTCCTGGGTATCGGGGCGGATTCCTTTCTTGTCCCGAAACCGTCCAATATGGGGACAACCTCATATTGTTTTCCCTTTTTGATGTGAAATATGTTACAATAAAGAAGGGGTATCGCAGTTTTTATCGAATTAATACCTTGATATCTCTTGATCATCTTTACCACAAAATTTCGCAAGCTAAAAAAGAAATGGGGGAATGTTGATGAAGAACTATACAACCGACAGGATACGAAATATCGGTATGATCGGCCACGGTGGGGAAGGGAAGACTACTCTGACAGAAGCCATGTTGTTTGATGCCGGTGCAACCGATCGTCTCGGCAAAGTGGAAGACGGCACCACCATTTCGGATTATGATCCGGAGGAAATCAAAAGGAAGATCTCCATCACTTCCGCACTGGCTCCCCTGGAATGGAGGAACCAAAAGATCAATGTAATTGATATTCCCGGATATTTTGACTTCGTCGGGGAGATGGCAGGCAGCCTCAGAGTGGTGGACAGCGCCTGTATCGTGGTGGGAGCGGTATCCGGTGTGAGTATTGGCACCGGGAAGGCCTGGGATACGTGCAAGGCACATCATATTCCCAGATTGATTTTTATCAACCAACTGGACCGTGAGCATGCCGACTTTACAAAGACCATCAATCAGCTGAAGGAGCGCTATGGAACTGCGATTGCCCCCTTTCAGGTACCGTTGACGGAAGATGGACAGTTTACCGGTTTTGTGGATGTCATTGCGATGAAAGCCTGGCAGTTTAAAGGAAAGGATCTGGTGGAAGCTCCCGTTCCGGAAAACATGAACGAAGTGATTGAGCCGATCCGTACCATGCTGGTGGAGGCGGCTGCTGAGACCAGTGAGGAGCTCATGGAGAAATATTTCTCCGGTGAGGAGTTGACCGGGGAGGAGATCCGATCTGCCCTGCGCAGCGGTGTGGTCTGCGGGGATATCGTACCTGTGGTCTGCGGATCTGCGATCAACAATCAGGGTGTGGAGACATTGATGGATACCATCGTCGATTACCTCCCTGCGCCCGGCGAATGTGGGAATTTCAAGGGAGAGGATCCCCGGACCCGGGAGCCGGCGGAACGCAGCTGCAGCATTTCGGAGCCTTGCTCCGCCCTGGTATTCAAGACGGTGGTGGATCCCTTTGTCGGGAAACTGTCCCTGTTCAAGGTATTGTCCGGTGAAATGAAAACCGGGATAACCCTTTACAACCCCAACAAGGATAAATCGGAGAAGATCAACAACATTTACTTTTTGCGCGGCAAAAAGCAGTCTTCCACGGACAGGGTAACCGCCGGCGATATTGCTGCGGTTGCAAAGCTTCAGGATACGGTAACAGGCAATACGCTCTGCGATGTGTCCAGTCCGATCCTCTATCCCGGGATTGACTTCCCGGCCCCTGCCATATCCCTTGCGGTGGAGGCCCGGGATGAGGGAGACGAGGATAAGGTGTTTGCCGGCCTGCACCGTCTTACCGAAGAGGATCCGACCTTTACCGTTGAGAAAAACAAGGAAACCGGGGAGATGCTGATTTCAGGCGTCGGTGAAATGCATCTGGATGTCATCGCCAGGAAGCTTCAGAATAAATTCGGGGTTTCTGCGGTTTACCGGGAACCAAGGATTCCATACCGCGAGACCATTCGCAAGCCGTTGAAGGCAGAAGGAAAATACAAGAAGCAAAGCGGCGGTCATGGACAATATGGCCATGTCTGGATAGAATTTGAGCCAATTCAGGATTCAGATCAGGAGTTTGAGTTTGTGGATAGGATTGTCGGCGGCGTTGTGCCAAGGCAATACATTCCGGCGGTGGAGAAAGGCCTGAAGGAATGCCTGCCAAACGGTGTTCTCGCCGGGTATCCCATGGTCGGACTCCGGGCCACCCTGTATGACGGATCCTATCACAGTGTGGACTCCTCCGAGATGGCTTTCAAGGTAGCCGCGTCCCTGGCCTACAAAAAGCTGGAGCAGAGCGATCCGGTTCTCCTTGAGCCGATTATGAAGGCAGAGGTGGTGGTTCCTGACGAGTACATGGGAGACATTATCGGGGATCTGAACAAACGCCGCGGCAGAATTCTCGGGATGAACCCTGCCGGCAATGGACTGCAGCAAATCGTCGCGGAGGTTCCCCAGGCGGAAATGATCCGGTACGCCACAGATCTGCGTTCCATGACGCAGGCCAGGGGCAGCTTTCAGATTACGTTTGAGCGATATGAGGAAGTGCCGGCCAACATCAGTGCCAGGGTAGTGGAACAGGCAAAATCCGCTGTGGAGCAGGCACAGTAAATATACGAATCCAGTTTCAACGGAGAGCCGGAGGACCGGCTCTCCTTTTTGAATACAGTGGAAAGATTGAAAAAGCAAAGAAGACTGAAAAAGCAAATAAGATTGAAAAATCAAGGGAATTGAGAAAAGCAAGGGGGAAAACGATGATTACAACCGTTACGATGAACCCATGCATGGATAAGACCGTAACTGTGGATACCTTTCAGTATGGCGGCCTCAATCGGGTTCAAAACGGGAGAGAGGATATCGGGGGAAAAGGCATCAACGTGGCATCGGTAGTTACCAATCTGGGCGGTATGGCACTGTGTACCGGTATTAACTATGAAAATGGCGGGGACTTTATACAGGGAAAGCTGTCGGACCGGCATATCCGGCATGACTTTGTCATGGTACCGGGAGAACTTCGAACGAACCTGAAGCTGTTCGATCGGTCCAAAGGCGTGATTACCGAGGTAAATGAAAGCGGTTCTCCGGTGGAAGCAGGGAGCATTGTGGCTTTAAAGGAAAAGGTGCGGCGATACAGCAGGGAAAGCAGCATGATGGTCTTCAGCGGCAGTGTTCCACAGGGTGTGGGGTCCGGCGTGTACCGGGAACTGATGGAAGAGTGCGCCAGGGGCTGTCGTCCGGTATTGGATGCGGAGGGGCCGCTTCTGTCCGAAGGGCTGAAGGCACAGCCTTACCTCATAAAACCGAACCGGTTTGAGCTGGAAATGATATTGGGGGAAGAGCGAAGCACAAAGGAAGGGATTGTGGAAGGCGCCAGGGAATTGCTGCGTTCCGGGGTGCAGATCCTGTGTGTTTCCCTGGGAGAAGACGGCGCTGTGATTGTGGATCCCTGCAGGGCGTATTTTGCCCCGGCCCTGCCGGTAAAGGTCCAAAGCACGGTGGGAGCGGGGGATTCCATGGTGGCGGCTTTATGCCTTGCGGCAGAGGAGGGCAGGCCGCCTGCAGAAATGCTGCGAATGGCCACCGCTGCTGCAGCGGCGTCTGTGATGACAGAAGGAACCCAGCTTTGCAGCAGGTCGGACTTTGATGTCCTGCTGCCTCAGGTGTCCGTCACAAGAATAGGGGAATGAAAGGCTAAGTCCTGGATAAAATTGGTATGTGTCTAAAAAAGTCAGCATATTTAACATAAACGTAATATATGCTTCATAATACCTTAATAAAAGCGAATGGCGTCTTTTCATTCGTTTTGACAGCCTGTACCTGTCATCATATAATGTATCCAACAAAGAGGTTGACATAATTCAACCTTCAGGGGGGTCTATACGATGAAAAATCCAATTAACAAATTATCCTATGCTTTGAAAGGGCTGTCCGCCACGCTGCTGATTACGGCTGTGCTGGCTGTTCCGAAGGCAGACGCTTCTGCAGCCGGGCTGCAGAAATGGGGATGCAGAGGCGCCGAGGTCACGCATCTGCAGCAGGAACTCCTGAATCGGGGCTGTTTTACCCATTGGAGGGCGACCGGATACTTTGGACGGAAAACCAGGCAATCGGTTGTCAACTTTCAGAAAGCAAACGGACTGGTACCGGACGGAATTGTCGGGCCAAAGACCAGCGCCGCATTGTACGGGAAAAAAGCTCCGGCAAAGAATGTGGTATCCAGCAAGAAATTAAATGGTGATATTTACTGGCTGTCGAGGATCATCCATGCAGAAGCGCAGGGAGAATCCTATGCAGGCAAAGTTGCAGTAGGAAACGTGATTATGAATCGGCTGAAATCTTCTGAATTCCCGAATTCCATTTATCAGATCATATTTGACAGTTATAAGGGAATCCCGCAGTTCAGCCCGGTGGCGGACGGAACCATCTACAACACGCCGGACAACGCCAGTGTGAGAGCAGCGAAGGAAGCCTATGCAGGCAGCAAGCCGGTTGGAGATGCACTTTATTTCTTCAATCCCAAAAAGGCTGCAGGTTCCTGGATCGTACGCAACAAGCAGTGCACCGGGGCCATTGGCAATCATTCCTTCTATCGGTAATGAGGCATCCACGGAGCATTCCGGGATTGCAATTCCAGAAAAAGAATGATAAAATAAAGCAAACGGAAAAGAGGATCCTCCCTGCAGGAACAGGGAGGGCTTTTTTTGTCATGAAGGGTGGTTCCTTGTCAGAGACACTTTGAAATGGGTATCTATAGTCGGGATGGGTATCTATCGATAGTTACCCATTCCGCCGGGGATGGACCGGGAAAGAGACTGGAAGGGAATCAAACGGCACGAATCGATGGAAGGAGAAGATGGCATTGATGATATTGACAAACGGCAGGGTTTATCTGGACGGGGCATGGAAAACGGGCCTGGATATTCTGGTGGAAGGGGAAAAGATAGCGGACATCCGGCCCGGCGGGACGTGTCAGAATGGCAGGACAGTGGATGTGCAGGGCGGATATCTTTCCCCCGGTTTCATTGACATTCACATCCACGGTTCCAACGGATCCGATGTAATGGATGCCAGGGCAGATTCCCTGGAGAATATTTCGACTTTTCTGGCAGGGAACGGCACCACATCCTGGCTTGCCACCACCATGACCCAAACCATTCCACGGATTCAGAGTGCCCTGCATACGGTATCGGAATATATGCAGGAGAAAAGTCATAAGGGGGCACAAATCCTGGGTGCCCATATGGAAGGGCCGTTTCTGAATCCTTTGGCAAAGGGGGCCCATGTGGAGGAGTGCATTATTCCGCCGGACCGGAAAACCTTTGAGGAGATCACGGCGGAAACACCGGACATTGTCCGACTGATGACCCTGGCTCCGGAGAGGGAAGGCGCCCTGGAATTTGCGGACTACCTGAAGGACCGGGGTATTGTCGTTTCCATCGGCCATACAAAGGCTTCCTATGATCAATGTGTCCGCGCCATGCAGCACGGCATCACCCATATCTGCCATTTTTACAACGCCATGACACCTCTCCGACACAGGGAGCCCGGGACGGTGGGCGCCATTCTGGACAATGATTCCGCCACCATTGAGCTGATCGCGGATCTGATCCACATTCATCCGGCTGCCCTGCGTCTGGCTGTCCGGGTCAAGGGACCGGATCGGACCGTGCTGATTACCGACGCCATGTCGGCTGCCGGTCTCAGGGACGGGGATTATAAGCTGGGCGGCCTTCCGGTTCATGTAAAAGACGGTGCGGCACGCCTGAAGGACGGTACCCTTGCAGGCAGTGTCCTGACGCAGAACCGCGCTCTTCGCAATATGATAAAAATCGGGATCCCTTCCGAGGATGTCATTGCCATGCTGACCGCAACACCTGCCCGGGAGATTGGTGTGGACGGATACAAAGGGAAGCTC
>DHDO01000017.1:0-739 GCA_002399435.1 Firmicutes bacterium UBA4874
CTGTTGGTGCTGAAACCCGGCTTTACCACAATTGTCCTGGCACTGGTGATCACCGAGTGGATCAGTATGAGCCGAATCGCCCGTGCCGAGATGCTCAAACTGAAGGAACAGGAATTTGTGCTGGCCAGCCGTACACTGGGAGCAGGCAATCTTGTCATCATCTTCCGGGAGGTTCTGCCCAATATCATCGGACAGATCATTACCCAGCTGATGTTCAGCATCCCCACTGCCATCTTTACCGAAGCCTTTTTAAGCTTCGTCGGCCTGGGAATCCCGGTCCCCCAATGCAGCCTGGGCTCCCTGATCAGCGATGCATTCAACAGCTTTACCACACACCCCTATCAGATCGTTCCGTCCATCATTGTCCTTGCATTGCTGATGCTCTGCTTCAATATGCTGGCGGATGGCCTGCGGGAAGCTTTTGACCCGAAACTCAAGGAAGTCTGAGGTGATAGGAAATGAATAAGAAAACCATTGAAAAAGCGAAAAAAGCGATGGAAATCCGCAACCTTACGATTACTTTCCGCACAACGGCAGGCCCGGTGCATGCCATCCGCGGCGTGAACATTGATCTGTACCGCGGGCAAACCCTTGCGATCGTGGGAGAGAGCGGCAGCGGCAAATCCGTTACCATGAAGGCTGCCATGGGGATCCTGGATAAAAACAGCAAGGTAGAGGAAGGTACCATACGGTACACCTGGCTGCAGGACGACGTCACCCCGCATACCGTGGACATCCT
>DHDO01000017.1:866-3560 GCA_002399435.1 Firmicutes bacterium UBA4874
AAAATGAAAAAACGGGAACTGCGCCGCAGCATCAACGGCAAACACATTGCCATGATCTTTCAGGATCCCATGACCAGTCTGGATCCCACCATGTCCATTGGAAAGCAGGTCATGGAAGGCATGCTGTGGCACCATCAGGCCACCAGGGAGGAAGCCCGGAGCAAAGCAATCCATTTACTTGACGAGGTAGGGATTCCGGAACCGGAGAAACGAATGAAGAACTATCCTCATCAGCTTTCCGGAGGCATGCGGCAAAGAGTCGTTATCGCCATTGCCCTCTCCTGCAATCCCGACCTGCTTATCTGCGATGAACCCACCACCGCTCTGGACGTCACCATCCAGGCCAAGATACTGGAAATGATTCGGCGCATTCAAAGGCAGCGCGGCATCAGTGTGATCTATATTACCCATGACCTGGGCGTGGTGGCCAAAGTGGCGGACTTTGTCAATGTGATGTACGCCGGCAGAATTGTGGAGAAAGGTACTGTGGAGGAAATCTTCTACGATCCCCGCCACCCCTATACCTGGGGCCTGCTCAGTGCCATGCCGGATCTTACCACTACAGACGACCGGCTTTATACCATTCCCGGCTCCCCGCCCAATCTGCTGCATTCCGTAACGGGTGATGCCTTTGCTCCCCGCAATCCCTATGCACTCAAAATAGACCGGCGGGCAGAGCCTCCCATGTTTCGGGTCACCGATACCCACTACGCCGCCACCTGGCTGCTGGATCCGCGGGCACCTCATGTGGAAATGCCAGCCGGGCTGAGACGGCGTATCCGCCAAATGAAGGAGGGGGAGAGCAAACATGCGGCAAAGTGAACCCATTCTGAAAGTAAAAGGACTGAAGCAGTATTTTGAGATCAGCGGGCGTTATACCGTGCGTGCGGTGGATGGAGTGGATTTTGTGATCTATCCCGGAGAAACCTACGGTCTGGTAGGAGAATCCGGCAGCGGCAAAAGTACCATCGGGCGCAGTCTGATCCGGCTGTACGATCCCACCGCCGGTCACATAGATTTCAATGGCATGGACATCTCCGGCAAAATGGACCGTACAACCGAAAGGCGTCTGCGCACCGAAATGCAGATGATTTTCCAGGACCCCATGGCCTGCCTGAACCCCCGCAAAAAGGTGGGAGAGATCATTGCCCAGGGACTGGATATCCATCACTTATACCACACCCGGGCAGAACGGAAGCAAAAAGTGGCATCCATGCTGGAAAAAGTAGGCCTCGATCCGGAACACGCCGACCGCTATCCCCACCAGTTCAGCGGCGGGCAGCGCCAACGCGTGGGCATTGCACGGGCATTGATCATGAATCCGAAACTGGTGATTGCCGATGAGTGCATCAGTGCACTGGATGTATCGATTCAGGCACAGGTGGTGAATCTGATGAAGGATCTGCAGGCGCAGACCGGTACCACTTATCTGTTTATCGCCCATGATCTGTCCATGGTCAAGTATATCTCAGACCGGATCGGCGTCCTTCACCTGGGACATCTGGTGGAAACCGGCACCAAGGACGAAATCTTTGAAAACCCGGTTCATCCTTACACCCGAAGCCTGCTCAGCGCCATCCCCCGGCCCGATCCAAGGGTGGAAAAGGAACGGGTGGCCCAAAGCTATGATTATCAGGCAGAAGGAGTGGACTATCGAAAAGGCACCCGGCATCATCTGGGAGGACACCATTATGTACTGGCTACCCCGGCGGAACTGGACAAATGGACGGATACAGCGGCTCAGTGTGCACTGTAAGCACTGTAAAAATACAGGGACATCCTTATAAAAGGGATGTCCCTGCGTTCTGTTTCCACGTTCTATGTCCTTGTCCTGTTTCCTTGTCCTGTTTACATGTTCTATGTCCTTGTCCTGTTTCCTATTTCACAATTTTGAATTTTAATATGGGAAATCATCATTGTATAGGAAATCCATTATATGGAAAATATAACTTCGACTGAACCATTCGGATTATTTCATTTGATCTCCCTGCAGTTTGGTCATTTCAAATAAAGCTGCATGGGATACGCCAGGTACTCGGCTTCCTCCATTTTCTCCACAGTGTAATAACCAGCCGGAGCATTGATGATTCTGGGAATGCGGTTTACAATGGTGGCGCAGGTGTGCTCAGAAGTTGCAGGCTTTTTCACGGAGAAAACGGTGTCCGGCTCACCTGATATCTTCCAGTCACACATATCCCCGTCTTCCAGACCATAAACCTTTCCGATGCACTGAGTTTCAATCACCGGCCCCTGAAATGTTTTTGTGGTTACAACGGAGCTCATTCCAATGCAGTTGCCTTTGGGAATGGTTTTGCCCAGCGTTTTGGAAAAAAGATCGCTGTCATAAAAATAAGGAACGCACTTTTGGGTCTGGGACCGAATCGTCCATCCCATTTTGGAGCAGAGCCCTTCGTTTGAATTCCAGACATAAGACGGCTCCAGAGTCTCCGGATGAGCGATCTGCTTTTCAAATTGATCCGGTGTCAGTCCCACTCCATGTGCTTTGGCCAGAGCCAGCCCATAATCCTCCACGTTATAGCTCACAGAGCCTTCGATTTTGTCAATGCGATGGATCCCTCCGGCAACACAGCTGATCATATTGATCCAAAAGATATCCTGCATACCAGAGCCGGCTATGGTACAATTGTGTTCTTTCGCCATCTTATCCAGACGATTGGTAATCGCTGAAGAAGT
>DHDO01000017.1:3804-6263 GCA_002399435.1 Firmicutes bacterium UBA4874
ACCGCATCCGCATCGCTGCGAATCTTCACGCCCAGTTTCACACCTAGTCCCGCCCAATCGCCAACATCCATTCCAACTACGGCAGGATTCACATCAATCGCACCGACGATTTCCGCCCCTTTTTCGTACAAATAGCGAAGCGTATATTTGGACATCTTCCCGCACCCATACTGCACCACGCGGATCTTTTCATGGAACATCATTGAATACCCCCCCCGTTTTTATCTCCTGGAATTGATTTCTACATCTGCCCGTTCATCTTCATTTTACCATATAAGGGTAAAGAATGACAAGGCGTTTTAGAAATTTTAAGGTTCACAAACTGCATAGGCAGGGGTCCTGCTTTTCCCACGCAATCATCTGTATTTATACTTTTTCCTGTCTCAGTGCCTTCATGAGAGATACAATCGCAAACAGCATTACAAATATAAAAGGAAACGCAGCTGCCACCGATGCTGTCTGCAACGCTTCCAGACCACCTGCAAACAACAGGGAAATTGCAAGCAGGGATTGTACGATTCCCCAAAGGACTTTTCTTCTGTTGCCTGGATTCAGATCTCCTCCTGAAGTCAGCATTCCCAATACAAAAGTAGCGGAATTGGCAGAAGTTACAAAAAATGTACACAGTAAAGCCACTGCGATCAATGACAATACCGAGCTCAAAGGGTAATAATCAAATACCCGAAACAAAGCTGTTTCCGGAACTTTGGCAATGGATGCCAGCCCTTCCACGCCAATCTGATCCGCCAAATCGATTCCCATGGTTCCAAAGGATGCAAACCAAACCATGGATGCCAGAGCGGGAGCCAGAATTACTCCACCTATAAACTCCCGAATCGTCCTTCCTTTCGAAATTCGGGCTATGAAAGTCCCTACAAAAGGCGCCCATGCGATCCACCATGCCCAATAGAACAGCCTCCATTTATTAAGCCAGCGGTTACCTCCAAAAGTATTGATATGCAGACTATCCTTTATAAAACCATTGATGTATTGACCTGCTCCATTGGTAAAACTGTTTATTATTTTAATTGTCGGTCCCAGCACAATAGTAAGAACCAATAACAACAATGCCAAATACAGGTTGATATCCCCAAGAACCTGAATCCCTTTATCAATCCCGCTTACTGCTGTCCAGATAAAGATAACAGTGATCACCGTAATAATCCCCAGCTGAACCAGCCTTGTCTCCGGCAGTTTGAACAGGTAATTCAGACCGCTGTTGATCTGCAGGGTCCCCAATCCGAGAGAGGTGGCGACTCCGGCCACGGTTGCCAGAACGGCAAAGATATCGATTAACTTGCCAATTGGCCCGTTGACCCGTTCTTCTCCAAGCAGAGGTATAAAAATACTGCTTATCAGACCGGGCTTCTTCTTTCTGAACTGAAAATATGCAAGCGCAAGACCGATGATGCCATAACTCGCCCAGGGATGAATCCCCCAGTTCATAAAAGAAGACTTCATGGCAAAATTGGCAGCTTCTGCACTCCCAGGTTCCACTCCATCCGGATGAACAAAATGGGAAATCGGCTCCGCCACTCCCCAGAATACAAGGCCTATGCCCATGCCGGCTCCAAATAGCATGGCAAACCAGGAAGCCGTACTGTATTCCGGTTCCGAATCATCAGGGCCCAATTTAATCTTTCCGTATTTACTGAAGGCCAAAGCAATAACAAATATTACAAATACCAACATGGCTAATAAATAAGCCCATCCAAAATTGGTTGTCAAAAAGGCAAGAAGCTTATCTGCAAAGCTTGCAAAACCTCTCCTGAACACAATACCCCATAAAGCTATAGCTATGGATATAATAAGGGATATATAAAAAGTCGTATTATTTTTCTTCTTTTTTTGGTTCATCTTTTCCCTCCTGTTTTAATTTTAACCATATTTTAAAAAAAAAGACAAAACATTCCTTCTCTTTTGTTCTGTAAACCTTTATTTGATAAATCTATTCTTAACATTCAATACATCAAGTATTATTTTTTGTTTAAAGAAAATAGGATAAATATTAAGTTTTACAACGCCCAGTATAACAAACTGAAAAGCAGGTTGTCAAATCTCCGATAAAGTTTTATGTACTTCCGGTTGGTCACCCAATGACTTGAAAAGTGACTCCACAGGCTGAAAAGCGTCATATTCCATATTCCATTTCACTACGATTTTTGCTTTCCCGTTCAGGATGATTTTGCTGACCGGTTTTGATATAATACCTCAGGGACCGGTTGAAACCAAAAAGACAAAGCAAAAGCCGAGAGGAGACAAAAATGACATTTAGAGCAGCCATATGGGATTTTGACGGTACTTTATTCAATACTTACCCGGGAATCCTGAAAACCTTTGAAAGGGTATTGGAAGAGAACGGAGTAAAGGGAGATCCGGAGAAAATTCTGAAATTGATGAAAGATTATTCAGTGGGCCATGCATACCGGTATTATAAGGAACGATACCCCTTGAAAGAC
>DHDO01000017.1:6467-6823 GCA_002399435.1 Firmicutes bacterium UBA4874
GATATGAACTTTCTGTTTACGCATCGGGGAAGCACTGCTGTGGAATATCTGGAGCTTCACGATATGGCAAAATATTTTACGGAGATGGTAACGAAGGAAAAAGGTCTGAAATCCAAACCTGCCCCGGATCCTTTTCTTTATTTCATTGATAAGTATCACCTGGACAAGGACAGCGTTTTCTCCATAGGAGATCGCAATATTGAAGTTCTGTCCGCCAAAGCTGCAGGGATCAAATCATGCTTTTTCAGAAGCAATGACGCAGCCCTTACATCCGAGCCGGATTATACCGTAGATTCCCTTAAGGAACTCTACCCGATCCTTGGCATCGAACCAGCAGCGTGCAAATGATCAATACA
>DHDO01000017.1:7186-13330 GCA_002399435.1 Firmicutes bacterium UBA4874
ATAAAGGTGCGATCGCATAGAATGCCGGCGTCGCCTTCCTCTTTGAAAACAACCTCGCCGGACCCGGAAGAAGTCATCGTACCATCTCCCTGAACCACCAGCCCTTTGGATCTTTTATCCACCTTCCCGGGGTCCTCGCTGCTGTTCCTGCAGCCGAGTATCTTCAAATCGTTCAAAATGCGGAGCTCAGCCCTGCCATCCTTCGCGCTGAAGACGACCTTGCTGTCTGCTGCCTCTCCGCTTTTCGCATAGCATCCTGTGGAGATGGTTGCCAAAGCGCCGCTATGGAACCTTACTACCGTCGTGGAAAGATCATCGGTATCATATCCGCTAATCCCCTTCACAAAGCCCTTGGCCCCAAGAGTAAACACCATTTCTGGTTCATCAAACACATAGCGGATGATATCAAATTGATGAATGGTCTGCTCCACGATCTGTCCGCCGGACAGGGACTTCTCCTTCCACCATGGAGTCTCCGGCACACCGCCTATCCGAATACAATCAATGAATGCCACCTCATTATCCTTTATAAACTTGACATTTGGCTTTACCAGATTGCTGTAGCGACACTGGAATCCGGATGCTGTGATCAAGCCTGCCTTTTTGACCTCATCACGGATCTGTCTGGCCAGTTCCAGATCCAGGGACAACGGCTTTTCCACAAAAAACGGAATCCTCCGTCTTATGGTCTCCATCTCAATATCCCCATGGCAGGTAGGCGGAACGCAGATAAAGACCATGTCGGGCTCAACCGCATCATACATCTCTCTGAAATCTGTAAATGCCTTCCCGCTGTTTGCCTGTTTCACAAAACTTTCCGCCCGCTGGGGAATCAAATCACAAAATCCTGCCAATTCAATGTCCGAAAACCCGAGGAAATGACTGAGATGATATCCGCCGATTCCTCCACAACCGATGATCGCCAATTTTTTCATTTCGTATCCTCCTGTTTCTGTTTGCGATGCTGTCCTGGACTTTTGATACCTGTTCCTTTCCTTTCTCCAAATTGTTTCTCCAAAATGGATAGATGCAAATCAATACACATGATACAGAAAAGGGAGAAATAGTTCAAGATTATTTTTTGGACTTGGACCACTGGACGGCTTTGCCCTGAAGATCATTCAGTTCTTTCGAAACGTTTACCTTTTTCCCGGCAATGGCCCTGCTGATCATGCTGGCGAAAGTAGGCTGCATATTGGAGCCATAAAAAGGATTGATCTCATAGCCAGGATGGGTTGCTTTCGCCATGACTTCTGAATTCTTGGCAAGAAACTTATCCTTTGGATCATACAGTTCTTTGCTGACCAAGTGACCAATCGCCTTAGGACCATAGTTTTTATAGTCCCACTCCTTTGTCTCCGGGCCACACATATATTTTAGTATTTCCCATGCCTGCTTTGCATCCTTTCCAGACAAATGGGAAGAAATCCCCATGCCATCTATAGGGGTCCAGTTGCCTCCGCCCGTTCCTACATGCATGGTTGGCTGATAACGTTCCAATAGAGACTCGTCCTTTGTGTTATAATATTCATTCATAATGGTCACACCATTGTTATCAATGGCAATCGCTATGTCATTATCCTTTTTCCCGAATTTTTCTGCGCCCTTTCCGGTTGTGGCTGCATCCGGTACGTACTGGCAGGCATCCACAATCCATTGCATAGTGGCTATAAACTCATCGCTGTTTAAGGACCACTTCAGATCAGCCGGATGATCGAATCGGCCGGTACACTCCACAGCACCAAAATACTGACTCAGAGGAATCACATAACTCATATTCAATGAATTTCCTTCCAGCCAAAGCCCATAGTTTGGCTTTCCTGATTTGGGGTTGGTTCCAGTCATTTTGCCTGCTTTCTCCATGATTTCTTCCGGCGTTGGGTTTTCCGATAAATATTCCACTCCCCAATCGTCAAAGAGTTGCTTATCGTATATAATTAAGCGGTATCCGACATCCCATGGCAGAGTTAGCAGTTCCTTTCCGGAATAATCCGTGCAGTTCATGTTTGTTTTAAATGTAGCCGGATAATTATCCTCATACACAAAATCCTTATCCGCCTCAATAAAGGGATTCAGGCTCTGCATCAATCCTTCTTTATAATATTCCGGTATAAATGCTCCGCCTATTGTAAACAAATCGGTACCTTTGGACATTAGAAGCGTCTGCATTTTGCCACTCGAATTGTCCCAGGGTATGCTGTTAAATACAAAATTAACATCCGGGAATTTGCTCTTTAACTGGTTTTTCTTAAATGTGTTCCATCCTTCGGCAGGCCTTTTTGTAGAAGGATTGATCCCATCTTCCAGAGTAGCACCACATATGGATATGGTGAATTTCTTACCTCCTCCTTTTTTCTCCTTTTTTTGTCCACTGACCGTATTGTTCTTGCTGGAACAGCCTCCCATAATGCACATTGCCAAGATAGTGATGATTAAAAAAACAGGGATTCTTTTCTTATTCATTTAAATCGCTCCTTTTTTATAATTCAGGCGGAAGCTATTGCTTCAAGCCTGTGAGTGCAATACTCTCAACAATATATCTTTGCAAAAACAGATAAAGGATAAGGATGGGTATAATGCATATGACTGTGGTAGCCATTCGGATGGCGGGCATTTCATTCAGTCCCTGGTTGTAGGAAAACAGCGCAATACCCAGTTGTAGCGTATACTTCTCCGGAGAAGAAAGAATAATCAAAGGCCACAGGAAATCATTCCACGAGCCCAGAAACAAAAGAATGGTTAGTGTTGCAATAAGCGCTCCACAAAGTGGCATATATATCTGAAAAGCAATACGCAATTCCCCGGCGCCGTCGATCAACGCCGATTCGCGCAAGGAGTCAGGTATGGAGTCAATATACTGCTTGGCAAAAAAGGTCCCGAATACATAAGCAGATGCAGGCAGCCAAAACGCCCAATAAGAGTCCGCAAGACCTAATTTATCAAACAGAAAGAACCTGGATGTCATAGTAACTTCCCCCGGAATCATCATCGTGGACAAGGCAAGCAAGAGAATAACGTTTCTACCCTTGAAATTTATCTTTGACAATGCATATCCGCTCATAATCGCACTGAGAAGAGAAATAAGTATTGTGCCAACCGCCACCAGCAGAGAATTAAACATGTACTTTAACATAGACACATTGGTAAAGGCAAGTCGATAATTATCCAGTGTTAGTAATTTAGGGTAAAACCTAGGAGGAAACGGAATGTTAAACAAAGCATCGTTATCAAAACTGGTACTCACCATCCAGACAAAAGGGATCACCATAGCCAGTGCCCCCAGTGCCAGAAAGAAGGTAATCAGTGTACTGCTGACCATTTCTGTATGCTTCCGACTATTGACCTGATAGTCTTTTACTAATGTGTTAGCCATTTCTTCCACTCCTTCATCTTTCTTTATTCATGATCCTATAGTTCGCAATTGTTATAATCAAGGTTATCGCAAACAGAACAACAGATGCAGCAGAAGCAATTCCTACGTCCCGTGAGATCCATGCATTGCGGTAGATATACAATACGACAGTTTGCAGTGAGCCGCCTGGGTTCCCGCCAACGCCGCCAATCAGCCAAACATCATCAAACCGTTTCAATGTGCCGATTACCTGCATAATGATCATAAAAGCAAATATAGGCTTCATATTGGGTATTGTTATGTGCCACCATCGCTGCAGTCCATTTGCACCATCTACTTTTGCTGCTTCATAATATTCACGTGGTATGCTCTGCAGCCCTGCCAAAAACAGTATGGTATCATATCCAACACTCCTCCATAAACCCATTAAGACGATGCTGAATTTTGCAATACCGGGTTGAACCAGCCATCCTACGGGTTTAATCCCCAGGAAAGATAGAAAATAGTTTATAACTCCTGCATTGGTTGGATAAAAAAGAAAATTGAACAGCAAAGCTGTCGCTACTGAAGAAACAACATTTGGAAGAAAATATATACTTTTGAAAAAGCCTTTATTATAGGATAATGAATTTATGAGAGAAGCCAGTATAAAACAGACAACGATATCAATAAGTACCGCCATAACGGACATGATCGCTGTGTTCTTTAATGCGCCCCAGAACATGTCATCCTTGAAAATCCACTTATAGTTAGTAACACCATTAAGGACACCTGAGATACCATTCGTTGATTGAAAACTATAAATAAATGTTTGTAGCATTGGGTAAAAAACAAAGATCAGCAGCCCCAGAATCATGGGAGAACAGAGAAGATATCCTGCAATATTTCTTCTGATAAACGGATTCAGTTTATTTTTCTTCTGGACTGGATAGATTGTTGATGCGTTCCGAATATTCATAGCGTCATGTCCTCCTTATCGACACACTCTCCCTATTGCTTTTCTTATAGATATAAATATAACTATGACGGTATGGTTTTATAAAAGTAAAGCTCCTCCAAAATCATTCCTTTCTCTGCAATGATGATTTTCCTGATTCGTTCTGATATAATACTTCATGGGTCAAGTTATAATATGGCATGATTTCACTTTCAGGACCGATTGGTCTTGACGAAAGGATTCTTCATTACTGTTCCTTTCATTATGATGAAGAAGCTCTGTACTTGTTCATGCCTGTTGATATGTGACGATACGGCACATATCTGGCTTGCTTTTTTTATTATATTCGCCTTATCGTCGCATGTCAAGCGCTTTTTATATTTTTATCACTTTTATGGCACATATTTTTGGGGGTGCCTCTTAAATAGAAAGAAGGTGTCCAATGTCTTTTGGAAGCCGATTGCGACAGCTGCGGAAAGAGAAAAATCTCAGGCAAAGTGATCTTGCTTCGGTTATCAATGTTAATCGGGCTACAATAGGAAAGTATGAAACAGATGAGCGTTTCCCGGATAGAAAAACTTTAGAAAATATAGCAGACTATTTCCAGGTAAGCATAGACTATCTACTTGGCCGTACTGACATGCGTGGCTTGAATCAAGCCTACTATATAGGCGCAGATCAAGAAACAGGAAAAGAGGAGTCAGAAGCATCCATTGAAAATGAAACGGTAACCATAAAAGAGCTTCTGGCCTTTGTGAAAGATATCAGAAAAAAGAAAGAGAACAAATGAAAAGCTAAAGGTAGATAAGTAATGCTGCAGCTCTGACGTCCAGTCAGCAAAAAAGGAAGGCCAAGATGGCCTTCCTTTTTTGCTGGGTCCGGATCAATAAGGAAGCGTACCTGTTATTCAGAACGCTATATAGGTAATGAGGACAAGGAAGAAATATTCTACAAGGTTTTCTCGAAATCGACGGAGCTTTGGTCTGTTTCTCCGCACAGCAGGGAAAGCGCCGAATTTTTTCCCTCCTTTCTTGACTTCCCCAAAACGCAGGATTATAATAAATGCGAATGCGAACCATGTGCATTTGGATCATGATCTGCGAATATTGATACAGACAATGGTCATGATCTGCGAATATTGAAACAGGCAATGGTCATGTTAAATGAGAGAGAAGAAAAGAGGTCTGCCACAGATGAAACAATTCCGAAAAATCCTGCTAACGGGATGCCTGATCCTTCTGCTTTTTACCGGATGTGGTTCGTCCCGGAATCCTTCCACTCCGGGAAAGGGCGGACATAAGTTGCAGAACGGGAAGCTGTCAGTCTGTGCCAGCTTTTATCCCATGTATGATTTTGCCCGAAAGATCGGCGGCGGTAAAGTCCTTGTCACCAACATGGTGCCGGCCGGGACGGAACCCCATGACTGGGAGCCTGCCGCTTCCGATATTGTGACGCTGGAAAAAGCCGATGTGTTTGTCTACAATGGTGCCGGCCTGGAGGGCTGGGCAAAAGGTGTGCTGGCCTCCCTTCAAAACAGGAATCTGATCCCGGTGGAGGCTTCCAAGGATGTTCCCCTCCTGAAGGGCCAAAGCTCAGAAAAGAAAAAGGGAAACAATCCATCATCAGATCCTCATGTCTGGCTGAATCCGCAGTATGCCAAAAAAGAAATGGAAAACATAAAAAACGGGTTTGTGAAGGCAGATCCCGGAAATAAAAGCTATTATGAAGCCAATTACGCCAAATACGCCGGAGAAACGGATCAGCTGGACAGGGAGCTGAAGGATACCTTTTCCGCCCTGCCAAAAAAGGACATCGTCGTGGCCCACCAGGCTTTCGGATATCTTTGTGAAGCCTA
>DHDO01000017.1:13665-13882 GCA_002399435.1 Firmicutes bacterium UBA4874
CCGTCATGCGTCAGAATGCCAGGACCCTGAAAAAAGCCCTGCAGTAGAAAATCCCCCTAAGGAGGATTTGCAGGAATAAGGAGAGTCGCATTAATAAGAAGATTTGCAGGAATAAGGAGTTTGCAGGAATAAGGAGTTTTGCAGTAAAAGGAGATTTACAGGAAAAGGGATGGAAGAAGAAAAAGTCCGGCTGATAAAAGGGATGGAAGGAAGAAGG
>DHDO01000088.1 GCA_002399435.1 Firmicutes bacterium UBA4874
AGCTGATGCTGGGTCATGGTTTTTCCCGTACCGAATCCACCCGGAATGGCAGCCGTGCCGCCCTTGGCGATGGGGAAAAAAGTATCCAGGATTCTCTGTCCCGTAATCAGCGGCCGGGTAATGCGCTTGCGCTCCCGGATGGGCCTGGGTACCCGGATGGGCCATTCCTGAGCCATTTTCAGCTCCCGTATTTCGCCGCTCTCCGTTTTTAGCCGGACCAACACCCGGTCAATGTTGTATCTGCCGTTTACTTCGACAAACTCCACATTTCCACAGACTCCGGGAGGCACCATCAGCTTGTGAAGAATCGAACGGGTCTCCGGCACCTCGCCGAACACCTGACCGGCATGCAGCTGCTGCCCGACCCGGACGGTCAGTTTCACATCCCACAGGGCTTCCTCATCTATGGACAAAAGCCCGATTCCCTGGGGCAGAAACCCGGGGGACAGTTCATCGATCTTCTTCAGCGGCCTCTGTATTCCGTCAAACATATTGCCGATAATGCCGGGGCCCAGCTTCAGGGACAGGGGCTTTCCGGTGGACTGAATCTCCTGTCCGGCTTTCAGTCCTGCGCTTTCCTCATACACTTGTATGGTCGCATGATCCCCTTCGATGGAGATCACCTCCCCGATCAGGCGCTGCTCCCCCACCGTGACCATTTCCCGCATCCGGAACCCTTCCATATGGATTCCCCGGACAACAGGACCATTGATCATGGCAATCTCACCTTTTTTACTGTTCTCCATTTTGACACCACCCACTGCTATGGTCCGTTATGATCCGGCCAATCCGCTCCCTGTTGTCCTCAAGCAGGGATGCGATGGAAAAATCCACTCTTCCGGTCTGCTCCCCGTTGCTGCAGATACAGCCTCCCAGAATCTCCCCGGATGCTTCATGCAGGGTATAAACCGCGTTGGGCTGCAGCTTTTCAACAATCGTACTGCGGATCAATCCCATATTGTGACTCAGATCTTCCTCCGTAAAATAAAACATCAGCTGCTGCTCGCCTTCAAGGCCAGCCAGTACCTGCCCGATGGAGTATCGCAGAAAACTTTCATACCCCGGTGTTTTGGCAAATGCAGCCGCGCGTTTCTTCAAACCTGCCAGGACCCGGTCCGCCATTTCCTCATTTTTTCGAAGCAGATTCTGTCTTGCCTTCATTCGGGCTTTGGAAACGATCTGAATACTTGCCGTATCCGCCCTTTTGACACGCTCTTCCACCACTTGCCGTGCCAGATCATGAATGCGGTTTTCCTCAGCAGAATATCGCTTCTTCACCTGTTCCCCTGTTTGTCTGCTTTTCTCTTCCGCCTGTTTTCCGGCCTTCCCGAGAACCGCTTTGGCAAACAGATCAATTTTTTCGTCAATTGTCGTCATGGACAACACCTCAAATCTTCAAACCAATTGCTTCCCGGATATTGCGGGTAATCCACCCGCTGTCCCTCCGGGAACCGTGCCGATCCGGAATTTCTATGAAAAGCGGCAGGTTCGATCGGAGCTTCATGGCCTGCATCTCCGCCTTTACCAGCTGGGACAGTCCTTCCGTCAGAATCACGATACCGATCTCCGGATCTTTGGCAGCTGTTTTCAGAGCATGAAGCACATCCTCCCGCCCATGGACCACGACGCCCTTAATCCCGGCCAGCCGAAGACCCGCCTGCGTATCCACATTGTCACTGATTAAAAACATTTTCATTTCATTCACCGGATCCATTCATTACAAAGCACTCAGAATCATGATGGACGTAATCAGGCCGTAAATGGCGATTCCTTCTGCCAGCCCGACAAAAATCAATGTTTTGCCCAGCAGGGACGGGTCTTCGGATACCGCGCCCAGGGCAGACGAAGCGACGGCGCCCACCGCATAGCCGGAACCAATGGTCGCGAGGCCGGTGGACAATGCGGCGGCAATGAAGCCAATGCCGTTTCCTCCGGCGCCGGTACCTGCTCCGGAAGCCGCTCCGGCCATATCCGGGATCATAACGATCAATGCGGCAGCCATGATGGGTACAAAGGAAAGCAGATTCCATCCCAGGGCTTTTTTCGTCGATACTTTGCCAACGCCTTTTTTATACCTGAGTACAAAACCAGCTGTAATTGTGGCGATGACGATGCATATCGCAGCAATAATAAAAAAATACATTTTTCATGCCTCCAAAATTAAAATGAACCGGTGCTGGTTCGCCGTTTCCGGGGAACCGTAAGTGCAACGGGGTGATAGGGAATCCCCGCCCCATCGTAAAACTTGCTGAACAACTCATAATATTCCAGACGAAGACCCTGGATAAAGACAATCAGGCCCTCCAATCCGAGAATGACAATGTTTCCGATAATCAGGACCACCGCTTTTCCCCCTGAGTTACGGATCATTTCCGACAGAGTCCGGAAAGCCAGGAACAGACCCACATGGTTCAGGGCAAATGCACCGACACGGACAAAGGAAATGGTATTGCTCAGCATACTGAGCAAAGTCTCCAGAATCCCAAATCCGCCCTCGATATAGTAATCCGACACCCGTTCCCGGTAAAGGGGTTTCTTTCGCAAAAGCAGGTTTGCCACCGGCTCCTTTACCACCGTCAGAATCAGCAGTCCTGCCAGGATCAATACAATAACCGGCATGGGCAGCGGAAGCTTCCCTTTTTGAAAATACAGCAGCACGGTGATCAGCAGGGTCCAGAAAAACAGCAGACCCGCTGCTCCATTCTGGCCCAGCAGCCCTTCCTCCAGATCCATGCGCCGGATCGCGTTCCATATGTTGAACAGATAGGCGATCGACAACAGTACCACACCCAGTCCGATTGCCGCAAACAGCATTGTGGTGATATCGTCCATGGGGCGGATGAGCAGGGGGGGGATCCAGTTCTCAAGTCCAAATACACTGCCATACAGCACACCGAACACCATGGAGCTGATTCCCATCCCGGTAAAGACCCCGCCCAGATTCGGCCTGGACTTCCACTTTGCCAGGATCAGGCCGGCCAGGAAAAATACCAGTCCCTGTCCCACGTCCCCGAACATCGCCCCAAAGAGCACCATATAGCTCAGGGCCACAAATACCGTGGGATCCGCCTCATTATAGGAAGGCGTCCCATACATGCGGACCAGTGCCTCAAAGGGCCGGAGCACTCCGGAGTTCTTCAGCCGCGTAGGCGGGGAAACCGATTTATCCACCTGTTCCGGATCCTTGCAGAACAGCAAAGTCCGTTCCTTTACCGGTTTCAGCCTTGCCTCCAGCCTTTTCTTCTCACCGGCCGGAATCCAGCCGGCCATATAAAAGAAGTCGTTGCTGCAAGCCGTTTCGTTATTGATCTCCTTCATTTTTTCATAGAGTATCAACTCGCCGCAGGCACGCCGGACCAATGGCCCATACTCCTCCCGGGTCTTTTGCATGGTTTCCTCGCAGGCCTTCAGCTGCGCCATCCTATCCCGCTCCTTCTCCTCCAGATCCTGAATGATCTGAGCGGGGGTCCCCTTCAACTCATGAGGGATCTGCAGGGACTGATAACCAAGGGCGCTGTATATCCGCTCCAGCTCCACGGTAAGGGTTTTTGGAACAATGGTCACCACCACATCCCGTTCCTTCCCGGACTTAACAGGGTACACAATTGCCGGGATATTCCCATAATTGGTCCGGAGCTTGACCGTATTTTCCCTGGAGAATGTGCCGACCCGAAAATCAAAATTCTCCATCTCCATCAGGTCCTGCCACGGAAAGTCCAGGCCCGCGAGATAGCCAAAATGTTCCTTTAACTCCCGGTTGCGTGCCAGTTCCCCATTCAGGGATTCCGTATCTTTCCTGCATTTCTCCACTTTTTGATAGATGTCCCCGATGTCCCCTGCAATCCCCCGCAAACCGGCTTTGCTTTTAGGGTCCACCGTGATATCGTCCCGATCCAATTCAAATGCCTCCAGGAGAGTGTTGATTTGTCCCGCAATCCTGTCGGCCTCCTGGTTCTTCTGATAAGGCTTGACAAAGCCCACATCCATCAGGGCATCCATATTTTTCACCGTCGTCGATATGGTGAAATTGTTGGAATTGATCTCATGCAGGGCATTTACCGGATGCACGCATCCCAGCAAAACCAGTTCCCTTGCGATAAAATCCATATCTTCCAAATGCCCGATGATATTCAGCATTTTCATCCGTTCCACCGCCAAGCCGACATCCTCCTTTCACAGCTCCCGGATCAGATATCGCTTGATCTGGTCCGGATTCTCATTATGATAGCGAATGTTTTCCATTATGGTGATAATGTCCCGTATTTCAAAATCCAGCAGATCAAAATACACGATGATCGCGACAATATCCATGGAACTCTTTCGCTTGAATTCCAGTAGCCGATAATACAAATATCGGGAAATCCGGCGTTCCATAAACAGATCCCTGGTCCGGTCATGCTGGAATAAAAAACGGTACCGGCTCTCCTTCAGATGGTCTGCCACCCCGGAAACATCCTTGCTGTAACACAGTTCCCGGATCGCCGCATTGTCCAGTCTTCCCCCGAAACTGATGGAATAGTTCAATAAAATATCGGGAGGAAGATGATAAAACTTCTTGCCCCGGTAAATCCACTGCAGGTTCTGGAGGTCTGCCTTTATTCCCGTAATCTGAAGGACCTTTTGCTGCTCCTCCCTTGTCAGCAGCTCCAGGCATCTTTTGAAGATGCTGACATAGGCCAGATCCAGGGACATTTCAACTTGAAACCGGCTTTTCTCCCCCTGCGTCAGTGGAACCAGGTAACGATAATACGGCGTACCCTTCAGGTGTTCCACCAGTTCCGGAAAGCTTCCGGAAGCAGACAGCCTTTGAAAGTCCAAATCCCCGTAACGCCCGATATAAACCAGCGCATGGGGGGAGTCGATATAATCCCGGTCTGTATGAATCGCCCGGATGAGGATCTTTAAATCCTCCACCTCAAAGCGCATCAGCAGAACACTCAGGAATTTACTGTAATTTCCCCGAAAGTAATGACGGAGCCGTATCAGTTTATCCACGGCATAACGTCTCAGCCGGACCTCAATTCCCTCACGATGAAGGGACTGTTCGTCCATCCCCGCGAAGACGTGCCGGTAATCGGTCTGTTCCAGATAGTGGATGATATCCGGGACGGTTTGCTTTTCCAGCAGCACATTGTAATCCGTGTCGGAAAGCAGCCGGCCTTCCAGGGCCCGGATCTTTGTATCGACGGCAGCGTACCGGACAGCATTGCTCATTGGTTCGATTTCCCCTCCCGTGTTTCCGGCTCCAGGAAGATCTCCCGAAAAATATCCGCTTCCAGAGAGTCTTCCACCGCAAGAAAATGCTGCTCCAGGCTCTGTATTGCCTCTGCATTCCGGGTTGAAATATGCTGCGTTTCCTCTTCCGCTTCCTTCATCTTCCTGTCGTAAAGCGCCCGGCCCTGTTGCTCCGCCTGATCCATTTCCTCTTTGCTCATCTGCTCCAGGCGGCTTCGGGCCTGTCCCTCCCGGGTTTCTCTTTCCTCTTCATTCCTTTGGATAATATCCCTGGCATTCCGATCAATGGTCAAAATCCTTTGGACAATATCCTGCATTTCCTGCATCTCCCGCATTTCTCCACCACCTTCCGGAAAGAATGTAGACTATTTTACTCCTGTTGTTTTGCAATTTCAAGTACTTATATAGTAATCTTTAATATTACTTTAATCCCTTTATTTACTATAGATTGTCTTTATTTCCTATCGGTTGCCGCACCGATATCCCGGCCGATTCCTTTCGGCCCAATCAAAAAAGGATGAAAAAACAGTTTCCCCTGTTCTTCCATCCTTATCCTTTGCTTCTTTTTATTCTATATTCCATTTATTCTATATTCCATTTTACAGGTACTTTCGGACAATCCCATATATTTCCTCATGAATATCCTCCACTGATCGGATTGCCCCGTCCTTTACGCAGGCAATGCGATGCCAGCCGTACTTCTCCGCGAGCCGGAGGGAAGTGCGATAGGACCGTTCCAGGTAGGCAAAGTCCTTTTCATGAATATCCTTTTCCATGGATCCATTGAATTTGTTTTTCCGCCTCTCCATGAGCCGTGCCGCATATTTCACCGGCATATC
>DHDO01000064.1 GCA_002399435.1 Firmicutes bacterium UBA4874
GTTTCTATTATGATTTGGCCACTGTATAATAGTATGCATAACAGGAATTCTTATTGTAATCAGTCCTATTATTGATATTGCTTTTCAGCTTTCTTCGACAAAGATAGACCCGGAGGTAATACAGGATGAACAGGAACACCGGCTCCAGAAAGAAAAGCGTATTGCTGCATTTTTTTCTTTCCTATTTATATCTCCTCATTTTTGCATTGGTGATCAGCTCCCTGTTTCATCTTCAGACAGTCAGTATATTGAAAAAGGAGAACAACAGGGCAAATAGCGCGATTTTGAAGCAGTTCAGCAATGCATTGGAGGATAAACTCCTTTCCATGTCCGAATTGGCCGTTCAGGCTTACATCGGAGCCCAATCAGAGCATCAGAGTCAAAATACCCTGTCGTCCTATGAAAGATACCGGATTTGCAAAAACCTGAATCAACTGAATACAGCGGCACAGACAAACATTGAAAACCTGTTTATCTACTATTCGGGGCAGCGTTATATAGCGGGCCTGAAAAGCTCTGTTCCAGCCGATATATTTTATCAGTCTTACTACCACAAAATTGGGTTCTCCATGGAGGAATGGAACAATGCCTTGCGAACTGCAAGCGGCTTCACGGCTTTTCCTGCCAAAACCGGTACTAGGAGTATTGCTTTTGTTTACTCGCCGTTTCAGCAAGGAAAAAAAGAACGGGATAAGGTATTTGTATGCTTTAATCCATCCAGACTCCAGAGTATATTAAATGACAGCATATGGGAGAGTAACGGAGCATTTCTTGTATTCAACGACAACGGTGATCTGTTAACATCAACGGATTCTGCCTACAATGATATGAGTCTGAAATTGTATTTTGGTAAAAATGACTTTTTTGATATGAAGTACGGCGGAAAAGAATACACCTGTAAGATTATTCAATCCGAAAGAACAGACTGTTATTACGCATCCGTGACACCAAAAGCGGTTGCTGTGGAACCGGTTACGGATTTTCGAAACAAGGTATTGCTGTTCAGTGCATTACTCTTTTGCGCCGGAATGTTGATCGCCTATATCCTGTCCAGGCGAAACTATGCACCTCTGAAAAAGTTGATTGACTGGATTGACGAAAAGGCCATATACGATCCGCAAAGCTTCGAAATAGGAAACGAAATTGATATACTGGAAAAGATACTGCAATTAAGCTTCCAGGAGCAGGAAAACTTAATTGCACAGATCCGGAACAAAAAGAAGGATCTGATACAATCGTCCCTTCGCAATCTGCTGTGTGGTACGCCTTCCCCTACACAAGGAAATTCCATACAGGATATTTTCAAAAAAAATGATATTCCTCTCCTGTCGGATCAATTTGCTGTAATATTAATCCGCATAGAAGAGAAATACAGCCATCCTACGGACGCAGAATTATTGGACTCAGGCGGGCTTTTCAGTGCGATGGCAACCAATACAATGGATAAATTATCGGGAAAGGAATTTCAGGGCTTTGCTGTACCAATGAACAAGGGGCTATGTGCTTTGCTCATTAACTTTGCGCCATTGATCCAGGAAACAATCATGCAGGAAAGACTGCTGTTCATTGCAAAGGAAGTAAAAACATCCCTGGAATCAAGCTTTGGAATGTCCCTGACAATCAGTCTCAGTAATCTGCATATGGAAGATGAAGAAAATGGTGGTATTCAGCAGGCCTTCCAGGAAGCCCAATATGCTATGGAGTACCGACTGACCATTGGATCCAACCAGATTATTCCCTATCAGGAGAAACGGGAGGACGATTCCATCTATACTTTTTCCTTTCAAACCGATCATTTTATCAGTTTGTTTCTCAAAGAACCCAGGAACCCCAGGGAAATCGACCAATTTGTTTCCGCCCTCTTTACCAATAAGGACATTGATTCCCACATCTCCCCCGTTATTGCGAAGGATTTCATTTATGATGTTTCCGGGAGCCTGTCCAAGGCAGTGACGGACAAAATGACGGATACCGGCAAAGAATGGAAAAAGGGAATCTTTTATCGGTTGCTTCACTGCGATACCTTAACACAGTTCCGCAGCGAACTCATCGATGTTTTGAAGGAGTATCAGGAATATCTGAAGGAAAAGCCCGATTTATATTCTGTTGGGGCACAGATAAAAACTTTTATCAGCCAGAACTTTTCGGATCCCGCTCTCAGTCTGAACGCCTTAAGCAGTGAATTCAATCTTTCCACATCTCATCTATCCCGAACATTCAAGGAAGTAAATGGCATCTGTATTTCAGATTATATCAGCGCATGCCGCATCACTCGCGCCAGGGAGCTGCTGAAAAGTTCGGACAAGACCGTACAGCAGATCGCGGAAGAAACAGGCTTTTTAAGCAGCAGTGTATTTATTCGGGTATTTAAAAAAGCGGAGGGAGTGACGCCGGGCTCCTACCGCAAGCTGAAGAACAGGAAATGATACGGTGACCTTCCCCTGCATGGCCAGACTGCTCCCTCTTCCCAACAGGTGGCAGCAGATCATCCAGGAATCCATCTGCTGCCACCTGCCAACTGAGACCAAAGCTCATCCGATACCTCACACCGGGGCCACAGGATATCCACATGCAACTGCCTGCCCCTTTCCAGGCGCACTCACCCTTTTATGGCTCCAATCATGACACCTTTCACAAAGTATTTCTGAACAAAGGGATACATAATCATAACCGGCAGTGAAGAAACAACGATCAGCGAATA
>DHDO01000062.1:0-321 GCA_002399435.1 Firmicutes bacterium UBA4874
AGCAGCTTATCCAGATAAAAATGTACCCGTTCTTCTTCCCCTGTTCTTACAAACAATGCATACCACTCCAAGGGACTCCCTCCAAATACACATTTCAGAAGAACAAAAAATGAAACAGCCTCTGCCGGTACCGGATCGGGGGATCCACCTCCAGAAATACATTGTTCAGAATCGCCTGGGGGGTATTGTTCAGGACGACATCCGCCGTCTCAGCCCCGATCCATTTTCGAAGCTTTTCGGACGCTTCCCTTATCCGGGGAGCCCGTCTTCCGGAAGAATGGGCATCGGTACCGACCAAATGAGCCATTTTATGGTCAAACA
>DHDO01000062.1:692-3614 GCA_002399435.1 Firmicutes bacterium UBA4874
GGGCTGATATAGACCTCCGCGCCTTTTACAATCCGGATCCCTTTGTCCGGTTCATCCGCATAGGGCTGTAATCTTTTGATGCCGTCCTCCAGCCGCTTCAGATAAGCATCAATGGAAGTCTGATCCTCGATAAAGTGTTGCGTCGCCGCAATCACTCGAATATCTTCCGCTGCTGCAATGGCAAGCATTTCCCTGGATTCCTCCATGGATTTTGATCCATCGTCCATCTCCGGCAATATGTGGCAATGCAGATCAATCATAAATCTCTCCTGCCTGCCTTCTCCCGAACTCCCAGCAACCTGGGCTTTCTCCTGCTATTGCTTTTACTTTCTTCATCATAACCGTAATAGTACCCGTACCCATTGTGGCTATGATCATTCTCCGGGATGTTGTTGATGACCGCACCAAGAATGTTCGCACCGGCCTTCTTCAGGCTTTCCTTTGTCTGAACCGCCATTTCTTTGGTCGTCTTTCCATAGCTGAGCACAATGACAATGCCGTCCACCAGTTGGGAAAGCACCACGGAATCGGTGACCGGGAGCACGGGTGGCGCATCCAGAAGCAGCATGTCGCATTCCGCAGAGGCTTTTTTAACGAACTCCTTCATCCTCCTCGAGCCCAGAAGCTCCGAAGGATCCGGCGGCTTGGGACCGCTGGTCAGAATCTCCAGGTCCGGTTCGCTGAGATGCTTGCTGGCTTCATGATAGTCCAGGCTCTCCGCCAGGACATTGGTCAGGCCCTCCCCGTTGGGCAGATTGAAAGCCTTGTGAACGGAAGGGTTCCTCAGGTCACAGTCCACCAGAAGAACTTTTTTGCCTGTCTGCGCCACGGTAATGGCCAGATTGGATGCTGTTGTGCTTTTGCCCTCCGCAGCGGCTGCACTGGTAACCAGCAGGACCCTCAGACCATTGTCCAGATTACTGAACTTCAGGTTGGTCCGCAGGGTTTTGTAAGCTTCCGCAATTGGCGTTTTGGATGAAGCGTTAAACAGTAATTTTGATGATAGAATGTTGACTTCCCCCTTTATTTCCCGAAGTTCGGAATATTTCCAAGCACCGGAATCCCCATAACCTTCTCCACATCTTCCTGCGTCTTGATGGTATGATCCAGGGTTTCCGCCAGGAAGGCAATCCCGAGACCGAGGATCAGGCCGATCACCGCCGCCAGTGCCGTATTCCTTGCCACTTTGGGCCGGACCGGATCCAGAGGAACCCTTGCAACATCAATGGTCTGGACATTGTCCAGTTTCAGCAGGGATGTCACTTCATCCATAAACACATCCGCCAGGGAGTTTGCAGTATCCATCGCCCGCTGCGGGTCCGTGTCCTCCACGATAATGCGGATAATCTCCGTATCGTTTTCCGATTTGACAGAAATATTGGAGCGCAAATCCTTCAATGGTATGTCCAGATTTACTTTATCCTCCACTTTTTCCAGAACACTGTCACTTTTGATAATAACACTGTAGGTATTGACCAGATCCCGTGCCAGACTGACATCACTCTGCTGCAGGTCATTTGCATTGGTTCTGCTTTTTTGCCCGCTGACGATCAAAGTCGTCGAGGAAGAATAAATCTTATCCAAAAAGAAAGCACTTACTATGCTGGTTAAAAACGCAGCCAAGGCTGCGACCGCAATAATGAGCCAAAAACGCTTGCCGATGATATGTAGAATGTCCCGTAGGTCCAGTTCATCCAAGTCCCCCATGTAATACTCTACCCCCAAGCCCCTATGTATACAAATATTTATGATAAATGCTGTAAAACATTTAACGTAAAAATTATAGCACAATTCCTATGATAATACAACGATACTGGAAAAATCATGGCGAAACACGCCGCAATGCACAATACAGGGAAAAGCGGTCTTCTTCAGCAGTCTTATAATCTGCGCCTGAATCGTCACATCCCGCCGTCGTCGGCTTATCCGCGATCATCAGCTTCGGGTTGCAAGCCAGGGCAATTGTAATCACGACCCGCTGCTGCATTCCGCCCGTGAACTATATAGCTTCTTTTTCCCTCTGTTTCCAGTGGTTCAGAAGAAAATTCCAACAGCGATAGATGAAGCTTCCCAAATAGAAGAAAGCTTCATAGCGTCTCATATGGTAATGCTTACATGAAAAACACGCCAGAGAGCTTCCTCCCGGATAAGAATGAATCAATAATACTATCACATATCAATATTTTTTCAGAGTTGCGCGCACTGCACCCGGCCCGGTCAACTCTTCCACAAACATCGTCTCGATAGTATCCAGCAGGGGTGTTCGGCTCAGATCCAATCCAAAAATGCCCACGTTGGCCAGAATAGGTCTTATCTGTCCATGGTAAGAATCGGGCTTGCCAAGTTCGATTCCCGCAAGCTGCATCTGCAATTCATCCTTCAGCGGATCACTGCTGACTTCCATCGGCTTTCCGGCATCATCCACTGCCAGCAGGTAGCGTAACCAGCCGGCGATTGTTAAAGGAATGGAGATTAAAGTGTTTGGATCCCTGCCCTGGGCAATATAACTCTTTATAGTCTCACCGAAGCGGATGCTCATAACTTGCGAGGTGTCAGTGGTAATGCGCTGGGGAGTATCCGGTATGGAAGGATTGGGAAGGCGCTGCTCCATCACCTCATCCAGAAATTTTTCAGGACTCAGGATGCCTGGGTCCACCACCACAGGAAGGCCCTCCACATACCCAAGGCGTCTGATCAGCGAGACGATATCACTATCCCTCATTATATCGCAAACCAGTGTGTAGCCCAGCAGGCAGCCATATACACTCATTGCGGTATGCAGCGGATTCAGGCAGGTGTTGACCTTCATTTTCTCTGCCTTATCCACAATATCACGGGTAGTCATAAAAACACCTGCCTTCTCAAGAGCCGGTCTTCCATTTGGGAACCTGTCCTCTATCACAAGATACTGAGTTCGCTCCG
>DHDO01000062.1:3864-4802 GCA_002399435.1 Firmicutes bacterium UBA4874
TGCAAATACGCCAGGAATTCGTCCTCCACAAACTTATTGTCCCGCCAGGCGGTAGCAATTGTTAAAATGCCGTCGCGGAGCTTATCTCCATTATGGCTGCAGTTATCCATGGAAACCATGGCCATGGGATAGCCCCCGGCCTGATACCGTCCATACAGCAGGGCTGCAGCAATGCTCATGGTATGGCGTGCTCCGGAAGGACCTGCCTCAATATCCTCCCGGACAACAGGGAGCAGCTCCCCATCGAGATCATATAAGGCATAGCCCTTTTCAGTGATTGTAAAGCTGGCAATCTGTAAGCCGGGCTCCCTGAAGATCTGCCTCAGACGATTCCTTCCTTCCGAGTTGGGGCCGTCTGCTTTCAAGGATTCGCAAACACTGCCGATGACTTCCCTGTCCATGGTTCCATCCGGATTGAGTGTCACCATCATCGTAAGATCGTCAAATGGCCGATAGATTTGTTCAATGATGTCGGAGTCAAAAGTTTCTGCCGCAATGATTCCCTTTTTAGCAAAGCCTTCATTGAGAAGCCTCTGCTGCAATACCGCAATGAATCCGCGGAAAATGTTCCCTGATCCAAAGTGAACCCAAACAGGATGAGACATCGTAGCAGCAGAGACAGTTGATCGGTCAAACGCCGGAAGTGTCACATGTATGTCCCCCCATGCTCCAGCATTGCTTTGTATCGACTCAGAATTCAGTTCCAGCATGTTCTGTTCCCCTCTTCAAAATGAATTGTATATGCCGGCTTCGGCTTTCCCGGTATGATACGTGATACAGCCGGTATCGCTTTTGCATTATTATATCATTCTTTTCCGGCTAACAAATATCAAAATAGCCGCTGATATCAACATGCTGCTCTTTTGCAGTACACTGTATTTCAATTTTGTCGTTATTTGTCCCTTATTTTCCGATATCCGTCACTGCCCCGATAAACA
>DHDO01000062.1:5116-6149 GCA_002399435.1 Firmicutes bacterium UBA4874
ATAAAGATGTTTTCCTTGCCGCCATTGTACCGGCCCAGCCGGGTAAAATCCGCACGCTCTGCGTCGAAGGCATCGCTCATTCCCATGTTGGACAGCGCATCATGCATTTCAAAGGCACTTCTGCTTTCAAATTTGGGGATCGCCGCATTCACCGCCACTTCCTGCGCTTTCCGGAGGGTATTTTCCAGTCCCTTGCCGGTAAGGCCTGCAATGGCATCCTGAATCGAAATTCCCTCATCAGGCAGCAGAGCGGCAAAGGCATATTTGCGATCCGCATAGTATTTCAGAAAGCCCGTGGCATTGCCGCTGTCAAGATACATATGTTCGCCGCCGTACATCATTTTCACATTTTTCTTCTTTCCGGATTCCGTGGTAAACGTACCGTCCCGTACCCCGCTCTTCTTATAAATGTCCTCCCACTCAGCATCAAAGGCCAGGGCATTGACAAGGTACATCACGGCACTTTCCGGAATTTTGTCCAGGATATCCGGAATCATGCCGTCCGTGTTTTTACTGACCCAGTGATTGATGTCCTTCAGCGTGGCATCGTCAAAAGCCGTCTTGTAGACAGATGCTCCATAGTAGTCCGCATTGGTCTGAAGGAAATCCTTCTCCACTTTCAGCCTGTCGTCATCCCTGAACCAGATGGAATTGGCAAGATGGACCTTGTATTTGTCGCCGGAAGGCAGATTGCCCATATAGAAGTGCAGATATTCATTCAGATCCGATACCGGAAGACCGAAAACTTTCTCCATCTGCGCAAGGGTCTCGCCCTGCGCTCCATTTGCTGTCATAGCAAGAGCACACAATACGGAGACAGGTGAAATCAATGGATTCTCAGCGCCGGTTGCGGTGTTTTGGAACAATTTCACAGAAAAATCGGCTATTGCATCCGTTTGTTCGTCGGTTAAGTAAGCGTCTATCATCTGATTGGGCTTTATGCCATCCATGAGATCCTCTGCGTGAACCTTATTCGCCGTAGAGCAGCCGGTGAGGGAAAACATCGTGCACAAGAGGAACAGGAAACCAAGAG
>DHDO01000062.1:6364-13820 GCA_002399435.1 Firmicutes bacterium UBA4874
TCACTGCACCTGCATAGTCACTTCACCTGTATCCTGCAAACCCATCCTTATTAGACTTTATGCTTTAGTATATGGCAGCATGACACAGATGCAAGTTGTCCAGCAAAGAGCTTACCAAAAGAGGTTATCCCTGCGGAATCAGAAACCGTATTGCAGATGGTACCACCTCAAAGGAAGTCTGCTCCATCATACTGCATTCCCCGTCCAGGTTCTGCGCCACCGGCCGTGCTGCCATGATCTCCATCCGTTTCCCGCGGTGAAACGTCAGAATCCCGTCAAATTCCTTCGACTTCAGATGCTTACCTGCCTTGTAAAGGGAGATCAGCTTTGGGAGGCGATGAAAGGCAGGCTTGCGCATCAGAATAAAGTCCAGAAGTCCGTCGTCCGGAACAGCTTCCGGTGCAGCATAGTATCCGCCGCCGTAATAGCGTCCGCATCCGGCCACAGCCATCAGAAAACAGTCTTCATATCTCCTGCTCCCGTCGATGGTAATCATCATCTCATCTCCGATCCGGCCAAGAAGCGTCTTGATCAGTCCCAGGTTATAGGCAGCCGGACCGCTGAGAAAGCGGAAACGTTTTAGCTTCTCCACCTCCAGGGGAATCTTCGCATCCATGCCCATTGTGCAGATATTCATGGCATACTGGTCCCCCGCACGGATCATATCCACGATCCTGGGCTGCGCGTGAAGCTGCTTTTCCGGGGATAGAAAGTCTTCCTCCGAACCAAAAGTCTTGATGTAGTCGTTTCCGGAACCGCATGGGAAAATGCCAACCATTGCATTCTCTTTGCCAACCAGCCCTGAAGCGATTTCACTCAGCGTCCCATCGCCGCCAAAACCGTAAATTGCCACAGTGTCTCCCCTGGCTGCTTCCCTTTCAGCGATCTCCGTGGCATGGCCCGGGTATTTTGTTTTATACCAGGTGAAGTCCACCTTACGATCGCAAAAGGCTGCCTGAACAGAAGGAAAAACCGTCTCCAGCGGGTTGCGGTTGCCCGCCTTTGGATTCACAATAAGAACACAACGCAAAACTTCATCCCCCATCGCAATACTTTGACCCAATGGAACACAGAAACCAAACTGAAAATGGAAGCAATAGTGTAGAAGCAGATACCCTATCGGAAAACCAGGCCAACACCAAAGCAATACACGGTGCAAATCACAATTATTATACCATTTTGAAGGAAGATGAACCATAAGAAATTTTAGAGGTAATGAGAATAAAGGTTCCCTCTGATGAGAAAATATTTTCAAGATTGTGATATGAAGCAAACACTGCTACAGTGAAGGTAACAGAAATCGTAACGAAATTGTGTAAAGAGATTAAGATACAATAAGATCACCGCCTTAAAACAAGTCGCTGTGCGTTCCTGTTCTAGTTAGATACAAAATCAGGATTTCGTCCGAAATCTCATAAATCAGCAGCCAATCAGGGGTAATATGGCACTCACGGCAACCTGAATAATTGCCTTTTAACGGATGGTCTTTGTATTTTTCATTCAGGATTTCTCCGCTGGAAAGCTTTTTAATCACTTCCGTCAAAAGGTCAATTTCGTATCCTCGTTTTGCTGCCAGCTTTACATCTTTTTGAAATCGTGTTGTTGGCTTTATTGTATACATCAGGAAAGTAGCTCCTTCATCATTTGGTCAACATTGGTATATGATTTTCCAAGTGAAGGATTCTTTTTCATTTCCTCGACTTCCTGCAATGCCGCCGCTGTTCCAGTATTGGGAACATCCATTGAGATTTCAAAAGGAATTCTTTGCTGCCTTACCATTGTTTTTGCAAAAACATTAAATGCTGCAGTCATGGTTAAGCCTAAATCACCACAAAGCGCATCAAAATCTCGTTTCAGATTTTCATCCATACGAATATTTATATTTGTCTGAGCCATGTTCTCATCTCCTTCTTTCTTAATATCTTTATTATATGTAATTTTATTTACAATGTCAATAAATGCGGATAATAAAAAAGAGCCATGGAACCCATGACTCTTTTTTATTTCCTCTTTTTTATGACTTCTCTGCTCCTGTCTTTCTTTGTTCTCCTATCCTTTCCCTGTTCTCCTGTCTTTCTTTGTTCTCCTGTTTTTCCCTGTTCTCCTGTCTTCCCCTGTTCACATCCATTTCCGGTTCATACCGGATCACTGGTGACTTCGTCCGATGGATTCAGCCACTGGGTATGAAATACACCGGGTTTATCCAGCCGCCGATAGGTATGAGCGCCAAAGTAATCCCTCTGGGCCTGAATCATATTGGCCGGCAGGGTTTCCCTGCGGTAACTGTCAAAATAGGACAGAGCCGAACTGAATGCCGGTACCGGAATCCCCAGATTGACAGCTTTGCTGACCACCAGACGCCATCCGGACTGGGCTTTCTCCACGACATCCCGGAAGTACGGAGCCAGGAGCAGATTGGTCAGATTGGGCTGCTCGTCAAAAGCGTCCTTGATGGTCTGCAGGAACTGCGCCCGAATGATGCATCCTCCCCGCCACATCAGGGCGATGTCGCCGAAATTCAGATCCCATCCATGCACCTTCGAAGCTTCCCGCATCATGGCAAATCCCTGGGCATAGGAACAGATCTTGGATGCGAACAATGCCTGCCGGATGGCTTCGACAAACTCCTCCTGGACGCCGTCAAATTTACCTGCCGGCCCGACCAGTATTCTGGATGCCTCTTTGCGTTCTTCCTTCACGGCAGAAGCACAGCGGGCATATACCGCCTCTGTAATGGTGGGAGCAGAAATTCCCAGATCCAGGGCCGTCTGGCTGGTCCATTTGCCGGTTCCTTTCTGGCCGGCCGTATCCTGAATCACATCCACCATGGGCTTTCCGGTTTCCTTATCCACCTTGGACAGAATATCCCGGGTGATCTCAATCAGATAGCTGTTCAGTTCCCCCTTGTTCCACTCGTCAAATACATCATGCATTTCCTTTGCAGACATCCCCAGGGCGTGCTTCATGATATAGTAGGCTTCACTGATGAGCTGCATATCACCGTATTCAATGCCGTTATGGACCATTTTTACAAAGTGGCCGGCGCCGTCGCTCCCCAGCCACTCACAGCAGGGAGTGCCGTCTTCCACCTTTGCGGAAATCTTCTGAAGAATGGGAGCCACATGGGGCCACGCTTCTTTCGAACCTCCGGGCATAATGCTGGGGCCTTTCAAAGCACCTTCCTCGCCGCCGGAAACACCGGTTCCAACATAGAGAAGCCCTTTTGCCTCCACTTCCCCTGTCCGCCGTATGGTGTCCTGGAAGTGGGAATTTCCGCCGTCAATGATGATGTCCCCCGGCTCCAGACAAGGAATCAGTTTTTCAATGAAGTCATCCACCGGTTTGCCGGCCTTGACCATGAGCATGACCTTGCGGGGTTTCTTCAGGGTATTTACCAGCTCTTCAATGGAATAAGTGCCGATGATGTTCTTGTCCTTGCCCCTGCCTTCCACAAAACGGGTGACCTTTTCCACAGTCCGGTTGAATACTGCCACGGTAAAGCCCTTGCTTTCCATGTTCAGCACCAGGTTTTCCCCCATAACTGCCAGACCAATCAAGCCAATATCTGCTTTTTTCATACCTTGTATCCTCCTCTGTTACATCCTTTTCATTTTGCCTGTCATCTTTGCAATGTGATTTTTGGCATTTCCTCTGACTCGGATTTTACGGCTCATTTCATTCGAATTTTACGGACCCAATGGAATGCTTTTCCTGTCCGCCTGTCTGCAATCCTGCTTACCGGTTTTCCCGGATTGTGATCCGAATGTTCCCCGCTGCTTCCTCTCCCGGCCTCAGGCAGATCGTCCCGGTATCGTCCACACCCGACTCCGCCATATTGAACCCGTTATTACAGTTGGTAACCGGCTCAATGGCAAAAAACGGCTTGCCTGGTGGGGTATACAGAATAAGATTCTCAAAGACCGGATCCGCTTCCATGGTCATGGCGACGCCGCTGCCCGGCCATTGAACCATCACACTGCCATCCACGGCACGGAAGCAGTTATCCACAAGCCGGTCCTCTCTCAGGATCCTCTCTTCGGAGAAGTCCAGTTCCCGGGGTACAGGAATCCACTTCCCGGTGGGAATGGGCGTATTTCCCGGGTAAAGCCCTTTCACCGGCAATTTCACCAGAACCCTGTCATCCTGCTCCGTCAGCTTCCTGGAAAAATAGGGGTGGGTGCCAAAGCCAACAGGCATCACTTCTGATCCTTCGTTTCGGATACAAAAGCGAATGGTAAACACATTGCCGTCCAGGCGGAATGTCATTCCACAGGAAAACGGCCAGGGCCAGTTGACATTCTCCTGCTCCCTGCTGTCCAGACCAACCTTCAGCTGCTGCCCGTCCTCCGATCGGACTTTCCACGGCATATCCCGGACAACTCCGTGAATGGCGTGGCCATCCGCATTGTTCCGGAAAAGGGGATAGGTTTTCCCCCTGAAATGCAGGATCCCATTCTCAATCCGATTCGAATAGGGCATCAGGTGAAAGGAAGAGAAGGCTCCGGGATCCTTTGCTGCCATTGCCTCCTGCGTGGTGGGACGCATGATGTCCACCCACTTTCCGTTTAAATGATAACGCATGGAGCAAATGGAAGATCCGACTTCCGGACAAACAGTTACCGCTGTTTGATCATTTCGGATTGTCCGTAAATTCATTGCTGCTCACCCTCCTGAATCATTACTGAATAATTACTGAATAATCACTGAACGATTATTGAGCGACTTCATCTCTATGGTTGTTAATCTTGCCACGATTACTAATGATTATGGAATGATTACTGAACGATTACTGAATATTACTGAAAATATTATATCCTACTCCTGCTCTTGTTTCTGCTTTTTATCCTGCTGCTGTCCGGGCTTGTGATCCGGGAAAAAATGCTCCCTCAGTGCCCAGAGTCCCACTGCCGGATTGCTGATGTAGTAAATGGTCTCGCCGTCCTCCATTGTATGAAACCCATCCGTCAAAGTTTCAGGATTGTACTTTTTGACTGCCTCGCGGTAGGGCATATAATGAAAGTTGACGCCCTCCACTTCCTCCCGGGTCAGTTTTTCCACCGCGTAGGTAATGCAGAACCGGCCGTCGGAAGAGCCGTGGATCAAATGGGCGGCCACGGAAAGATTGCTCTTCAGTCCCTCATCGTTTTTCTGATAGAGGTCCAGGACCTTTTTCCTGCCCACATAGCCATATTTACGGATAAACCGGTCGTTTCCGGGATCCTCCCCGAACTGCCGGACCCCCGGTGCCAGTATGATCAGATCCCCGTCGTCCGCAATGGCCATCCTTGTGCGGTAAATGGCCTTGTTGCCCAGCCAGGTGCTTTTGAATTCCGAAGGATCCAGGTAAACGACGACTTTCTGAAAAGGCTCATCCACAAAGGTCAGATTCTTCTTCTGACTCAAAGCCACCGCTTCTTCAAATATCCTCCGTCCCCGTCCGATGAAAAGTCCGTTCATCCGTTGGCGGCCTTCTGTTTTTGACGTTACGGTCAGCACATAAAGCAGCGGGATATCCTGCAAAAACTTCTGCTCCGCATAATCAAAGACCCGGCGGACCGGAGTCCCGTCCCGCCCCATCATCCGCTCCAGACCGTAGATGGCTCCCAGCATATGACTTTTATTGATCATTTCAAAACCGCCGCAGCCCACCAAAATGTTCTTGGTATAGTTGGCCATCCCCACCACTTCATGAGGAACGACCTGCCCCAGGGAGATGATCAGATCATAGGAAGGATCCATCAGACGTTTGTTTACCTGAACATCAATGGAATAATCAATGAGTCCGCCGGAAACCTCCCGGACGAACGAACCGGGTACCTGCCCTAAAGTCACCACATCGGTACGCCAGTTATGTACCAGGAAACGCTCCCTGGGAATGTCAGCCCCGAACATTTGGGTGATTTCCTCATCGGTCATGGGCATATGGGTGCCCAAAGCCGGCATGATATCCACCTGGCAGGCAGGAGAAAGCAATTTATAGTACAGATTTGTCAGCTTTCCCGTGCCGGAATGAAACCTGGTAAAATCAGGCGGCAGCAACAGGACCTTTTGAAGCGGCCTCCTGTACTGTTCCCTGTATTGAGCCAGGGATTCGGAAAGGGATTCCTTCAGAATATTGTCCGTCAGACCCCCGTCATCCTTTCGGATTATTTCAACCATAAACAATGTACCACCTTTCCGGATGCAATATGGATTTCCGGTCCGAATGCAGTATGGATTTCCGATCCTCCGGAAAACCTCTTGCCCGTATCTTGGACTTGTTCTTTTTCAAGGCAGCTTTAGCAGCTTTTCAGGCCGCTGATTGTTTCGGCCTGGTATGTAAGCGCTTACAAAGATTATAGCACAGATAAATATCACGGTCAAAAGTTTCATTCGTTTGATAGCAGATGGATATTGCGATCAAAAACTTCATTCGTTCTCCTTCACGAAAGCATTCATCACCGGCCAGGCAGGATCCGCATAAAAGCGATGACCGCCATTCCCTGCTACAAGTCGGCAATGGTCTTCCACGCCTGCCCCACGGAACAGGGACCGGGCCAGTTCATAGCTCTTTTTTGCTCCGGATAACGGAAAAATGGGATCGTCTTTTCCCGCAACGATTTCCAGATAACGCGGCGCGATCAGGCCTGCCAGATCCCCCATTTCAAAGTATCGGCGGATGCCGGGAATATAATTGCAGGTACAATGATGTCTGGCGGCGATGGAATCCTCGTAGGTACAGACTGCACTGCCTGACATGACATAGGAAATACGGGGCTCCAGACATCCGGCATAAAAAGCTGCCGTTCCTCCTCCCGAATTTCCCATACAGATAATTTTATGGGCATCCACCATTGAAAAATGTTTCTCCAGTACATCAATCGCCCTCTGGATATCCCACACCCGTTCTCCCATCGTGGTCCTTCCGATCAAAAGAGCCGTCATGGTGGAATTCTGGCAGTCGGGCCCTTTTTCCGTCCCGCCGCACTCCCCAAAATTCCTTTGCTCCATCGCCAGGGCACAATAACCTTCCCTTACCGCGCGGATGGCAAAATCCTGGTCCTCTCCGACAGCGGATTCTTCCTCCCCCGGATCCGCATGCTTTGATCTGCCCAGGGAAAGATGCATCCCCGTGGTATGCCCCTGCAGACATATTACTACAGGCAGGGGCTCCGCTTTCCCCTTTGGCACCAGCAAATGACAGGGAACAAAATATCCTTCCTCACTTTGAAATCGAAAACGGATCTCCCGGTATTCTTTCCTCTCCTTCGCATATTCCATGGTAAACTGATCGGCACATCTTTCAAAAGGCAGACCCAGCAGCTCCATAAGCTTTTGTCCGGCTTTCTCCTGCCAGCTCTCAAATGGCTCCTTCCCATCATAACGCATGGACGGTACCATTTTTGCCAGCAGGGATTGATTATGCTCATACGGTGTCATATACTTCATTTTTGCACCCCTCTCCCTTCTCCTTTTT
>DHDO01000062.1:13948-22781 GCA_002399435.1 Firmicutes bacterium UBA4874
TTCTGCTGCACTCTTTCGTATCTTTCCTGTCGCTTTTACTGTGTTGGTGTCCTTGTTGATTGCAATCAAATTTTCTTTGACTCCCGCTTAATGCAGGAAAGACTCAAATCCCATTTCCTGCTTATCCCTTTTCCCGGGTTGCATCTTTCATGGACAGGCCGGTACCGTAATCCAGCTGCCGGTCCTCAAAGTAAGGATCTTCCTCCCGCTGGCGCGTCATCAGCGTGTAGTCCCAGGTTGCCGGGGAGGCATCGTCCCTCCAGGGGCGTCTTTCCCAATAATATCCACGAAATGGATCGCGGGTCTCATTCATATGCTGCAAAAGAACATCATGAAGCTGATTGCGAGTCTTCCTGTGCCGGGCGGAATGAATGAGATTCTGCATTTCCCCCGGATCCTCCTGCAAATCATACAGTTCATCCCCGCATAACAGGTTGATTGTCAACTTGTACCGCCCGTCAAATACGGTGCGCAGGGGCTGAAAGCCACCAAACCCGTCGTGATCCACTTCATATCGGCCAAATTCCATAAACACATAATCATTGGTCCGCACAGTCGGATCCGCAATTTCCCTGAGGATGCTCTTTCCCTCCAGCACAGGTGGAACGACAGCATCCATCATTTCCAGAATGGTCGGTGTCAGATTGATATGAGAAACGGGATGAGGATCCACTTGTCCCCGGGGCACCCCTTTCCCCTTTATAATCAGAGGAATCCGGGTGATCTCATCATAGGCACAGGGACCTTTCCCCGTCAGGTTATGGGAACAGAGCATATCACCGTGGTCCGAGGTATAAATGACAACCGCATCCTTCGCATACTGCTCCACCGCATCCATTACCCGGCCAATCTCATGGTCTATATAGCTGTTGCATCCAAACAGAAACGGCGCGCGGATACGAAAATCCGACTTGTCCCTTTCCATCTGTTTCCTTCCCCAGACCTTTTGGTGCTCCGGTTTCTCCCGCATGTCATCATACACATTATCGCTGATGGGAAATGCATAGTCCTGATACATTTTGGAGTAAGGCATCGGGCAAATGGAAGGGGCGTGGGGTTCATCATAGGAAAGAACCAGGAAAAAATCCTCACTTTGACAGTGCTGCAGAAAATCAATGGCCCGGTTGGTGCATCGGTGCCCAAAGGTGAAGGTCTCTGGAAAGTCCCGGCTCAGCATGAGATTTGCATTCCGGGAATCCAGACGTTCCTGATCCGTCAGCTCCTCCAGGTAGTTTCTCATATCATACCAATAGGCAGGATCCCAGCCATCGGGACATTTGCCCAGGCCAAAATAATCCCCTCCGTCCAGATGGAACTTTCCGATATATGCCGTATGGACTCCTTCCTTGGAAAGCCGCTGCCCAATGGTCCTCGCATTATTGGAAATGCCGGAGCTGTTTGCCCAGCTGCCCACAGAATGTGGATATTGTCCTGTGAAAATACCAGCACGCGCGGGCTGGCATACCGGCTGTGTCGTATAAGCCCGGTCATATCGGATCCCTTCCCCCGCAAGCCGGTCCAGATTGGGCGTCCTCAGCCCGGTTTTTCGGTAGCACCCAAGCATATCCCAGCGTTGGGTGTCGGTCATGATAAAAACGATTTTCCGACTTTTCAGCATCGTACTTTTTCCTCCTGTTTGAATTCTTTCGGATGTCTTATCCTCAGTAGTTCTGCCCCCTCTTTCCTTCCTGTGGCCTCCAGTCGTTTGATATATTGCTTCAAATGGCCCCTGGCATGATATGGTCCGCCTTCCAGCAGGACCGTTGACAAGGGATCCACGTCACTGTCTGCCGTCATCCGCATATCCTGCTCCCAATCCACCAGATATCGGCATGCGGCGGCGCAGAGATCCGGACGCTTGCCGGCGAGATTCTTCTGTTCGTGGTAATCTTCCCGAATATTGAACAGCATCTCTTTTTCAAATAAATGGAATCCATCATGATATGTCCGGATATAAAGATAATCGTCAAACCGGACAGATCGCTGACAGACATGGGCACATTGTGAGAGAACCAGATAATCCCTTCCACATTCCGCACCGGTCTTCAGTGCCTTTGCGAAACTGCGCCCATCCCACTTTTCATATGGTTCCCTTTTCATCAAATCAGAAAGGGTAGGTAAAAGGTCCAAATGATAATGCAGCCCTTTGTCCACCTGGCCGCCCTTGCATCCGGGCCATTTTATGATCATGGGGATGCGGGTTGTGATTTCATCCGCCGTGGCATGCTCTTGATAAATGCCAAGTTCCCCGAGGTTTTCTCCGTGATCCGAGGTAACAATAATTGCAGTGTCTTCATACAATCCCTTATCCTTCAACAGATCCAGTATTTGGTTTATCCTGCTGTCCATGTACAAAACGCCCACATCGTATCCGTCGAACACCTGCCGGACTTCCTTTAGATCAGAGGCTTTGCCCAGCTGACGGGGGAACCCGGCCGGTGCTGTGTCCACGTACATGCCAATCTCATTTGTGCCATGGGGACCCACATCCTTAAGATGCTTCGCAAAAACTTCCTCTGTAATCCATTCGGGAGCGGGATCTTTTTCAAAGGGGCTTCCCATTTCCATAGGAGCGCGGGATGGAGTATGCGGATCCCAGAAATTTACATGCAGGAACCAGTTTTCCTTTTCCGCGTTTCGCTCAAGCCAGTCCATCGTCGGAGACAGGATTTCATCGGCTGTTTCTCCGCCGCTTTTTCCTGTATTGATGATTTCGTTCAGTCCGGCATTGAACCAAAATGCGGAATGCCTTTCCGCGAACGGGCTGACAGAAGCTGTATGCATTCCCGCTTTCCGAAAAATATTGAATAAATTATTTTCCATCTGAGCATCCTTAAAATCCCTGTCGGAACCGGTCAGTCTTAGATCCGCAGCCAACCCGCCATGGTTGACCACTCCATTATGTATGCCAAATCTGCCTGTTGTCAAAGCAGCCCGTGAAGGCAGGCAAGGTGCATCGGAGCAATGATAGTTTTCAAACCTTATGCCTTCCTCAGCGATCGAATCGATTGCCGGAGAGGTCTTTCTGGAATACCCGTAACAACTTAAATGATCCGGCCGGAGAGTATCCAGGTCGAGCATTAAAACTCTCATAAAACCGCATTCTCCCTTCCGTATTGGTTTCGTCCTTTTTCATTATATATCCGATGCCTGGGCTTGCCAAGGATTAGGCGATGTCCAGGCATTCGAAAGGGAACTGCCGGGAAAAACAGCAGCGTAGCGTACTACAAAGCCTAAAAGCTGGTATAATAATCATGAAAATCATAAATGAGGGAGGAGAAAAACAAAATGAGAAAGAACTTTGGAAAACACACATGGTTTTATCCCATGCCAGTGCTGATTATCGGATCTTATGACGAAAATGGAAATGCCAACGCCATGACAGCTGCATGGGGCGGGGTCTACGATACCAATCAGGTCATGCTCTGCCTGAGCAGGGATCACAAGACGACCAGGAACATCCGGGCAAAAGGTGCCTTTACTGTCAGTTTTGCTGATGCCGCTCACGTGGCGGAGTCCGACTATCTGGGGATTGTATCCGGCAATGAGGTACCGGATAAATTGCAGCGTGCCGGACTTCACACGGAGAAAAGTGAGTTTGTGGATGCTCCGGTCATTTCGGAACTGCCCATGACCCTGGAATGCCGGCTGCTTAAATTCAATGAGGACGTCAATGTGATTGGCGAAATTGTCAATATCAGCGCCGACGAACGCATCCTCGGCGAAAATGGTGAAATTGATCCGGCCAGGCTGGAGCCCATCTCCTTTGACGGGGTTCACAACATCTATCTGAAATCAGGCGAAAAGGCAGGCACAGCTTTTCAGGACGGAAAGGCCCTGCAATAAGCACTGCCGGATTGACTCTCAGGGAAAGCTCGATATCGGGCTCTCCCTTTCCTTTTTATTGTCATATCCTTCATATCTTCTTCCAATTATACTGTCCCATGCTTTATTTCTCCCTTTTTCATGAAAGCCTTTCATGTATTCGATGTTATCGTCCTATATACTTTATTTTGGGTGTCTACCGGACCGTGGGGCGGAATAGATTAGTACAGGAGGTGCATTTTCATGAAACGTCCGGACCGGCATCCACGGAATGAAACAATCAGGGAAATGGCCAAGCCGTTTTTCTCCGTCCTCGTACTTGCAGTTGTGCTGGTTTCCCTGTATGTCAGCAGCTACATTCCGTTTGACCGCTATGTATGCAAACAGATTGAAGCATTCAACTCCATTGAAACCGGTGAAAACGCCAATAGCGGCACGAATTCAAACCCTGTGCAAACAGGCATAGGCACAGGGACAGTCAAACCTGCGGCAAGCAAGGACGTCAGAACAGACGATACCGGAAAGGCCGAAAAAGTGGAACATTACGGATACATCCAGCCGCAGGTGGTGGATGGCTTTTCCGAGGAACCGATCCGGGGGGCCACTGTGGTGATTCCCGAAATCAACCAGAAATTTGTGACCGCTGAGGATGGATATACGGCTTCGATCCGGATTCCGATACAGGAAGACGAACATTTTGAAAAGATCCAGCCAAAACCCTGGAGCGAGGTTACGGTCCTTGTATATTGCCCGGACTACATAGAATATGCCCTTTTTCAGACTCATGTATGGGAAAGCCAGTCCAGAAAGGGACCGAAGATATTGCTGTTTCCAAAGGAAAAAGGCAAGGAAAATGAGCCCTTTGGCGTAGTGGAGGGCCCACATCGTATCTGGATCAAGGAGTTGGTGGAAAAATACCGGCCGAAGAAATAGGGCCGTGGAATTCAGCCGCTGAACCCTTCCCCCGTCACCTCTCTTACATCAGCTACCAGGATAAAGGCAGCGGGATCAATCTCATGGATCACACCCTTCAACTCGGCTATCTGCGTCCGGTTGACCGCGCAGAGTATAACATCTTTTTCCTTGCCGGTATAAGCGCCTTTTCCGCTCAGCAAGGTAGCTCCCCGGTCCAGTTCCTTCAAAATCCATTGGGAGATTTTCTCGGAGTGGTCCGATATGATGAAAACGGCCTTGGCCGTATTCAGGCCTTCCTGCACCAGATCCACCACTTTTGAACTCAGTGCCAGTGCCACAACAGCATACAAACCCTGGCTGGGCCCCAGGAAAACACCCGCCAGCACTACCACGGACAGATCCACCATAAACAGCACCAGACCGACGGAAATGGATGAAAAATGCTGATGGATCAGTTTGGCAAGAAGATCCGTCCCGCCGGTGGTGGCATTCATGCGAAAAATAATGCCAAGACCCAGCCCCATCATAATTCCGCCGTAGATGGAGGCCAGAAGGCTGTCGTCGGTAAGTGCCGGTACCTTGATCAGGTCAATGAACACCGAAAGAAGAATGGTGGCAAGCAGGGTGCGGATTCCAAATACTCCTCCCAGCTGCCGAATCCCGGCTAAAAACAGAGGGATATTCAGAATCAGGGTCGTGACACCAACCGGGAAGCCAAACACAAAATGGAAAACGGAAGCAAGTCCGCTTAATCCGCCCGGTGCGATTTGATTGGAAATAAAGAAAAAATTAAAGGAAAGGGCCGTCAGAAGAGAGCCCAATATAATCAGAAGATATTCCTTTATGATGCCTTTGTTTATTGTTTTCCTGTTTTTCATATATAATAAAAAGTACTCCTTTACTGCTAAGTATCCTGTCCACGTTATTATACCATTTTCAGCGTGGCATGGAAAGAATCATGCCCCGGAGGCTTGTCCCAAATCAAAAAGGATTGTAAGTCAGGTTCCCTTACAATCCCTCATCAAAGTTCTATCAAACCGAAGCTGATCTGAATGGCCTCATCCACGGCTTTCATGACTTCCGCGGACAGGAATCCGATCTTTTCCTTCAGCCTTTTCTTGTCTATGGTCCGAACCTGCTCCATCAGAATTACCGAATCCTTTGGCAGGCCATAGTCCCTGGCGCTGATTTCCACATGGGTTGGAAGCTTTCCCTTATTGATCTGGGATGTAATGGCGGCAATAATCACGGTGGGACTGTATTTATTGCCGATATCATTCTGGACAACCAGCACCGGTCGGACGCCACCCTGCTCGGAACCCACTACAGGACTCAAATCAGCGTAATAGATTTCTCCTCTTCTTACCATGGTCATTCACACTCCGATAAAATGGCCTCATATTCCTCCAATACCCGGACATCCGATTCCAGGCCGACTTCTGTCATCTCTGAGTTGATTCTGGCCATTTCTTCATAGCCTTTTTTCATCTTCTCCCTTATTTCTATCCTATGCCTTTCCCGTATATAAAGTTTCATCGCTTCACGAATAAATTCGCTGCGGTTCTTTTTCTCAATGGCTACGATCTCGTCCACTTCCTGAAGCAGACTGTCCGGCAGACTCACTAGAATCTTCTTCAACTCAGCCACAGAAGCACCTCCTAAATTGCTGCATTTCGCTGAAAAGTTCCTGTAAAAATTCTTACAACTTTGCACTTTGTATCATGTTTGCACTTTGCATCATGCACTTAGTATATTCTACGATTGCAAAAAAAATCCTGCTGTAAATATATTCCTTGCTATTTTCCCCCTCCATGATGCAGAAACCGGGCAATGCTGCATTCAGCCGGTTTCCTCCTGCTTCAACGCATACAGTCTCTTCAGTGTGTGCGGTATGGCATGCATCAGATCCCCTGCCGTCATGCCCGCTTCGCCAATGCGGCCGGCCGCTTCATCCCCCGCCCGTCCATGCAGGTAGCATCCCAGCACAGCGGCGTCAAACGGGGAATATCCCTGTGCCACAAGGGACGCGATCATCCCGGTGAGTACATCGCCGCTTCCGCCCGTACCCATTCCCGAATTTCCAGATCGGTTCAGGTATACCCGGCCGTCGGGGCTCGCCACAACGGATGCCGCACCTTTCAGCAAAACGATTACATGATACTGCCTGGCTGTCTCCAGTGCAATCTCAACAGGCCGTTTCAGAATATCCTCCGTTGCAATTCCCGTCAACGTGGACATTTCCCCGGGGTGAGGCGTCAGAATGACCGGAGCCGGATACTCCCTCAGCAGGTCTTTATCCTTTGATATCTGATTCAAACCATCTGCGTCTATTACTATGGATATATGATATCGTCTGAAAATATTCCTGATTATTTCAAAAACACCGGGATTTTTTCCGCAGCCTGGCCCCAGTGCCAGCACATCCTTGCCTTTTAAAAGCTCTTCCACGTCCGGAAAACTTTCCGGAATCAAATGGCCCTGCCCTCCGTCCTCCAGCGGCATGGTCATAACCTCCGTCAGCTTTCCTGCCAGAACGGGCTGCAGGCTGGAAGGAATCCCCAGTGTTACCAGCCCGGCTCCGGTCCGTAGCGCGGAGACCGATGTCATACAAGCCGCACCGGTCAGCCCGGTGGAGCCTGCAAGGACGGCGACCCTGCCAAAAGTCCCCTTGTGTCCGTCCCTCGGCCGTTCCCGAAGCTGCTTTGCCGCTTCCCGGTCGTCCAGCGTGAACATGCCGGCACCAACGCTTTTTGCACTGTCCGGCGGAAACCCGATATCACGCAGATGGACACGCCCGGAATAATTCCTGCCAGGAAACAGAATATGGCCTGGTTTCAGATAGCCAAAGGTAACGGTGTCATCGGCCCGGATCGCCGTTCCCTGTATTTGGGCCGTCTCCCCGTTGATACCGGAGGGAATGTCAATTGCAACGACAGATCCTGCGCTTTTATTGGCTTCCCCGATCACAGCGGCATAGTTTCCTGCGATCGGCCGGTCCAGACCGGTGCCAAACAGGCTGTCGACGATCAAGGACGCTTCCCGGACCAATGCCAGGGCGCGTCCGGGATCCTGTCCATCCTCCAGACGCAGGATAGTAAGGGATACGCCGTCCTGACCCGCATTCTTCTCCTGCAGGGCCTTCAGGATTGCAAAATTGGTGCCGGCATCCCCGGAAGGATTTTTCCCGCTGCGGCCCAGGATCAGAACCGTCACCCGGTAGCCGGACAAGGCGAGATGCCTGGCAACCGCCAATCCGTCTCCTCCGTTGTTGCCGCAGCCGGCAAGAACCAGAACTCTGCCGGACCGGCCAAAAAAGGACAGCGGATAGCGCTCCCGGATGACGTTTGCCGCCTGGATGGCCGCATTCTCCATGAGAATCATGCCGGGAATCTGAAACTCCGCGCTTGCCCTTTGATCGATTTTCTTACTTTGGGAAGGAGTCACCACATACAAAACCATTCACCTCTCTGTTGAACCTACCCCACTTAAGCGCTAAGCGTTTTGAAGATGGGGGATTCCTGCTTCATCAGGGTCGCAATTTTTCCTTTGCACCGCTCCGTTTTTTTCCGTGCACCGCTCCGTTTATTCAGTACACCACTTCGGTTTTTCTCCGCGCACTGTCAGCCTCAGCCGTCAATGACGGCCTGCGCCGCGGCGAGATCCCGGATATGGGTAATGGAAACCAAAACATTCTTTCCCCCGATGGCCTGCATCCGTTCCAGGGCGCTTCCGGTCAGCACCGCATAAGGCTTTCCCAGATCATTCCGAAGGATCTCCACATCCAGCCAGCGGGCATATCCGAAACCGGTCCCAAGGGCCTTGGATACGGCTTCCTTTGCTGCAAAAATCCCGGCAGCGGTCTGTGCGCTCTGGTTCCGATCCGAAATATATTGCTGCTCCGAAGGGGTATAGACTTTCCTCAAAAAACCCGGGTGTTTGATGGAGCGTCCCACCCGGGCGGTTTCAATCAGATCCAATCCAATTCCTACAATCATCTTCCTGCAATCATCCTCTGATCATCCATTTCCGCTTTTTTCATGCTTTCATCCCTATTAATATACCCCAGGCCTGTAAAAAAAGCAATAAACTTCAA
>DHDO01000062.1:22907-23300 GCA_002399435.1 Firmicutes bacterium UBA4874
AAAGCAATAAACTTCAATGCAATACACGCCAAAGCAATAAACGTCAATGAACATCAGGAGAACGTCCTATCCTGCACGTCCCTGTCCCGTAATCCCTTATTCTGCCCTTTCTGCTGCTGCCAGGGCCTCGTTGATAGCATCAACCAATTGCTGCAGCCTGGCATTATCAATTTTTCCGCCGGCAAAGTTGCGGATGGCACGCAGGGGGGAATTGAAGAACATGTTCTTTGCCATGTCATCCGCCCCTCCCCCCAGTCCTTCGTCCCCGGAGCCGGATGATAAAGGCATTCCGGCCTGCTGCCCCGCTTTCTGAAGGATGGCTGCCGACACTGGATTGGCCAGAATATCCCCCAGAGTGGTATTCCGGGTGACACGCCATCCCGCCGCCGGCTG
>DHDO01000062.1:23523-25667 GCA_002399435.1 Firmicutes bacterium UBA4874
CTGTAACAGGCAAAAGCGCGTTTGGTCAGGACCACCGATACCTCTTTTTCCTCCCCAGGCGCCAGGGATACTTTTACAAAGCCGCGGAGTTCCTTGACCGGGCGGACGGGGCCTTTCCCGGCAGGCCGCCGTACATAGACCTGCACCGTTTCCCTGCCGCTTCGCTTTCCGGTGTTTTTCACCTTCAGCTTCACCGTTATGGGCTCATTGCCGGAGACTTCCTGCCGGTTCACATGCAGATCACTGTATTCAAAGGAGGTATAGGACAAGCCATGACCAAAGGGGAACAGTACTTCACGGTCCACACTGTCATACCAGCGATACCCTACAAAAACCCCTTCCCGGTATTCCACCCGGTCCCCATACCCCGGGAAATTCAAATAGGACGGGGAGTCCTGAAGCCGCACGGGAAAGGTTTCCGCCAGCTTGCCACAGGGATTGGCCAATCCATAAAGCAGATCCACCTGGGCTTCGCCGACCGCTTCTCCGCCCAGATAGCTTTCCAGAACAGCTTCTGCCCGGTCAATCCATGGCATTTCCACCGGACTGCCATTTTGCAGCACCACTGCGCAATGGGGCTGAACCGCAGCCACCGCTTCAATAAGCGCATTGTGACTTTCGGGCATGCGCATATGTGTCCGGTCGTACCCTTCCGATTCATAGCTTTCCGGCAGGCCGGCAAACACCACGGCCACATCGGCACATTTGGCCGCTTGAACTGCCTCGGCAATCAATGCCTTATCCGGCGCATCACTGTCCGGTCCGTATCCGGGAGCATAGGAAACAGAAAATCCCTGCTGCCTGGCAGCTTCCAGGGCCCCTACCACCCTGTGGGCGTTAATGTGACTGCTGCCGCTGCCCTGATAACGGGGCGTCTTGGCAAAAGCGCCGAGGAAAGCAACTTTCTGCCGGCCGTCCAATGGCAGCACGCCATCATTTTTCAGCAATACCATGCTTTGGCAGGCAATATCACAGGCCAGCCCATGGTCCCTGTCCCGGTCAAATACCGCATGGGGATCCCGGTTTTCCAGAAAACGCCGGCTGACATGGAGGATGCGTTCCACGGCAGTGTCCAGAACGGATTCCTTCAGCCGGCCTTCCCGAACAGCCCGTACGATCTCAGCATCATTTACACCTCCGCTTCCGGGCATCTCCAGATCCTGGCCGGCAATCAGCCCGGCTACCCGGTCGTCACAGGCGCCCCAGTCCGTCACAACATATCCGTCAAATCCCCATTCCTTCCGCAGGATTTCCGTCAGCAGGCGGGGACTCTGGGACACATATTCCCCGTTGATCCGATTGTAGCTGCACATGACTGTCCATGGCTTTGCCTGGCGGACCACCTGCTCAAACGCAGCCAGGTAAATCTCCCGCAGGGTTCGCTCATCGATTTCAGCAGAAACAGACATACGCCGTTCTTCCTGATTGTTGGCGGCAAAGTGTTTTACACTTACGCCCACATGCTGGCTCTGAACCCCTTCAGTAAAGGCAGCGCCCAGTTGTCCGGCCAGATACGGATCCTCGGAATAGTATTCAAAATTCCGACCGCACAGGGGACTTCGCTTGATATTGATTCCCGGCCCAAGGAGCACGCCGACATCTTCGGCCTGACATTCATTGCCCAGTGCCGCGCCCATCTTCCGCAGCAGTTCCGGGTCAAAAGATGAAGCCAGACCGCAGGCGGCAGGAAAACAAACCGCTTCAATGGAATCGTTGATGCCGAGATGGTCGGCTTTCTGATCCTGCTTTCTCAATCCGTGAGGTCCATCCGACACCATTACGCTTTCCATGCCAAGCCGCTCAACCGGTTTTAAGTGCCAGAAATCAAGACCACTGCACAGGGACGCTTTCTCTTCCAGAGTCATCCGGGCAATTACGTTTTTGATATTCAATTGCTGCACCTCCTATTTTATCGGAACTGAATGGAGCTCCCCTCATCGTCCTTCCATTGCATCCTATCATAAAATCCATCATAGGTAAATCATGCAGGCACTAATGGGACCCAAGAAAAAGGCAGGACAGGCATTTGGCGCAGAGATGGCAAAGGACAGGACGCATGCATTTGGCAGCAGTAATGACAAAAGGCAGGGCGCATGCATTTGGCAGCAGAGATGACAAAAAGCAGGACACAGGCATTTGACGCA
>DHDO01000062.1:25814-26304 GCA_002399435.1 Firmicutes bacterium UBA4874
GAGATACAAAAGGCAGGACACAGATATTTGGCGGCAGACAGGAAGAACAATAAAAAAAAGCCGGAATCGTTGGATACCAGCTTATTGGATGCCGGCATGCATGTCCGGCATAGTGCAACTATGGATAAATCATATCAATGACTGCCCAGGTATTCGGTCCGACAATGCCATCCGGCACCAGATTGTTGTCTCTCTGAAACTGCATCACTGCCCGCATTGTCCTGGGGCCATATATTCCGTCAATGTTCCCCACATCGTAACCCGCGCTGAGCAGCACTCTCTGGACAAATTCCACATCCGGTCCCCTGGACCACAGGCTTAAAAGCCTTCTTTGTCCGTTCTCCATTCCATACATTTTCTCACCTCTCCCGTTTCCCGTTTCACGGGGCCCGGTTCCGGACAAACCGGCTGTCCATTTTTCCGCCCTGAGTCCGGAATCCTTTTTATATTTTATGACAATGGAATGAGTTCTGTTACCGACCTGTTAATG
>DHDO01000062.1:26455-36638 GCA_002399435.1 Firmicutes bacterium UBA4874
CCGACCTGTTAATGGGTTCTGTTGCCGACCTGTTAATGGGTTCTGTTGCCGACCTGTTAATGGGTTCTGATGCCAACCTGCTTATGGGTTCTGCTGCCAACCTGTTTATTCGAGGCTCAGAATAAAGTCGCATAAATCCATGGAAGAGTTGGGACGGGCCATATAATTCATCCGGCTGATCATGGTATCAACCTTTTCCGTATTGGTCAGCAGCTGATAAACCGCTTCATCGGCAGGAAAGGTCTTGCTGATCTTCATTGCCAGGCCATTGTTCAAAAGGAACTCCACATTGCGGTCCTCCTGCCCGGGAATGGGATCAATCAGCAGCATGGGAAGCCCCTTGGCCAGGCTTTCCGACACGGTCAATCCTCCCGGTTTGGTAAGGATGCAGTTGGATGCATCCATCATAACGTCCACATTATTGACAAAGCCATAGTTATAAATGGATCTTGTAAGATTCAATTCATCTATTTTTGCCTTCAGACTGCGGTTGTTTCCGCAAACAGACAGAATCTGAAAGTCCAGATTCAGGCGATCGATCTGCTTCACTGCCTTCGCTACATCTCCATGGCCCATGCTTCCGCTCATTACCAGTATGGTGGCCTTGTCCTGGATGGAAAGGGCTGCACGGGCCTCTCCCGCCGGCATTCTTTTTGCAAACTTTTTATTTAGGGGAATCCCGAAAGATCTCAGCCGGTCCTCCTTCAGTCCCTTTTTCACAGCCTGCCTGGAAAGCAGTTCATTGGCAATGATATAGAAGTCCAGATCTGCCTCTTCCCAGAAAGGATGGATGGTAAAGTCGGTCACGATGCCGATTAACTTGGCACGAAGGCCGACATGGCGACGGATCTGTGTTAAAATCTGCGCAGGAAAAATATGTGTGCAGACAATGACATCCGGGTCGTATTTATCAATAATGCAGACCAGCTTTTTTGCCCATATGGAATTGGTCTTCCGGCCCACGGACATTTTCAGATTGTTTTTTTCCAGCTTTTCCGCCGCGCGATAGATCTTGCCATACAAGGCCGGGGCCAGTTTGATGGACAGCAGATAGCCCTGGGAAATTGACGCCTTTAAAATTGGGTTGATGTATTCAAATGTGTCCAGCATGGTGCAGTCCACATTTTTTTCCCTCAGACACTCCATGACGGACTTACCTGTCTGATTATGCCCTTGTCCAGCTGTAACCGATAAAAAAAGAACCTTCATAACTATCTCTCTTCTTCCCTGGTAACTCCATATTGCTTTTACTTCCTATTTTAACTTATTTTCGATATCCCTTCCAGTAAAACTTTTTCTTAAAAAAGAAAGACAGGAACGCTACAGGACCAAAGCGAGGAGATTCAAAAAAAGTCTAACACCAAAGAATGCTAAAAACCAAAGAAAGCCAAAAATAAAAAGAAGGAGCCATTTAAAGTAAGTGACTCCTTCCACTATTTCTCTGTCAGTTCATTGTACTCCGACTTTCTTATGCCTCTGCCACTCCACCGCAGCCACCAAGGAATCTTCCTCCGCCAAATATAATGACAAGGATCAGGAAGAAGAAGAGTAATTCGGATCCGGACTCAAACAGTCCGCAGTTGCAGAAGAAGATAACCAGCAGAAGGAAGAAAAATAACAAGCTGTCATCGTTTCTACCGAAAAATCCCATACTTAAACCCCCTCTTTGAATTGTAAAGTACAGGCACAGGGATTTTTATCCCGGTATGCCCTTCACTTACAGTATATGAGGAAGGTTTCAATGGGTGTATACCATTTCATCTTATTGGCTTATTGGTGGATCTCCTTTTCCATCTTCTTCAGACAGTCAAAGCAAATCCTCGCTTCCTCCATCCCGCTGGGAGTGAGCGTTTCGCTCTCGACAATCATTGGGACATGAAGCTCGCAGGCTTTCCGGTAGACTTCTGCCACAGGTGCGGTGCCCATTCCAAGAGGTTTGCCGTGCCCTTCCGAATCGCCGTCCTTGATATGTATGAAATGGAGCTGGTCCTGATACTGTTCCATCAGCTGAATGGGATCCTGACCGGCAACGAATGCCCAGTAGGTGTCCAGCTCCAGCCTGATTTCGGTCTTTTCCGCGAGCTCAAAATACGGAATATATCCTTCTTCTGTTCTGGCAAACTCCCTGAAATGATTGTGAAAGCCAAAAGTCATGCCTACGTCTGCCAGCTTCGGCTGAAGCTCCCGGGCATAATGAATGAACTCATTGAGTTTATCGCGGGTCCAGAGATCCGTCCCCGGAACGATGAAATTTCTGTTTCCAATTGCCTTGTGATAAGCGACGGTGCCGTCGAAATCCCTGACCAGATCTCTCCAGTCCGAATGCGTCCCGGAAGTTTTCAGCCCGTATTTCCCGAGCATATCCGCCACTTCCTTCGCGGAATGACCAAAGAAGCCGGCAAATTCCACCCATTTGTAACCGATCCCCGCGACCTGGCGAAGTGCGTCGTCCAGATTCTTTTCCGTTACGTCACGGACACTGTAAAGCTGCAAGCCATACTCCATATGATTCACTCTCCTTATATTGTATGGAAGGAAGGGAGCAGATGGCTTTTCCTGCTCCCTGTCACTCTTCCTTCTACTATATAGTTTATCATATTTCCATGCCAAATAGGTTATTACAGGAGCAACTCTTTGTGCATCTTCTCCGATTTGTCAACTGCCCAAAAGAGCACAGGGCAGATCCTTCTCATGCCCTGCCGTAAAGCGGTCCGTAAGCGGAGCAGGCACGATAATCGGCTCCCTGCGGATCCATGGCTCCAAAGGCACCCCAGGAGGCGGGCCGGTAAATCCGGTCTTCCGGTACATTATGCATGGCGACGGGAATCCGGAGGATCGAAGCCAGAGTGATCAAATCCCCGCCGATGTGTCCGTAACTGATGGCGCCATGGTTCGCTCCCCAGTTGTTCATGACGGAGTACACATCCCGGAAGGGGCCTTTACCGGTCAGGATCGGTGCAAACCAGGTGGTCGGCCAGGTGGGGTCCGTGCGAAGATTCAGCTTGTCATGGACTTCCGGAGAGACACTGCAGGAGTAGCCTTCTGCAATCTGAAGCATCGGACCCAGGCCTTTGACCAGATTGATGCGGGACATGGTGAGAGGCATCCCGCCTCTGGACAGGAAGTCTGAGGAATACCCGCCCCCGCGGAAATAGTCCGTATTGGCCGGGCGCCATTTCGTGGCATCCAGACATTTTCCGGCTTCTGCCGGTGTGATGTCCCAGAAGGGTTTCATCCCCGGTTTGCCGTCGATCTGCTGTTCCCCGGTGGCATCCAGTGTGCAGGCTCCGGAGTTGAGCAGGTGGATCATGCCGTTTGCAGCATAACCGGTCAGGTCCCTGCCGGTGACACGTTTTACCGCCTCCGGGCTCCAATAGGTGCGGACATCTGCAAACAGCTGCCCTGTTCCGGACAGCAGATGGCCCAGGAGCATGGCGGCGCCGTTCAGGCTGTCATTTTCCGTTGCCACGATATAAGGCTCCCGGATGCCGTTCCAGTCAAAGGAAGAATTCAGCATGGCCTCCATAAAATCGCCGTTGGGCATATAGTCTGTCCACTGTCTCTGCCCCTGAAACCCTGCGGCAATGGCATTGTGCCCCATAGCCTCTTCCGCATAGCCCATCTCCGCCAGTCTGGGATTTCCGATCATCAGATCGCGGCCAATCATTGCCATCTTCACAACGGTTTCCCAGTCCTGATCCATTTCCTGCCGGCTCTTTTTGATCCGGTTCACGTCACTTCCTTCCCTGCAGTTCTCCTTTACCCATGCGAGGGCATACCGGAACTCCTCCGGGTCAAGGATGTTCAGGTCCAGGCGCCGGCGAAACTCGGACATGTCGATCTGCTCCACCCGCATTCCCAGATAGTTTTCAAAGAAGTCATGGCTGACCATGGAGCCGGCGATCCCCATGGCGGTGCTGCCCATGGCAAGATACGACTTGTTTCGTAATGTGGCGGCAGCCAGTCCGGCTTTTGCAAACTGCAGCAGTTTCCGCTGGACATCTTCCGGAATGGCGGGGTCATCAATATCCTGTACGTCCCTGCCATAGATGCCAAAAGCGGGAAGCCCTTTCTGGGCATGAGCTGCCAACACGGCAGCCAGATAGACTGCACCGGGCCGTTCGGTCCCGTTGAACCCCCATACCGCCTTGGGCATCAGCGGATCCATATCCATGGTCTCGGAACCATAGCACCAGCATGGTGTTACGCTGATGGAAACGCCGACGCCTTCCCGCTTGAACTTTTCCGCCGTTTGGGCGGCCTCTTTTACCCCGCCAATGCAGGTATCCGCAATCACGCATTCCACCGGGAAGCCATTGGGATGGCGCAGATGGTCACTTATTAATTTTGCTGTCTTCCTGGCCATGTCCATGGTCTGATTCTCCAGGGATTCCCGGATGCCTTTTCTTCTCCCGTCAATAATCGGACGAATGCCGATTTTGGGGAGAGCTTCCTGATAACGGTTGACAGGTGACGGAACCTTCAGATCTGTTACGTTTGCCATGAGATACTCCTCCTTTTAATGTGTTTTTACGTTTGATATGGAGCTATTTGGGACCACTCTATTTCTTTGTGTCTCCCGGCTGATCTCTGCCGGAAGACGGCAATGGTTGAACCGGTTCATATTTTTTAACGGAATCGCGGATCAACATGCGGGTCTGCATGCGGATACAGGCAGGAAAGCCGTCCGAATCCCCTTTGATGCGCCGGATTACCATATGGGCTGCCGCCTTGCCGATCCGATCCGTTGGCTGCTCCACTACGGTCAGGGGCGGATGAATCACGTCAGACAGATCAAAATGGTCAAACCCGATGACGGAAATATCGTCCGGGATCCGAAGCTTCCGTTCATTTGCAGCGATAATGGCTCCAAATGTCATGTAGTAATTGGTGATGTATACGGCTGTAGGCAGATGTTCCAGGGAAAAAAGGGACTTCGCAGCCTCATACCCGCCGCTGTTGGAGAAATGCCCGCAGGTAACCCATTGGTCCCGGGGCTCGATGCCATAGGTACGCAATGCCTCCAGGTAGCCCTTGTACCGCTCCCGGCCGGTGGATGTGTCAGGATCACCGTTGATGATGGCAATGTCCCTGTGGTTCTGCTGGATCAGCCATTCGACCGCGCGGAAAGAGGCATTGGCGTTGTCAACCGCAACCAGATCCGTGGAAAAGGAAGGCATCTCATCGTTTACCATTACAACCGGTATGCCATCGTCCTGAAACTCCTGCAGAACTCCCGATCGGCCGCAGCTTCCCGGAAGGAGGATCAGGCCGTCCACGGAACGGGATTTGAGAAAGTGGAGCTTTTGATCCAGTATATCCGGATCGGACTGAAAGTCGCATACAACAATGCTGTAATTGGCTTCCGCCAGCACATCCTCTGCCGCGGTAATCACAGAGGTGGCAAACAGATCCGTCAGGCTGGACAGCACCACGCCGATGGTCATGGAACGATTGTTTTTCAGGCCTTTGGCAATGATGTTTTCCTGAAAACCCAGCTCCCGGATCGCTTCCCCGATCCGGATACGATTTTTTTCCCGGAGGGAATATCCGTTCAAATACCTGGACACCGTACCAATGGATACCTGTGCCCGTTTGGCCACATCCCGTATTGTAACGGACATACCACACCTCCCGAAAACAAAATTGGAATAGGATCCGCATTCGCGAAATCAAACTTGAACCAGTTCAACTTTCATCATTTCTACTTTAGCCCATTGAGGAGGAATTGTCAATGGACGAATTTGTTTCCCTTGCAAAAGATGCCATGGAAAGAATGCTGCAAAGGAGAAATGGTTTGCAGATATGAATATATAAGAAAAAAGAGGTTGCACCCATCTGAGCCTGTCAGACAGAGACAATCTCTTTTCCTGTATGCAGGGGATCTTCCCCTCCGCGAACCTCTCCCCTGCAAATGAAGCTTTCCTTCTTCGGACCGCAATGAATCCTTACTTGTTTGGACTGCATTTCTCCCAGCATTCATTCCGGGTATACAGATAGTTCAGTTTGCTTGCATGCTTCATCTCATCGGTATAGATCTCCGTCAGCATGTTGATGTGCCTTCTTCTCTGCATTGCGTACAGAATCTTGCGGTATCTTTCCATTGCCATCCACTCACCATATAGAGCGTCCTGTATCCCATCGCAGTAGGATTTTGGAGGCTTAATCTCCATTGGGGGAGTGGGAGGGAAAGTATGTCCGGTCATCTCACAATAGACGGTACGCACCAGCTGTCCGTGCCTCTTCTCATCTTCCTTGATTCCTTCTATTATCTTCCTGTCTTCGGCCGGAGCCATTTTCATAAGACAATCGTAGTACATTACGTCGTGCCTCTCCCCTTTTATCGAATCTTCAAGCAGACGTAAAGCGTCTTCCAGGTTCGACGGATAGGTATAGTAGTCCACATCGGGCTGAGGACACTCGTGCGGCTTCGGGCACGGCATCGGATGCTCCGGACACGGCATCGGTGGCATCGGTGGCATCGGATGCATTGGCGGCATCGGATGCTCCGGACACGGCATCGGTGGCATCGGATGCATTGGCGGCATCGGACACGGCATCGGCGGCATCGGATGCATTGGCGGCATCGGACACGGCATCGGCGGCATCGGTGGTTTTGGACACGGCATTGGTGGTGTCGGCGGCATCGGCATTTCCCTCATATAGGAAGCATCGTTGCTGTCATACCCTCCATACCAGGTGTAATCTTTATACCATGGGTTTGGATTTCCCGGATAATTGGGATCATCATAGTATGCCATATAGTTTGAACCTCCTTAAATAGAAAAGATATCTCATCACACACCATACTATGCAGCGATTCCAAAAGAGTTAATACCAAGTTGACAAGAATAAAAAGTTTTGCTATACTGTTTCTATGGAAAGGTGGGTGCTTTGTAAGTGGACGATTCTTCTGGCCCTGAACCGGGCCCTGAACGACAATGTTGCAGATTTAACTTTTTTAGCAGATTAATCAATTTAATCAACAAAAGTTCTGCACACGGAAAAAAAGGCAATGTTCTGTTGCTTTTGTTGTTGTGTGCTTTTTTACTGTGATAAACTGTAATAAACAGATCTATTTGGTGATTCATGATTTTTTATATCCAACTGGAATATTTCATGATAGGATTTGCAGTATTTTTTGCATTGGAAATCGCTATCCAACATACAGCGGTTTCAAAATGGCATAATACTATTAGAATAGCTTAGGAGGTTATCTTTTGTCAGATGATCCTTTATTATGGTTGATTCTGCTTCAGTTTATCTTTATCTTTTTCAATGCGATCTTTGCCTGCGCCGAGCTGGCCGTGGTCAGCATGAACGGCAACAAGCTCGCAAAGCTTGCCGAGTCCGGGGATAAGCGGGCTATCAGGCTTGCCAATCTGACGGAGCAGCCGTCCCGTTTTCTGTCGACGATTCAGGTCGGCATCACGCTGGTCAACCTGCTCAGCAGTGCCGTAGCTTCCAAGAACTTTTCCGAACGGCTGAAAATGGGGCTGATCCATATCGGGTTCAATATCCCTGCAAGGATGCTTGATGTGATCTCTGTAGCGGTCATCACCCTTATTTTAACATATTTTACCGTGCTGCTTGGAGAATTGGTCCCCAAACGGCTTGCCATGAACAAGGCGGAGCAAATTGCCCTTAGGATGTCCGGCCTGATTTATGTGGTATCCAAAATCTTTACGTCAGCCGTCTGGCTGTTCACCGTATCGACCAACGGGATCCTGCGTTTGCTAGGCATTGATCCCCAGGCGGAGAATGAGGTGAACCCGGAGGAGGAAATCTGCCTGATGCTGGATGCCGGTGCGGAAAAGGGTACTATCCTGCCCGATGAGCAGGATATGATTCAGAATATCTTCGAATTTGATGATATGTCTGTGGAGGAGGTCATGACCCATCGTACGGAAGCGTCGCTGTTATGGACGGAAGAATCCGATGAACAATGGGAACGGACGATTACCGAAAGCAAGCATTCCATCTACCCTGTCTGTGCAGAAAGCCCGGACAATATTGTGGGAGTTTTGAATACAAAGGATTACTTCCGTCTGAAAGACAAGTCCCGTAAGGAAGTAATGAAGCATGCGGTAAAGGATGCTTATTTCGTCCCGGAAACAGCCCACGCGGATTTGGTGTTTCGTAATATGAAAAAATCCAGAGAGCATTTTGCCATCGTCGTGGACGATTACGGAGGAATGAGCGGAATTGTCACGATGAACGACTTGCTGGAGCAATTAGTGGGAGATCTGGACGACAACGCTTCCATGCCAAGGGAAGCTCCTCCCATTGAGCGTCTGGATTCCAGAACCTGGCGGATTCAGGGTACTGCGCAATTGGATGAAGTGGCTGAACAGCTCGGCGTGGAGCTCCCGGATGAGGATTATGATACGTTTGGCGGCCTGATATTTGGAATTCTCGGAACCATTCCCGCCGACGGGACCACCCCAATGCTGGAGGAATACGGCCTGGTGATCAAAATCACCAAGATCAAGGAACGAAGGTTGATTAGTGCGGTTGTATGCCTGGCAGATGAGGAACAGCGAAACGAAGCAGAAAAAGAATAAGAAGAGAAATAGCAAAATTACGAATGATATCAACCATATAGGAATAAAATAGAGCGGCCTATGCCGCAGCAAAAAAGCCACCCGGTTTAATGGGTGGCTTTTTGCTGTGAAACATATGGGGAAGAAGATCTTCCCCTTTCAGTCCGAAAAGAGCGGGGTGGAAAGATATCTCTCTCCGGTATCCGGCAGCAGGACGACGATGTTTTTCCCTTCGTTTTCCGGCCGCAGGGCGATCTGTGTTCCCGCCCAAAGGGCTGCACCGGATGAAATGCCTACCAGCAGACCTTCTGTTTTGCAGATCTCCCTGCCGGTTGCAAACGCATCCTCATTGGACACCGGCAGGATCTCGTCATAAACCTTTGTGTTGAGGACCTTCGGAACAAATCCCGCACCGATCCCCTGGATTTTATGCGGGCCGGACGTTCCCTTCGAAAGCACCGGAGAACTGGACGGCTCGACAGCAATCACCTGAATTTCCGGATTTTTGGATTTTAGGAACTCCCCGACTCCCGTAATGGTGCCGCCGGTTCCGATCCCACTAACAAAGAAGTCCACTTTCCCATCGGTATCCTCCCAGATCTCCGGGCCGGTGGTGGTCCGATGGATGGCAGGATTGGCCGGATTGTCAAACTGCCCGGGAATAAAGGAATTTGGAATCTCCGCAGCGAGTTCGTTGGCCTTTTCAATGGCGCCTTTCATTCCCTTTGCCCCTTCCGTCAGGACAAGCTCTGCGCCGTACGCCTTCAGCAGCTTTCTCCTCTCCACACTCATTGTATCCGGCATGGTAATGATAATGTGGTATCTCCGTGCCGCCGCAACGGAGGCAAGACCAATACCGGTATTGCCGCTGGTTGGCTCAATGATCACGGAATCCGGAGTCAACTCCCCCTTCTCTTCCGCGTCATCGATCATAGCCAGTGCAACCCGGTCCTTTACGCTCCCTGCCGGATTGAAATACTCCAGCTTTCCGAGGATACCAGACTTCAGCCCATGCTTCTTTTCATAATTTCTAAGCTCCATTAAAGGAGTTCTCCCAATCAAATCTGTCACATTCTGAAATATCTTTGCCATTGTATTGCCCTCCTTTTTAATTTAACCTTTTCATATATGTTTAATATTGATTACAGTATTATCATAATATGAGAGGGTTCTTTTGTCAACAGAATCCGCAAATTTAGTGAAAATGATTGCCGGCGTCATCCATGTCAGTCCATGCCAAGTTTTCCCGACCAGCTGCTTCTTATCCATAACATCTATGACCTATCTTCTGTGCCGCTCTTGACATTCCTCTCATTATTACATATCATTGAATACATATCGTATAAGTATGAAATGGAGACAACACTATGAGAATTTCAGCAAAGGGCCGCTATGGTCTGGCCGCCATGATCCATATGGCTGAAAAGTACAACAGCGGCGAATATATTACCGTCATCAGCATTTCGGAAAACCTGGGGATTTCCAAAATTTATTTGGAACAGGTTTTTTCCCTTTTGAAAAGAGGGGATATTGTACGTTCCATAAAAGGCGCCCAGGGCGGATACCAGCTGACACGGATGCCGGGGCAGATCACCGTTCTGGACGTTTTATCCGCGGTGGAGCTGTCCCTGTTTGAACCG
>DHDO01000026.1 GCA_002399435.1 Firmicutes bacterium UBA4874
AAATCTCTATGAAGAAGCGCTTCACCATTCAGGAGCCGGATCCTTCACATGGAAAACAGAAACCGATGCCTACACGGTCCAGCCTGCCATTCTTTCCAGATACCAGTTTACTGCTGTCTATGCCTCAGATCGAAACGGAACGATAAGGAAAATTGGCGGGAAACAGCATATGGAATATTTTATCGTCGGTCTGGCACTGGCACTGGCCTTGGGATATGGAGCTTATTTTGCACAACAGCATACCAGACAAATAAAAAAAATACTGAATATATTAAACACCGAAAGTATAAAGCAAAAAGCAGACTGCATCAAAAAAAGCAAAAACAGAAGCCTGGCTTCCCGTGAAATTCCAAAGAATGAATATGCAGCCATCGAAATGCTGGTGCGAAATCATATCAGCAGTTATATGGATCTGGCCAGGGAGTATGACAGAAAGACCATTGCTCTCAGCGAACTCTATCTTGAAAAATTGCTGACGGGAAAAAAGGACGGCAGTTCTGCCGTTCCGGATTATATCAATTTCTATGGCAATTCCTATGCCGTGATCCTCTATACACCGGATTCTGTTCTTTCCAATCAGGAAATGCAGACGGCAAGGGCGGTGTTAAAGGAAAGTGTCTATCATTTGCTCCTTCCTGAGGAAGGCTGTTATACCGTTGCTACAGATGGCAATCTTCTTCTGATATTAAACTTCATCGATTCTGTATTCCGCAGCAAGGAGGGAAGTCTGGAAGATTTCGCAGATGAAACACTGGATATACTGAACAGTCTGCAAGGCACTGTCTATTCAGTCTTCCTCAGTGAAGCATGTTCCGGAGTAAATCATCTTTATTCTACCTGTCAACAGGTTCTAAAAAATGCATCCGGACATGAGCAGGGAGACAACGAGAATATACCTGCCTGGATAAACAGATGTTATCAAATCATTGAAGAGCACTATCAGGATGACAATTTTTCCACATCATTTATAGCAGATGAGCTTCAAATGACGCGATCCTACCTTTCCACCTGCTTTAAACAGAAAACCGGAAATGGCTTATATGAGCAAATCCAAAAACGGCGCATTGCCGCTGCCAGGGAAATCATACGAAACGAGCCGGATGTACTGATCTCAAATGCAGCTTGCCGGACCGGATTCAACAGCACTGCTTCCTTTATTCGAACCTTTAAAAAATATGAAGGAATCACACCTGGTCAATGGAAGGAAAACCTATCATAATATTCATAAGGAGCAAAGTTGTTTTTTTACAAAAAATGAATTACATTATATGTCATACATGTATTTTAGATATAAATATTCCTTTATGTTCATTGCTAAATTGTTCGTTTGATCGTTATTTGAACAAAATGAAAATATACATACTGTCTGCTTTCTGCTAATATAAAAATGCGGTTACCGTAAAAAATCATATATTTGGAGGAAAAGCCATGAAACGAAACAAATGCCTCGTTCTTTTTACGACTTGTTTGCTTTCTTTTTGCCTGCTGCTGGTTTCCTGTGGAGGCAGTCCCTCTGAAGATTCAAAAGATTCCAACAAAGGTGAAAAATCCACAAGTGCCGGTTCCCCGCCCGCTTCTGAAAAAGAGGATGCTCTTACATATAAGAAAACCGGAGAATCCTATACCCGGGACGAACAAGGATATCCCCAGCTAAAAGGCGTGACCTTAAAAATATGGATGCCCATTGCAAAGGAATATGTAGATGTCGTTACCACGTATGCAGAGATGGATGTTGTAAAGAAATGGATGGAAACATGCGACGTCAACCTGAAATTTGCCCATCCACCTCTGGGACAGGAAGCAGCAAACTTTGCAGTCATGATTGCCGGAGACGAATTGCCGGATATGATCTTTTCCAATGGCATCGACGATTATTATCCGGGAAAGTCCACAATGGCATACGAAGATGGGCTGTTGTTTGACTACACAAAACTGGTCAGCAAGAAGAACACCCCGCTGTTTATCAAAAAAGTTGCGGATGATCCCTATTTTACCAGAGCAATAAAGGATGACGAAGGACGTATCAATACACTTGGAGTAGCGGTAAGCGGCAGTGAAGAATCCTGTACTACGATGTTTGGATTAATGACCAGAAAGGATATGCTGGAAGCAACAGGGATGGACGTACCCGTTACAATTGATGACTGGTATCAAATGCTGAAAGCCATGAAAGCCAACGGAGTAGAGTATCCCTTAATCATTGACGGTGATAATTATTGGAAAACCCGAAATACTTTTTCCAATGCCTATGGAATTTCCGCCAATGATTATTATATCAAGGATGACAACAAAACAATCGCCTATGGCCCTTATGAAGACGCCTATTACGATTACCTGTCCACGATGAGCAAATGGTATGCAGAAGGTCTGATCAATCCCGACTTTATGAATCAGGATCAGCAGCAGACATGGTCCATGATTGCCGATGGAGTAGGTGCCTGTACAGTAAATCATCTGTATAACTACAATCCTTACTACTACATGCCCGTAGAATCCAAAGATCCTTCCAAAGCCATGGTGGCAGTGGACTTTCCGGTCCTGAAAAAAGGCGACACGATGCGGCTGATGGTGACCAACAGAAACATTGGCAATCGAAAATATATTACCGTTGATACAGAATATCCGCTGGCCTGTGTTCTCCTTCTGGATTCCCTGTACGATGATGACCTGGAATTCATGTTTTCCAACGGAATCGAAGGTCTTGGCTATACCATGAGTGAAAACAATTATCCAGTGATCAATACAATTACAGCAGACACCACAGATGAGGAATTGCTGGGATCCCGAATTTATCCTCTTGAAATCGAGTCGGATTCCGATCTGGATTATCTTCTGACCGATACGTATTGTTTTGGTGCTCAGGTGGGGTGCGTTCAATTTGGAGTGAAACAGAGTTATGAAGGAATACTCGGTGAATGGAGGTTGAATTATACCTCTGAGGAGTCGGAAACCATCTCCAAATATGACACCGACCTGAATACCTACCGGGATGAAATGATGTTGAAATTCATTACCGGTCAGGAAAAGCTGACGGAATCTTCCTTCGATGCCTATCGCAAAAAAATGAAGGATCTTAAAATGGAAGAATTGATTGCTATCCGGCAGGCTGCTTATGATCGTTACCTGAACAGGTAAAAGTCCGGTGCATGATATGGCATGCAGGAAACAACCTTCTGCGTTCTGCATGCCGTATCCTCATTTCCAACTTTAACAGGAAGGGAGTCCCTGCAGAAAAAGTACAAACGTAGGGAATACAATATTATGCAAAAAATGACAACTGTTTCTGTGCCCGCAAAAAAAAGCGGATTCTTTCAGAAACTTTCAAAAGATTTTAAGCAATATAAGTCGCTGTATCTCATTCTGCTGCCGGTCCTCATTTATTTCATCATTTTTTGTTACTGGCCCATGAACGGCGTTATCATTGCCTTTAAAAAATACAAGCCGAGACTGGGGGTAATGGACAGCAAATGGGTGGGGCTTGAGAATTTCCAGCAATATTTTGGCTCAGCCTTTTTCAAAAGAACGGTAAGCAATACCATCCTTCTCAATCTGTACAATCTGATTTTTGGTTTCTCTGTGCCCATTCTGTTCGCCATATTACT
>DHDO01000027.1 GCA_002399435.1 Firmicutes bacterium UBA4874
ATTTCCATACAGATAAAGTATATCTGCATGGAGAATGACGGCTCTATATCCAAAATGACGGTTCAAAATTGAAAACAACGATTGCCCGGCAAATGGCTTGCCACTATAGTGGATATAGCTCAATGGTGGTTGAAAACTTCACTGGCCAGGACAAACAAAGAAGCTTTCAGAGTTTCCGAAAGTATGCTTTCATTCAGAAGGAGGGGTTGTATGTCGTCCGGTGCTCTTACACCTAAGCCGACGCAAAGGACCAGTCGGAAAGAAAAAGTGATGCATTTTCTCCGGTCCAAAAAAATCATACGCAATCTGGATCTGTATCTGCTGATCCTGCCTGTTCTTGTATTCTACATTATTTTTTGTTACAGGCCCATGTATGGTCTGCAGCTGGCGTTCAAGGATTATGTCGCCATAGATGGAATTTTCGGAAGCCCCTGGGTCGGGCTGAAACATTTTGAACGCTTTTTCGGCTCTCCCTATTTTTTACGGCTGATTTCCAACACATTGAGTATCAGTGTATTGCAGCTGCTGTTTGGGTTTCCAATTCCGGTTATTTTGGCTTTGTTGATCAACGAAATGAAAAACAGCAGAAGGAAAAAGCTCGTTCAGAATGTTACCTATGTGCCTCATTTTCTGTCCACTGTGGTGATTGTCGGTATGTTGAAAAACTTTGTTCATCCGGAGTATGGGATCATAAACATGATGATTGCAAAATTGGGCGGTTCCAGGATGAATTTCATGGAGGAGGCTTCCTGGTTCCATACCTTATATGTGGCGTCCGGTGTATGGCAGAACATGGGATGGGATTCCATCATATTTATTGCATCATTGTCAGGGGTGGATCCGCAGCTGCATGAGTCAGCAAAAATAGATGGTGCCGGAAGAATGCAGCGCATCTGGCATATCAACATGCCGGCCATTCTGCCCACTATTGTGATTGTTCTGATATTGAATGTTGGTGGTTTGATGAATATTGGTTTTGAAAAAGCTTTCCTGATGCAGAATGACCTCAACCTGAGCAAATCAGATATTATTTCCACTTACTCCTATCGGCTGGGAATTCAGGGAGCGCAGTACTCCTATGCAACGGCGATAGGTTTCTTTAATTCCATTATCAACTTTATGCTGCTGGTCACCGTAAATACCATATCCCGCAGAATCAGCTCCACCAGCTTATGGTAACGGTGAGAAAGGAGTCCTGGGTATGACAAAGAGAGCAGGAATTCATTCCCGCAACGATCTTATTTTCAATATGGTGAATGGTACCATTTTGAGCATGATTCTGTTAATTGTATTGTTTCCCCTGATTTATACTCTCAGTGCCTCGTTTTCGGATCCGAAGATGGTAACTGCCGGAAAATTATATTTCCTGCCGGTGGGATTCAACCTGGATTCCTATCGTGAAGTATTTAAAAACCAGGATATCATGATCGGGTATCGGAATACCTTGATTATTACACTTACCGGGACATTGTTGAATATGATCCTGACGGTCTGCGGTGCCTATCCGTTGTCACGAAAGGATTTTTATGGCCGTAACGTGCTGATGAAGCTGTTTTCCTTTACCATGTTTTTCGGCGGAGGGATCATCCCCCTGTTTCTGGTGGTACAATCCCTGGGCCTGCTGAACTCCTGGGCTTCCCTGATTCTGCCCAGTGCCGTCTCCACTTATAATCTGATCATTATGCGGACCTATTTTGAAAATTCCGTGCCTTATGAACTGCAGGAAGCCGCCTATATGGACGGATGCTCCAATACGGGGATTCTTTTTAAGGTGGTGCTTCCCCTTTCCGGGCCGGTTCTGGCTGTTCTTTCCCTTTATTATGCCGTAGGATACTGGAATTCCTATTTCAGTGCCATGATGTATATCAATGATCGAAGCAAATATCCGCTTCAGCTTTTCCTCAGGGAAGTGCTGGTAATGAATCAGGCGCAGAATATGATGGATTCCTCGGCGGAGGAAATGGCGCGGCAGGCCATGCGGGCAGAGACCATAAAATACAGTGTCATTGTTGTCTCCAGCGTGCCAATGCTGATTCTTTATCCCTTTGTACAAAAGTTCTTTGTGAAGGGAGTGATGATCGGAGCATTAAAAGGTTGATGCCAATTGATTTTTGTTCTGCCGGTAAAGTTTACAATGATTGGGAGGTTGGAAAAATGAAAGGATTCCTGCGCAAAGGAAAGAAAGGTATTGTTTTTCTTCTGCTGGCCGTTCTTTTATGCATTGCATTGGCAGGCTGCGGGAAACAAACAGGAGGGAAAAGCAAAGCCGCAGTAAAAGTGAACCCGGATGGTTTCCCGATAGTGGACAAAACGCTCAAGCTGAAAATTGTCACCATGCAGACGCCGGTTCAGAAAGATTTCAATGATATGGTCATTCTAAAGGATTATGAAAAGAAGTCCAATATCGATGTGGACTGGGTCTGTATTCCGCAGGAATTTGTGGCGGAGCGGCGGAACATCATGATGGCTTCCGCTGAGGAACTTCCGGATGCCTTTTTCAAAATGCAGTTTCCGGCAACGGATATTTCCAAGTATTCCAAACAGGGACTGATTTTGCCTTTGTCTGATCTGATCGATCAATATGCACCGAATGTCAGGGCAGCCTTCAAGAAGTGGCCGGATGTGGAGAAAGGACTGACTATGCCGGACGGGAAAATCTATTCCCTTGGATATATTCTTGGCGCCCCGGCGATTACCAGCGGTCCCAAGTTGTTTTTCAATTCGGAGGCTCTCCGGAAGGTGAATAAGGAAGTACCGACGACTTTGGATGCGTTTGTTGATGTATTGAAAGCTTTTAAAGATCTGGACTATAACGAAAATGGAAAAGCGGATGAAGTGCCGTTGACCTGTTCCGATTATGGCGGACTGGAAGGGATATTGAAAGGCTCGTTTGGTTTGGGCACACGCGGAAGTGCACATGGAAATGTAGATGTGGATCCGGACACCAGCGAGCTGCGATTTATCCCCACGTCCGAAGGATACAAACAGCTGCTTCAGTTCATGCATATGCTTTATCAGGAGCACCTGCTGGATCAGGAAATATTCACCATGGATATGCCCAAGCTGATCGCCAAAGGAGAGGAAGGGAGAGCTCTCTGTTACGCTTTCGTCAATCATTCCGTCATCGGTACCAAATACAGTGAAAAGAGTGTGGGTTTGGAGGCGCCTCTGAAAGGCCCCAACGGGAATCTGTTGTGGAATAACTCCGGTCCGGCACTGTCCGGTTTCGGTCATTTTGTCATTACGAAAAAGAATCCGAATCCTGAGGCAACGATGCGCTGGGAAGACTATTGGTACAGCGATGATGGAATGCGGGAGTATTTCATGGGGGTAAAGGACAAAACCTATTATGTGGATGACAACGGGAATTACGAGTATACGGATTATGTCATGAAAAATCCGGATGGGATCATGTTTGAGCAGGTCCTGGGTGCCTATGTTCCCTGGGCAGGCGGAGCCAATCCTTCCATCGCCGGTGACAAGTACTTCAAAGGCGGCGAGATGCAGCCAATTACAAAGGCCAGTGCGGATAAACTGTATGAATATCGTCCCAAAACCATATGGCCGGGCTTTGTATGGGAAGACAAGGATACGGACGATATGGCTTCCATCGCCACGGATCTCAGTACTTACATCAATGAAAACCGGGCTCTTTTTGTGACAGGCAAAAAATCCTTTGACGAATGGGACGATTATGTAAAGGGATTTGACAACATGCGTCTGGATCATTATATGAAGGTGTACAAAGATGCAGCGAAGCGATACGGGTTTAAAGGATAACGGCGCTGGTGAAAAGTAAAAAAGGATTTGATGTCGATAAAAAGGCGGCAATTTTGAAAGGCTGGTGCAACCGGCCTTTTTTTCTTTACTTTGAAGAACATAAATGATAAAATTTTTTTGGCACAATTGTGCATTGCTGTACATATTGCCACAAAAAAACCGGGAGGGGTTGGATTTGAATCAAGCGAAAGGGCATCTGCTGCCCTGGAAGGATGTCAGGATAGAGGATGAATTCTGGTCTCCGTATACGGATCTGGTGAGGGAGACCATTCTTCCCTATCAATGGGAGGCGCTGAATGATCGGGTTCCGGACGCTCCGCCCAGTCATGCCATACGCAATTTCCGGATTGCGGCAGGTTTGGAGCAGGGGGAATACGAGGGACTTGTCTTTCAGGACAGCGATCTGGCAAAATGGCTGGAAGCGGTGGGATACAGTCTGGCCATCTACCCGGATGAAAAACTGGAGGCAACTGCTGATGAAGTGATCGATCTGATCAGCAGGGCGCAGCTGCCGGATGGTTATGTGAATACGTATTTTATCCGGAAGGAGCCGGGCAAAAGATGGACCAATCTTTGGGAATGTCATGAACTTTATTGCGCCGGGCATATGATGGAAGCTGCTGTGGCATATTATCAGGCGACGGGGAAAAGAAAATTTCTGGAGTGCATGTGCCGGTTTGCGGATCATATTGATTCAGTTTTCGGCCCGGAGCCCGGCAAGCTGAAAGGTTACCCGGGTCATGAGGAGATTGAGCTGGCTCTGGTCAAGCTGTATCATGTCACCGGAGTGAAGCGGTATCTGGATCTGGCTGCCTTTTTCATCAATGAAAGAGGAAAGCGTCCCTATTATTTTGACCTTGAAGCCGAGAAAAGGGAGAGCAATCTCTGGTCCCCGAAAGGGCGCAGGCCTTCCGACACTGCGGATTATAACCAATACCGCATCCCGGTCCGGGAGCAGAAGAAGGCAACAGGTCACGCCGTCCGTGCGGTGTATCTGTATTCCGGCATGGCCGATGTGGCTCTGGAGACCGGAGACAGGGAGTTGAAGGAAGCCTGCAGGATTTTGTGGAACAATATCGCCTTCCGGCAGATGTACATTACGGGAGGGATTGGCTCCACCGCTCAGGGGGAAGCGTTTACCCTGGACTATGATCTGCCCAACGATACGGCATATCAGGAGACCTGTGCCTCCATTGGCCTGTTTTTCTTTTCCCATCGGATGCTGGCCCTGGACAAAGACGGGAAGTACGCGGATGTCATGGAGCGGGCTCTTTATAATTCCATCCTCAGCGGGATTTCGCGGGACGGGAAACGGTTTTTCTATGTCAATCCGCTGGAGGTTTGGCCGGAGGCCAGCGAAAAAGATCCTGGAAAACGACATATCCTGCCAGTCCGCCAAAAATGGTACGGCTGTGCCTGCTGCCCGCCCAATATTGCCCGCCTGCTTTCTTCCCTGGGAGGATATGTGTACGATGTGGAGGAGGATACGATCACGGTTCGTCTCTATATCGGCGGGGAATTTCAGGCGAAAATCGGAGACGTCCCCGTTATCCTGGTGCAGACAACGGATTATCCCTGGGATGGCAAGGTAACGATTCAGGTCAAGGGAGTATCCGAAAAGCGATTTACCCTGGCTTTGCGGCTGCCGGGCTGGTGTCCCAAAGCAGACCTGAAGGTCAACGGTGAGGAATGTTCCATCGGTTCCCGGCGGCAGAAGGGCTTTGTCCGTCTTGACCGGATATGGACGGATGGGGACCTTGTGGAATTCTGCATGGAGATGGATCCGCAGCTGATTCAGGCACATCCCATGGTGCGTGCCGATGCAGGCAGGGCGGCGATTCAGAGAGGTCCGCTGGTATATTGCCTGGAGGAGACAGACAATGGCAAGAATCTTTCTTCCATTTCCATACCTTCGGATGCCCATCTGGAGGCTTTCCGGGATCCGGGGCTTCCGGGGAAGGCTGTGGCTATCCGGGCAGAGGGGTACCGAACCAATGAATCCTCATGGAAGGAAGAGGAATTGTACCGCCCTTTGTCCCGAAGCGAGAAACATATTGGAATCAAGGCTGTGCCTTATTTTCTGTGGGGCAATCGGGAACCGGGGGAAATGCTGGTCTGGCTTCGGTATCAATGAGGCAAGCCGTTTCATGCAGTAAAAGGCACTGCAATTGCAAGGCAGAGGTGATAGCAAAGATGGGTGATGAAGATCGCGAGAGGTTGGAACAGGAGAAAGGGAAACGGATTCGTGCAAGAGTCTTTCGTACCATTCCGTGGATATGCGGTTTGATACTGGTACTTCTGTTGACCGGCCCTTTTGCCTTTTTGCACGATGATCCGATCTCTCCGAAGGAGCTGGTGAACTATGCGCCGAAGAACGAATGGCTGGCGGCCTTGTTTATGATTGCCCTCTATGCCTTCAAGTCCATGGTGTTTGTGATACCGATTCCCCTGCTCTATATCTCTTCCGGGCTGATTTTCAAGCCGGTTCGTGCTTTCCTGATCAATGTGCTGGGCATGATAACCTGCACGACATTGCCCTATTGGATTGGCCGATACTCCGGCGGGGGAGTGATGGAAAAGATATTGAAGAGGTTTCCGAAAATGCAGGTGCTGGACAATTTAAAAAGGGGAAACGAGTGGTTCTTTTCCTTTATTGTACGGGTGATCGGCTTCCTTCCTTGTGATGCCGTCAGCATGTTTATGGGGGCTTGCAAGGTGGATTTCAAAAAGTATATTACCGGAACAGCTGTCGGAATGCTGCCCGGTTTGATTTCCATTACCATGGTGGGAATCACCATAACCAACCCCCATTCCCCGGAGTTTTTGTTTTCCTGTATCCTGTCGGTTACGCTGTCCATTGCTTCCTTTGTTGTATACTGGGTGTATACAAGGCTGCGGAATACCCGCACTTCTTCATCCTCTTCCGATCATGCGGAATACGGAAAAGCCGATACCGGGCCGGATCACCAGGAGGAGAACCGGACGGGGAAAAAGCCGTGAGAAGCTGAAGCTTCGGACGCATCTGTTTGATATGGTATAATGAAAGAGAGAAGACGATTGCCTTTTATCCGAGTATAGATCATATAGATCATCCGGTTGGAAAAGGGATTCCGGAGTATGGTATGGGGTGAAAGACAAGGATAAGGGAGTCAGGAGAGTACCGTGTTCAATATATTGGTTGTGGAAGATGACAGAAATCTGAACAAACTGATTTGTGCTGTGCTGAAGCAGAACGGCTATCATGTTTTTCGGGCCGAGGATGGGGAAGAGGCATTGTTCCTTCTGAGTCACGAGCACATTGACCTGGTTGTTTCCGATATCATGATGCCGAATATGGATGGATTCCGGTTGACGGAAGAACTGCGCAAGGCAGATTACAATCTGCCCATTTTGATGGTGACGGTTAAGGACAGTTTTGAAGACAAGCAAAGAAGTTTTCTGTCCGGAGCGGATGATTACATGGTAAAGCCCATCGATCTGAATGAAATGATTCTGCGGGTAGGAGCGCTGCTGCGCCGTGCCCAGGTTTCGAATGAGCATAAACTGGTCATTGGAGATGTGGAGCTGGATTATGATACACTGATCGTTTCCCGGAATGGTGAGAGCATCGTCCTTCCTCCCAAGGAATTTTATTTGCTGTTCAAGCTGCTTTCCTATCCAAAGCAGATTTTTACCCGACGTCAGCTGATGGACGAAATCTGGGGAGTGGATTCGGAAGCGGATGAACGCACCGTGGACGTTCATATCAAAAGGCTGAGGGAACATTTTGGGCCCTGGCCGGAGTTCGATATTGTCACCGTAAGAGGGCTTGGTTACAAGGCGGAGAAAAAGGTATGAGCCGGAAAGGGATGAATCTGAGAGTCAAACTGTCCCTTTTGTTTCTTTTTATCATGGCTTCCGCTTCTTTTAGTTCCTATGTGGCTTCGGTTCTGATCACCAACCGCTCTGTACAGAGAGACATCCGGGAGGGACAGGTACAGATTGCGGAGGTTATGCAGCAGCTGCATCAGAAGACGGACTTGTCCATGGATGAGCTGATCCGGTTATCCGGCAATCCTTATCATCGGGTAAGAAAAAGGAACGGGACCGGCGGATTGAAGCTGACGGAGCGGCAGAAGCAAGCCCTGGACAGGAAGGAAACTGTATTTCTGTGGGAAGATTACATCCTGTCCGGCAAGACGCTGTTTTATCTTGAAGATAATCTAATAGAAATCAGCATGCGGGGACACAGCAGCATTTATTTCCGGACAGAGCTGCGAAAGGGACTGACTTTGCTGTTCAGCGTTCTGATCGGAACGATTATGATCATCATGGGAAGCAAGCATGCACTGCGCGGTATACATGCGCTTCATGATGCAACCGGGGAAGTGGCAAAAGGCAATTTTGACGTCAAGGTAAAGAAATGTTCCGATGATGAAATCGGGGAGCTGGCGGATGGATTCAATAAAATGACGTTAGAATTAAAAAGCATGGAGATGCTGCAGAAGGATTTTATTGGAAATGTTTCCCACGAATTCAAAACCCCTATTTCCTCCATCCGGGGTTTTGCAGAATTGATTCAATCCGGAGAGCTGACCGATGGGGAAAGGCAGGAGTATGCGGGGATTATCCGGGAGGAAACCGAACGTCTTTCCAGGCTGACATCCAATATCTTGAAACTGTCCAAACTGGAAAATCAGGATATCCTGTCCGAAAGCAACCTCTTTGCACTGGATGAGCAGATACGGCGTGTTATTTTGCTGCTGGAACCGGAATGGAGCGGAAAAAATATCCGGTTCGACCTTCATCTCAATGACATCATGTTTTATGGCAATGAGGAAATGCTGCAGCAGGTCTGGCTGAATCTGATGGAAAATGCCATTAAATTCTCCCATCCCGGCGGCAGGATCATCATCCGGCTGTATCATACCGGGACCAGCATCAAGGCAACGGTCCGGGACGAGGGAATCGGCATGGATCCGTCCACACGGGAGCGTATTTTTGACAAATTCTATCAGGGGGATACCACCCGTGCATCGGAGGGCAATGGTCTTGGCCTGGCACTTGTAAAGCGCATTGTGGATCTGTTCGGCGGGAACATTGATGTGGAGAGCCAAAGGAGAAAGGGATCCGCCTTTTTCATTGAGCTCCCGGATTGAACGGATGCAACCGGAAGGAATGCATGGAGGAAAAGGAAAGGCCGGCGGATGGCCCGATACCAACGGCGGGGCAGGAATACCCAGGGGATGAACCACCAGACGGCACAAACAGCCGACGGAAAAGTCACGCCTGAAGATCAGACCTTGGATTTTACGGAACATATATATTCCGAAGGAGTCATCCCGGTGGTCTTTTTAAATACGTTGGAAAAGTAGTGGATGGTGCTGAAACCGAGCATCTCGGAAACTTCCGTAAAATTATATCGTTCTTCCCGGATGAGCTGCTTTGCCCGTTCGATTTTTAAATACCGGTAGTGCTGGATGATACTGATGCCCACTTTTTCCTTGAACAAATCCTTGATCCGGGTGCGCCCCAGGCAAAATTTCCTGCAGAAATCATCAATGGAAAGGTTTTTATCAAGATTTTCGTTCATATACGCGATGATCCGATTCACAAGATCCTCTTCCACCCGGTGTCGGGTGGAAGAGGATACCCGGGCACTGTTCTCAATGGCAGTATTGTTTCGGATCAGAGTGATGAGCAGCATCTCCAGATACAGGGATATGAGCTGTTGGGAGGCAAAGGGCCTGTCCGGCCGGATCCGATCGGCATGGACTCTTTTGTCCAATGGATCGGAAAAGCAATCGGACCG
>DHDO01000112.1:0-315 GCA_002399435.1 Firmicutes bacterium UBA4874
AAATAAGGATTCCACTGCGATGACTTGTTGATATTTGTCTGAAAGGACGGTGTCTTGTTGTATGAATGCGTGCGTTTTTGACATCCGGAAAGAATCACGGTATAATTATATCAGGAAATTTTTTGATGCTTTTTGGCAGGCATGTTCGTGATACATATTATGGATAACGAATATGTACAATATGATTTATCGTTGTTGGATTCTGGCTGTGATAAGTCTGTTTTTTTGTCAAACGTTGCTGTGGTTTGGGCTTGAGGCAAGGGGGAGAATCCATATGAAGATGATTTTTCGCTGGTTTCCCGGCGGGGATGACAG
>DHDO01000112.1:478-8867 GCA_002399435.1 Firmicutes bacterium UBA4874
ATGCTGTCCGATGTACCCCCAGGAGAGGTCTGGCCTCTGGAACGTCTGAGGGATTTGAAAAAGAAGATCAATTCTGCAGGGCTTGAAATGGAAGTGATTGAAAGCGTCAACATTCATGAGGATATCAAGAAAGGATTGCCGACGAGGGACCGATATATTGAAAACTATATTCATACACTTCAAAATCTTTCGGAGGTCGGGGTAAAATGTCTCTGCTATAATTTTATGCCCGTGATGGATTGGGTGAGAAGCAATCTTGCTTTTCCTCTGGAAGATGGCAGCACGGCTATGTATTATCATCATGAGGATGCCCTTCAGATGAATCCATCCCGGATTGCGAAAGAGATGTTTGCCAGTTCAGAAGGCTATACCCTTCCTGGCTGGGAACCGGAAAGATTAAAGGACATGGCAGAGGATATTGACTTTTATCAGAATATGTCCGAAGAAGACTATTGGGAAAATTTGAAATATTTTTTGGACGCAGTGATTCCATATGCAGAGAAACTTGACATCAAAATGGCCATTCATCCGGATGATCCGCCATTTTCGCTCTATGGCCTTCCCAAGGTGATCCGCGATGCGGAGAGCATTCGCAGATTTCTGAATTTAAACTCCAGTCCCTATAATGGTCTGACGTTTTGTACCGGTTCGTTGGGGGCAGATGTGAAAAATGATATACCTTCAATGATAAAAGAGTTCGTGTCACGCGGGCGGGTACATTTTGCCCACATCCGCAATATCAGGCATCTGGATAACAAGGTTTTCATGGAAACTGCTCATTTAAGCTCATATGGGGATCTTGACATGTATCGCATTGTGAAGGCATTTCATGACAATGGGTTTGATGGATATATCCGGCCGGATCATGGCCGGATGATATGGGGAGAGAAGGCAAGACCGGGGTATGGTCTGTATGATCGATCTATTGGGATTGCTTATCTCCTGGGGCTATGGGAAGCTGTTCATAAGAACTCATCGGAAACGTAGAATCTCATCGGAAACGTAAAAGCTTATCGAAGCGTAGAATCTCATCGGAAACGTAAAAGCTCATCGAAACATAGAATCTCATCGGAAGCATAAAAGCTTATCGGAAGCATGCAACAGAAATATGACAGACGGAGGAGAAGCTTATGAAATTGACAGAAGCCTGGAGTAAACGCGGGGAATGGAAGAAGGACTATACCATTCCAACCTATGACAGGCAGTCGGTAAAGGACAAAACCCGGAAAGCGCCTGTTTGGATCCACTTTGGGGCAGGGAACATTTTCCGGGCATTTATGGCATCCGCCATGGACACATTGTTGGAACAGGGACGGACAGATCGGGGCATCATTGTCTGCGAGGGCTTCGATCCGGAACTCGTCCGGCGCGCCTATGAGCCTTACGATTCCCTGAGCCTTCTGGTTACGCTGAAGGCGGATGGAACCGTGGGCAAAAAGGTAGTGGGAAGCGTGATGGAGGCTGTGACTGAAACGGACAGAATGCTGGCCTTGTTCCGGGAACCGTCCGTTCAGATGGTCAGCTTCACCATAACGGAAAAAGGATACGCCGGCCCGCTGATGCGCAGAATCGCGGAATTCTGTCTGGAAAGATATGAAAACGGAGCGTGGCCCCTTGCCCTGGTCAGTATGGACAACTGTGCCCGAAACGGGGAGATTCTTTCCAGCGCGGTGAAGAAGCATGCCAGGGATCTGGTAGCGGAAGGCAGGGCAGAGGAAGGCTTCCTTAAGTATCTGTCCGATCCGGAAAAGATAACCTTCCCGTGGACCGCCATAGACAAAATCACACCCCGTCCCGATGCTTCCGTAAAGAAGCTTCTGGAACAGGACGGATTCGAGGACACCGAGCAGATTATCACAGAGCGTCATACTTATACTGCTCCGTTTGTCAATGCGGAAGAGACGGAGTATCTTGTCATAGAGGATGCCTTTCCAAACGGGAGACCGCAGTTGGAAGCAGCCGGCATTTGGTTTGCCGACCGGGCTACCGTTGATCGGTTTGAAAAAATGAAGGTTGGTACCTGTCTGAATCCGCTTCATACTGCTCTGGCGGTTTTTGGATGCCTGTTGGGATATCAGACCATCCATGAGGAAATGAGCGATACGGACCTGAAGAAGCTGGTATGGGAACTGGGAGAAAAGGAAGGAATGCCAGTGGTGATCGATCCCGGCATTATCCGTCCGGAGGATTTTTTGAAGGATGTACTGACAAAGCGGTTCCCGAATCCGTTTATGCCGGATACCCCGCAGAGAATTGCCACGGATACATCGCAGAAGATTCCTGTCCGGTATGGGCAGACGCTGCGCGCCTATGCCTCCAGTCCCGACCTCAGCCTGGACGATCTGACAATGATCCCTCTTGTATTTGCAGGCTGGCTTCGATACCTGCTGGGTGCGGATGATAAGGGAAATCACATGGATCTGAGTCCGGACCCACGGATGGAAGAGCTTACCGGGCTGCTTGGAGGTATCCGGCTGGGACAGCGTCCCGTGGATGGGAAAGGAATCGATGCCATACTCGGTGATCAAAGTATATTTTCAATAGATTTGTTTTCCTGCGGAATGGCCGCAAAAGTAAAGGGAATGTTCGCAGAGATGCTGGAAGGTCCCGGAGCGGTACGCAGAACACTGCAAAAGTATTGCAATTGAGGGAAAAGACAAAGTTTGAGAGGGCAATTATGGGAACCAGGAAAGGAGCAAAATCATGGATCAAAGGGATGGAATGAACTATGCGCCAAAGGGGAAGCCAAACCCGGTGGTCAAAAAGGGTGAATTTGTTTTTGCGGCGATAGGACTGGATCATGGACATATCCGGGGAATGACCAACGGTCTGTTGGAAGCCGGGGCCACATTGAAGTGGGTTTATGATCCCGATCCGAAAAAGGCGGAGTCTTTTCGGAAGGCCTATGACGCGACTGGTGTCCGGGTGGCAGAACGGGAGGAGCAGGTGCTGGACGATCCGGAGGTTCGGTTGGTGGCAGCGGCCTGTGTGACTTCGGAGCGTGCGGCGCTGGGCATCCGCGTCATGAAATCCGGAAAGGACTATTTTGTGGACAAAGCGCCACTGACCACGCTGGAGCAGCTTAAGGCGGTAAAGGAAGCCGTTCGTGAAACCGGGAAAAAATATATGGTCAGCTACAGCGAACGCCTGCAATCGGAAAGTGCCATTTATGCAGGAGAACTGATACATCAGGGAGCCATTGGTAAAGTGATTCAGGTGCTGGGGATGGGTCCCCACCGTTTGAACGCACCCTCCCGGCCGGACTGGTTTTTCCGTAAGAAATATTACGGAGGGATCCTGTGCGATATCGGAAGTCATCAGATCGAGCAGTTTTTGTACTATACGGGAGCCAGGGATGCCACCGTGGTAAACAGTGAGATTGGAAACTACAATCATCCGGAGTATCCGGAGCTGGATGATTTCGGTGATGCGACCCTCGTGGGAGACAACGGCGCCATGGGATATTTCCGGGTAGACTGGTTTACACCGGATGGGCTTTCCTCCTGGGGCGACGGACGAACTTTTATTCTGGGAACAGAAGGCTATATTGAATTGAGAAAGAATGTAAATGTAGCCAGGGAGAAGACCGGCAATCATGTATTTCTCGTGGATAAAGACGGAGAGCACTATATCAATGCAAAGGGAAAGACCGGGTTCCCTTACTTCGGTCAGTTGATTCTGGACTGTATCCACCGGACAGAGAATGCCATGACGCAGGAACATGCCCTTAAGGCAGCGGAGCTGTCTGTGAAGGCACAGATGCTGGCAAGGAAGGTGCGATAGCAGGGGCTCCATAAGTTTAAAGGTACAGTACATAAGCAAGAGAATAAAAGAAGGCCCGTTTTGGGCCTTCTTTTATTCAGCACTTTTCAGCGCTTCCACCATATCAATACGATTCAGCGTACGGTTGGTAATCCAATTGACCAATATGGCAAAAAAGAAGGTAATTGCTGCTGTGAGAAGATAGCTGACCGGCTCAATATGCACGGCAAAATACATGGATGGCATATTGAGTACGGTGGTCAGAAAGCCGCTGATGAAACGGCCCAGCGGCAGGCCGAAGAGAATCCCTGCCAGGGTCAGGATCAGTGTTTCCCTGTTGACATACTGGTAGACTTCCTTGTCGTAAAAACCGAGCACTTTTATGGTAGCCAGTTCTCTGGTACGCTCTGAGATATTCGTATTGGACAGGGTAAAGAGAACCACCAGGGCAAGGCCCCCTGCCATGACAATAAACAGAAGTACCACGGCGTCAATCAGGTCAAAGCCGTATTCTTCCTTTAATTTGGCTGTGCTGACAGCGGAAAGAACGGCATCGTTATCCTGGAGTTTCTCCGCGTAGGCACCTGGATCGGTACAGGCATCCGTCAGGTGTGCCAGCACGCCGTTTGCCTCATAGTCTCCGAAAAGAGATTCATATTGTTTCTGCGTCATATAGACGTTGCTGCCCAGATAGTTTTTCACGATACCGGCTACCTTGGTTTCCTGCTGCTCAAGTTCCATGTTCTGCAGGGAGACGGCATCCCCGTCTTTTAAAGCAAGGATTTTCTTTGCGCTCTGTGTAACCAGCACGCCATTGTCTTTCGGATGCAGAATTTTTCCTTCCGGGCTTTCCAGACGAATATAATCCTTAATGGGACTATCATTGGGAAGAACCATCAGCTGCACCTTTTCGGCCTTTCCTCTGGTATTGATGAGTTTCATGCTGTCAATCCGCAGCTCCATATAATCCCTGACATTTTTGTCCGCTGTCAGATGATGGACCATTTCATCATGCTCCTTTTCATCAAAAACAGTCATCAGGTCATATTGATAAATCCGGTCGTACTGTTTCAGCCCCAGATCGGCAATGGAATCCTTAATGGCAAAGCCGCAGACCAGGAGGGCAGTGCATCCCATGATTCCTCCCACTGTCATAAACAGGCGTTTTTTATACCGGAACAGATTGCGGAGGGTCACCTTGTTCAAAAATTTCAGACGACTCCAGAAGGTGGGAATATGCTCCAGGAGTATGCGGGAACCTGCGCGGGGCGCCTTGGGACGCAGAAGAGCCGCCGGCATATGCTTCATCTCACTGTGGCAGGACAGGGCAGTGGCGCCTACAATGGCTGTCATAAACAGCAGGACCCCGCCGACACCATAGAGAAGATCGAATTGCAGATAATACCGGGGAATCGTATATAGTTCCTTTAGAATAACTGCTATGAATTTGGGCAGCAGGATAAATCCCCCGATATCTCCCACAATGCCGCCCAGCAGGCAGGCGCAAAAGGCAAACAAAAGATATTTCCGGTAAATGGCGCCTCCGCCAAAGCCCAGTGCCTTGTAGGTTCCGATCATACCCCGTTCTTCCTCCACCATTCGGGTCATCGTAGTCAGACTCATGAGAATTGCCACGAGCAGGAAGATCAGAGGGAAGAAATGCCCAACGGCTTCAATGGAGGACAGATCGTTATTCAGACTGGAATAACTGTCCAGCGTGGTACGGTCCTGAACATACCATTTTGTCAGCTCAATATCATCCAGTTCAGCGTATGCATCGTTTAGCTTTTGCTTTGCCTCGTCCTTTTTTACCGCATATTCCTTTTCCTGTTCCGTCAGTTCCTGCTGGCCTTTGGAAAGCTTCGTTTTTCCTTCGGAGATGCCTTTCCGGGCATCCGCTATCTTTTCCTTTGCCCGGGCTTCCTCCGCATTCAGCTTTTCTTCTGCTTTGGCCAGCTCTTCCTTTCCGGTTTTCAGCTCTGTCCGATGGGACTCGAGCTCCTGGCGTGCAGCCGCAATCTGTGTTTTTCCTTCGTTCAGCTTGTCCCCGGCTTCAGACATTTGCTGCAGGGCGGACGCTTTTTGCTCTTCAAAGCCGCTTTTTTTTGCATCCAGCAATTGTTGGCCGCCGGTGACCATCCCCAGCCCCAGGGCTGTCTGTACACCGGTTTTGGGCAGGGAATCCACAGCGGCCGGATCCTGTTCTTGTACAGGCTCATTTTGTTGTGTATCCACTGCTTCCTGTTGAAGATGCTCCATTTGACCCTGAAGTTCGAGGAATGCTTTGGAAAGGGCAGCCTGTTCAGCGGCAGTGCCTTCTGCGACGTCATCTTCCTTTTCCCCTCTCGCCGTCAGGTCGGCGGCAGCGTGGACCAGTGCATTCCATTCCTTTTCCGGCCATGCATCACCAAAGATATTTTTAAGTTGTGCAGTACCTGCTTCCAGCTGATGTCGATTCGCATTCAGCTTGTTCTGCTCTTTTTGGAAAGTCTCTTCCGCAGCAGCAAATTGGTCTTCCGCCTTTTGCCGTTCCCTTGCCATGCGCTGTGTGTTCTGCTCCAGCTCTCCTGCCTTTTCATTCAGCTGTGCTTCACCGGCCGCCAGTTGTTTTTCTCCTTCGGACAGCTTCTGCCTGTGATTTTCCAGTTTTGCCCGGGCTTCAGTTATTTGCCTGTCTGCATTTTTTTGCTCATGGGTAAGCGCAGCTTCTCCGTTGGCAAGTTCCTGTCTGGATTTGTCGATATTGTTCCGGGCATCGGCAAATTTCCTGTCTGCTTCCGTAAACTTGTCATTTGCGGTATTTTCGGCATCCTGGATCTTTGTGCGGGCTTCCCGGATGACAGAATCATAACGCGCTTTTTCCCGTTGTTTCTTGATCCGGCTTTCAATATTCGCTATGACGGACTGCACCCTGTCATTATATTCATCGGAATAGGAGCTCATTTCCTGTGTTCCGTCCAGGGTAAGATATACTGCAGTGAATACATCGAAGTCGGCATCCTCCCCAGTGATAAAAAAAGTATAATCACTGGAGACAGTGGACCGAAAGAGGCTGCTCATGCCATCGCTGTTCTGAATGCTCATGGGGTCCAATATCACGCCGGTAATGGTATATGTCGTATTGGCAAAAGTGGGAGACTCCGTTTCCTCCAGTTCTGTTTTCATATCCTTCAAATCAATATCCGTGTTCGAAGTGCTGTTCTCCTTTGGGGAAGCTTTCGGATCGTCCCCGTTCTTTTTGGAGGAAATGGATTCGCTTTCCCCGCCTGTCTTGCTTTCCCCGTCTGCCTTTACGTCTTCTGTAATGGTAAGCGGGTCGCCCACGGATAGGCTGCTTTCCTCCAGATACTTTTGCGTAACGGCAATTTCCCCTTTTTTTGTCGGCATCTTGCCATCCAGCAGATAGGGCTTGTTCAGGCCTTTGCGGCTCAGCACCGTCATGTCCGCTGTTTTTTGCACTCCGTCTGCCTCCGTATGAACGGTTTCATTGTAGCTTCCTTCCGCAGTTCTCACAGCTTTCAACCGCGAAAGGGTATCCACATCCTCCTGTGTCAATCCCAGCGTGGACATAATCCGAATGTCAAACAGGTTCTGCCGGTCAAAAAACCGGTCCGCAGAGTAATACATGTCCGTGCAGGCGGCATACAGTCCGGTCAGCATAGTAACACCCAGTGCCGTAATAATAAGAATGGAAAATAGCCGTTTCCACCCTTTTTGAATGGAGCGCCCAATGTCTTTAAAATATGCTTTGCTCACAGGCTCACCACTCAATCTCAGAGATCGGGACAGGATGCTCATTTTGCACGGTATCGACTGCCTTCCCGCTTTTAAAATGGATGACCCGGTCAGCCATGGCTGCCAGGGAGGAATTGTGTGTGATGATGAGCACGGTGATGTTCTCCCCGCGGCAAGTATCCTGCAGGAGCTGCAAAATCTGTTTGCCGGTATTGTAATCCAGTGCACCTGTGGGTTCGTCGCACAGAAGTAGTTTTGGGTTCTTTGCAAGAGCCCGCGCAATGGAAACGCGCTGTTGCTCTCCGCCGGAAAGCTGTGCGGGGAAATTGTTTTGCCTCTCTGCCAGTCCTACTTTGTTCAGCGTCTCAGCTGCGTCCAGCGAATTGGGACAAATCTGTGCTGCCAGTTCCACGTTTTCCAGCGCCGTCAGATTTGGCACCAGGTTGTAAAACTGAAACACAAATCCAATATCCGTACGGCGATAGCCGATCAACTGCTTGTGGTTGTATCTGGAAATATATTTGCTGTCTACGATTACATCGCCCGAAGTTACGGTGTCCATGCCGCCCAGCAGATTCAGTGCCGTAGTCTTTCCCGCTCCGGAAGCTCCCAAAATGACGGCCAGCTCACCTTTACTTATTTCAAAGCTTGCTTCGTCCAATGCACGAATTGCCACCCCGCCGGTGGCGTATTCCTTTACAACGTTGTGAAATATAATATATGCCATATAATCTCCTTTTTTACATTCCAGTGAAAGCAAAGAAATATTCTTTCCAAAATCTACAGAAAAAAATTCTCTATAATCTTTACCTCCCCTTTCAACCTATTATAATAGATGTAGCATTGACATTTCAACCAGGAATGATTACGAAATTGTAACAAGCCATCATTA
>DHDO01000112.1:9062-9239 GCA_002399435.1 Firmicutes bacterium UBA4874
ATTTTTGGGTAAAAAATAAAGAAATATGATTTGTAATTGCTTTTGAAAGGAAAACTTTCTGTTGCTGACAGCCGTCTATTGATTGTAAAAACGAAACAGAGACAGGAAGGATACGTATCCGGCAAGGGTAAGGAGGGGCAGTTTGGCGCCAATGAAAAGAGACCGTCTCGAAGAGGA
>DHDO01000112.1:9448-12534 GCA_002399435.1 Firmicutes bacterium UBA4874
CGGAATGCGGACGATGCCCTGGACATTGTACAGGAATCCATTTACAAGGCATTTTCATCCGTGGGTTCCCTGAAAGATCCGCATTCCATGAAGACATGGTTTTACCGGATTGTAGTAAATGCTTCCCTGGATTTTTTGCGGAAGCGGAGAAGATCCTATCCGGTGGAAGATGAGGTATTGACCAGACTGGATTCCGGAGAAGCTGACCGATACGAAGATCTTGATTTGAAAAATGCCTTGGATCAATTGCCTGAAAAATATCGTACTATCATCGTATTGAGGTTTTTTGAAGACCTGAAAATTGAGGAGATTGCAGAAGTCCTTGATGAGAATGCCAATACGATAAAGACCCGTTTGTATACTTCTCTGAATAAGCTCCGTCTGACCCTGGGGGACAATGGCACGGAAGTTTAATGAAAAGAATAAGGAGGTTTCCTATGGAACGAAACAGCCTGGATCGTTTAAGAAAGGAATATATGCAGATCCCAATTCCGAAGGAATTGGATGCACGGATAAAAATTGCACTGTGGAAAGGGAAAAAAGGTAAAGTGAGGAGAAAAAGGATGTGGACAGGAACCGGTATTGCTGCTGCTTTCCTGATTATTTGTGTTGGCGTTCTGACAGCGGGGATCAATGGCAGTCCGGCATTTGCGGCAAAATTGTCCAGGGTGCCGGCTCTCCATCGTGTCGTGGAGGTATTGAATTTCCGGAACTATACGTTGGACGAAGGCAAGTACCATGCGGATATTAAGGTTCCTTCCATTAAGGGCCTGAAAAACAAGGATCTGGAGCATACATTGAACGAGAAGTATCTGAAAGAAAATAAAAAACTGTATGAAGACTTTATGGCAGATATGCAAGAGATGAAAAAAAGCAGTCCGGACGGACATATGGGAGTGGATAGTGGATATACCGTTTTGACCGATACCGACAGGATTCTTTCGGTTGCCCGGTATATCGTGAATACGATCGGTTCCTCCTCTACTGTAATGAAATATGATACCATTGATAAGGAGAAGGAGATTCTGATCAATTTGCCGAGTCTGTTCAAGGATGACAGCTATGTGGATATCATCAGCGACAATATCAAAAAGCAGATGACAGAGCAGAATAAGGAGGATCCGAACAAGATTTATTGGGTGGAGGGAATCGATAATGACTTGGAAGGCTTCCAGAGCATTACCACGGATCAGAACTTCTATATTACTGCAAAAGGAAAGTTGGTTATTTCCTTTGACAAATACGAAGTTGCTCCCGGGTGTATGGGTACCGTGGAATTTGAAATCCCGACGGATATCCTTTCAGGGATATTGGTTAGCGACGAGTATATTAAGTAAGAAACAGAATCAGGGAAGAAGCACAGTCACTCACAGCAAAGTCATGGAAATGGAGGATCATTTTGTATTTGCACTTTCTATCCTCCTAATGAATGCTGTACCCTTGGGAATACCAATGAGAATGTCGTTCCAGAACCCGGGCCTGATTTGACTTCCAATTCAATCGCCAAATCGCGGGCCATTTTTTGTACCAAAAACAATCCCATGCCGGTAGACCGACTTAAATAATCTCCTTTGTCTCCGGTAAAGCCCTTATCAAAAATGAACGGCAGGTCGGATGAGGGTATGCCGGGTCCATTATCGCTGACGGACAAAATGGTTTGTTTGGGAGCCATATCCTCTTTTACGGTGAAGCGGAGCAGAGGATTGCTTTGTTTTTCCGAGTATTTCACGCTATTACTGATGATCTGACTCAAAATAAACATCAGCCCCTTTTTGTCCGACACGATTTGACATTTTTCTTCTCCTGTAAACTCAATAGTAAAGCCTGCCTCTTCCAGCAACGTCAAGTTGTCTTCAACCGATTCCTTGCATATGGAGAGAATAGAAAGCGGTTCCCAAAAATAGTCCTTGTGTGTTGCGCCCAGCCGGGAGTAGTAAAGAATTTGCTCCACGTCTCCGCGCACCTGATCGCGCACATGAAGCATTCGCGTTTGAACAAGCGGGGACATTTCTTCTTTTCGGTTATCTGATACCAGCGTCATCAACGACAAAGGTTTTTTGATCTCATGTACCCAGGCTTCAATGTATCTTTCGTAATCTGCAATTTGAACCATACGGTCATCCACATCTGCCTGCTTTTTTCTTAAATGCCGCCCAAGCTCGTGAATATATGGATGCTGCGTCATAGGAGTAACCTCGCATAGCAAATATTCATTGGCTTCGTCCGGTTCCAGGAGAAAGTGGTGGAATGCCGCCGCTTTTTTTTCGTGTCTTTTGATCAGCACGGTTAGGGGGATCATAGATGCGGCGAAAGAAACGAAAATCATCAGCCATACAAGACTGTAAAACTTCTCCGGGTAGGCCAGCCATGCAAGAAAAGTAAAGAACAGGTCAATGCAGGCCAAGGCAATCAGCCATATCCGGCAGGAAGTAATGTAGGTTAAAATTGTTCGCAACTTTTTCATGAATCCGCCTGCTCTCTAAACCGGTAGCCTTGCCCCCGTATGGTTTCAATCCGATCGTCAAGCTGAAATCTCCGCAGAGTTTTTCGCAGGCGTGTGAGATTAACCTGAAGAGCATTTTCATCAATAAACTCGTTTGTTCTCCAAAGGGCGCGGCACAACTCGGCTTTTGTGACAATATTGGGTTTGCGCTGCAACAGGGTAAGGAGTATTTTTCCCTCGTTAGGCGGCAGAAGATAAGAGCTTTTGCCAACATAGAACGTAAATGTATTGGGATCAAGTAAAAAGCTGCCCCCGTTCAGCAAACCTTGCCGCTCCTGTTCTTCTGTTCGCCGTAAAAGATTTCTTATCCGAGCCAGGAGGCGATCCATGTTACACGGCTTTGTTAAATAGTCATCAGCCCCCAATCCCAGGGCGTGCAGCTCATCCTGTAATTTATCCCTTGCCGTCAATACCAGCACTGTGCCGATTCCTTCGGATTTTAGAGCCTTGCATATCTCAAATCCCGATTGACAAGGCAAATTGATGTCCAGCAGGATCAGATCGGGAGCAAGCGCCGCTATCTGTGAGACTGCATTTTCAAAGTTTGACAACGGCAGGGCTTCATACCCTGATTTCGTTAAAA
>DHDO01000112.1:12660-28472 GCA_002399435.1 Firmicutes bacterium UBA4874
TTTCGTTAAAAGGTCAATCAATTCCTCCCTCATATACAAATCATCTTCGACCACCACAATCCGTGCCAATCCGGCCACCGCCTTTCCCGTAATTTACCGGTCTGCCAATTCTTCTTAGGAATTGGGTTTCCAGTTCAGCTTGCTGATCTCACGGTCTGCAGTACGGGCAACAGCCATAGCATAAACTGTCAACACCAAAATGACAATACCCGCCATGACCGTCATTAATGGATAAGTCTGCCCGATGTTCGTCGAAGAGGAATGAAGATATATTTGCATGGCATATAAGCCGACGGTTCCACTCACACACGCGAGCAGCAAGGGAAGCAAGAAATACCACAGCACCTGGATGTGCATGGATTTTTTCATTTGTTCGCGCCGCGCCCCCAGCATGGAAAGGGTCAGGTATCGCTTCTTCGTTGCCTGCATTTGTGTGAGAAACTGCAGAGCAAGAAGTGCACAGGCGATAATTAAAAACATAAAGCCCATATAAAGCGTGGTATAGCTTTCCGCTATAACGTAGAATAGCTGCCGCCCAAAATTATTCAGATAGCTTTCATAGACAAAGCCGGACGGCTTCAGCAGATGGCTGGCGTCCATGATCGACCGCATCAAGCCTTCTTTTTCTGTAATCTCTTTTGGAATACAGAAATTCCAATGGATCGTGCGGGAATCGGGATTTACGTACCGGTCGAATACCTCATCGGGAACGATCAATGCCGTGACAATTTTGATATTTTCGTCCGCAGTCAAGCCTTTCATTGGTACGGACGGAAGAAGACGGAATGGCCGCCTTTCGATAGAAATAAGAGATTCGCCTTCGGTTTGCGCTTTTGCTGAAACACGATCCAGCATAGTGGTCGCTTCCGCTTCCGCAGTATCAAAAAAGTCAGGATTTAGATAAAATATGGCCTCGTTGGATGCAAGCGCCAGGGTTTTCTCTCCGGCAGCCTCCAGCAGCCTGTTATATGCGGACACTGGAAGTAAATTCGGAGCAGTACCGCCGGTGTCAATTACCGCCAAAAGATTAAGCGCTGCCGGATTGCTCTCACTGATTTCATAACCCAATGCCCCCTGCGTTGCCGGATCCTTCACATCCGGCGGCAATTGTCTCACAATTTGTTTCCTTAGATTTGTCCAATCTGCAAACGAGCCCATGTCATCGCCCGCGGGGCGCTTCATTTCACCTGTCTCCATGCGGTTTAGATCTGCCACATAGGGTTTCATCTGCTCAGAGGCAAGGTATTGTTCCACCGCCTGATCTTTGCCGGTCACAGTAAAATCATAAACAGAAGCTCCCCGTGTCAACTGGCTGCTATATGACATAATACTGGCCGAACCGTCAGCTATCAGTATAATGGTAAACATCATCAAAATAGAGGCCACTCCAACGGAGATAAACTTGTGTACGATGTTTTCCTGCAACTGTCGCAGAGTGAACGTATAAAGACCGTGTGTCGCTTTGCTTTTTACGGAGCTGGCCAGCAGGCTTGCCAGTCTTGCCAGGCCCCGGATAAAAAGAAGCGTTCCCGCAATGCCCAATAGGACTGCGACAAGCAGCATGGCGCCGCCTGCCGCCATAAAGTGTTTTAAGACGATCCAGTAGGCGACGGCCAGGGCTGCGCTGCCAGGAACAAGGGTAAGGAAACCGCCGCGGGCATTCCCCGCATTTTGCTTTTTGTCCATCTCGCCGTAAAGCAGCTGATAGATTTCCCGGTGAAACAACCTGCTTCCTAAAATAGACAATGCTACAGATTGAATCAGCAGGAAGCCCAGCGTTGTCCAAACAACAGCGCCCAGGGAAAAGCTCGGCTGATGAGCAATCACGCCCCGCCCAACCAATCGGGCGGTTGTAAGACTGATTATCTCCGATAAAAAGCCGCCGCAGACAATACCACCGCAAAGGGCTAAAGCCGATGTGATAAGGCCCTCGCCCATAAGCTGTAGAAACAGCCGCTTCTTCTTCATTCCGAAAATCAGATAAAGTCCCAACTCTCTGCTGCGGCACTCAAGCTGATATTTGTTTGCAAAAACCACAAGGAAAAACAAAAAAAACAGAGCGCACAGATAAACGGCGGGCATGAGAGTTGTCAGCAGACGATTGACGGCGTCGCTTTCAATTTCTTCTAAAAAGCGCATCACATCCTGCTTGCCGAGAGAGAGTACAATATAGAAAGATGTCACAGCTGTTACCAGCGTAAGGAAATAGATGAAGTTTTCACTACGGCTCCTTTTGGCATTGCGCCACGCCAGATTAAAGAACATTCGCGCTTCCTCCTCCTATCTGAGCCATTACCCGCAAAATCCGCCCATAAAAATGATCACGTGTTTCCGCTGGAACTTGCCGTCGCAGTTCGTGAAAAATAACACCATCCTGTATAAACAGTATTCTGGAACAAAAGCTGGCGGCATTGGGGTCGTGCGTCACCATCAAAATTGTCCGGCTTCTTTTCCGATTGATTTCCTGGAGCTTTTCCATGAGCGACCGGGCGGTTTTCGTATCCAATGCCCCGGTAGGTTCATCGGCCAGAATAATGGAAGGATCAGAGATCAAACATCGGGCAGCGGCAACCCGCTGCTTTTGCCCCCCGGACATCTGCGATGGAAATTTGGAGAGCACATCCGTAATTCCCAGGAAACCTGCTATGCCGGCCAACTTCGCTTCGGCTGTGGATGCATTCACATCGTGGATGGACAGCGGTAACAGGATGTTTTCCCTGCCAGTTAAATTATCAAGCAGAGCAAAGTCCTGAAACAAATAACCGATTTTGCTCCCGCGATATTCAGATAATTCATCACCGCCAAAGACGCTGATGTTTGTCCCGGAAAGCAATATTTGGCCGGAAGTGGGTTTGATAATTGTGGCGATACAATTCAGCAGGGTGGTTTTCCCCGAGCCGCTGGCTCCCATGATTCCCATATACTCTCCGGGAAGCACATCAAACGTGATGCCGTTCAGTGCTCTCGTAGGAACTCCATCTTTTTCATAAGACTTATGTAAGTCCCGTACTTCCAATAATTTTTGTGTATTTGCGTTATTCATATAATAAATACCTCACACTTCAGTATATTTGCCTACACACTTATTTTACATAATAACCGTTCAATATACCACTTACATTCGTTGTAAGGTGCCCGTCACTAACATACTGCATCTGGCTGTATGGGAATCATGCGGCATGTGGTTTCGATCGAAGGACAGCTTTGTGAAATGCTGTCCTTTTCCCTGAAGAAGGATAATGCCAACAAATGTGGTATATATATATTGGAAAGAAAACCTGGTGCCCGAGGTTAAAGGGCGTGGGTAGCGGATCATAAGGAGGGACAGGCATGATTCGGGAAGAGCTGGAAGAACTGGAAAAGCAGATTCTCTCGCCCCTGGCAGCAAAGAGCAGCGAAAGCAAGGGACGCCGTTACCCGTGTGAACGCTGTGCAATCCGCACGGAGTTTCAAAGAGACCGGGACAGGATCCTGCACTGCAAATCCTTTCGCCGTCTCAAGCACAAGACGCAGGTTTTTATTTCGCCGGAAGGGGATCATTACCGGACCAGGCTGACCCATACCCTCGAGGTCTCACAGATTGCCCGCACCATTGCCCGCTCGCTTCGTCTGAATGAGGATCTGACGGAGGCCATTTCCCTGGGGCATGATTTGGGACATACTCCCTTTGGACATACGGGGGAGCGTCTGCTGAACAGTGTGTCCTCCAACGGGTTCCATCATAATATCCACAGTCTGCGGGTCGTGGATATTCTGGAAAACGGAAAAGGGCTGAACCTCACCCGGGAGGTTCGGGACGGCATTGTAAATCATACGGGCCCGGGAGTTCCGGCTACCCTGGAGGGACAGATCGTGGCCCTGAGTGATCGGATTGCCTACATCAATCATGATATAGACGATGCGATACGGGCAAAAATCATTTCCGGGGAGGAGCTTCCCAAAGACAGTATTGTGGTTTTGGGGGACTCCCATTCGGTGCGGATCGATACCATGGTAAAGGATGTCATTTATCACAGCATGGAGCAGAAACAGATCGGAATGAGTGAAACGGTCGGACAAGCTACGGAAGCGCTGAGGGATTTTATGTTCCGCCGGGTCTATATCACTTCTGATGCCAGGGCGGAGGAAAAGAAGGCGATGTATGTGCTCCGGGAGCTGTTTCACTATTTCATGGATCATCCCTGTCAAATGCCCGGGGAAGTTATCAGGCAGATACCAGTTTATGGAGAGGATCAGGCAGTCTGTGACTATATCGCAGGAATGACGGATAATTATGCCATCCGGACATTTCGCGAGTTGTTTGTGCCGTCTTCCTGGAAACAGTTATAGAAATGATATTCCTGCAATAATTGCAGGAATATCGGAGAAAATGTCGAATCATAGTAGTTCGGTAGTTCGGATGAGGCTTCCGGCATCTTATGAACAGGCCTTTTGAACGCCCTTCAGACATTTTGGAAGGGAAAAATTAAAAAAAAGAAGGAAAATTTACGGTTTTGGCGAACATATATACTAGAGAAACAGGTGATTGTTATGCCGTGGTTTCCTGACGAGTGGATCGATGAAGTTGTATCAAGAAACGATATCGTTGATGTAATCAGCGAATATGTGATATTGAAACCCAGTGGAAGGGGATATTTCGGGCTTTGTCCATTCCATAGTGAAAAGACTGCCTCCTTTCACGTGTCTCCGGAAAGACAGATTTATCATTGCTTTGGCTGTGGGGAAGGAGGCAATGTGATATCGTTCGTCATGGGCATGGAGCACGTGGAATTTGTCGAGGCCATGGAGCATTTGGCAGAGCGTGCAGGAGTTCCCCTGCCGAATGATACGGATACGAAGGACTATCAGAAGGAAAGAGAAGAACGACAACAGCTTTATGAAATAAACAGGGAATGTGCCAGGTATTACCGAAGTAAGCTCTTCGAGGAGGAGGGAAAGGAAGCCCTGGCTTATTTGAATTCCCGTGGATTGGATATGCGGACCATCAAAAGCTTTGGGCTGGGTTATGCTCCGGACCGCTGGGAGTGTGCCCGCGAATACCTGAAATCCAGGGGATATGAGGAAAAACAGTTGCTGGAAGTCGGCATTACCGTGGAGAATAAGGAAAAGGGAAGGATTTATGACCGGTTCCGGAACCGTGCCATGTTTCCGATCATCAATCAGAGGGGATTGGTGTTGGGCTTTGGAGGGCGGGTTCTGGATGGCTCCCTTCCCAAATACCTGAATTCCTCCGACAGCCCTACCTTCAGCAAGAGCAGGAATCTCTTCGGGCTGAATCTTGCCGGGAAAGCCAGGCCTTTGAAGTTTCTGATCATTGTGGAAGGATATATGGATGTGATCACCCTGCATCAGTTTGGATTCCCTCAGGCGGTGGCTTCCCTGGGGACTTCCCTTACGGAGGAACAGGCCAGGCTGATGAGGCGATATATCCCGGAAGTTTATATCGCCTACGATGGGGATGCGGCCGGACAAAAGGCAACCCTGCGGGCACTGGACATTCTGAGGGATGCGGGCTGCAGGGCCAGGGTCATGCAGTTCCCGGACGGGTTGGATCCGGACGAGGTTCTGAAGAAGTACGGACCGGAGTACTTTAGGAAATTAATGGATAACAGTCAGTCTGCGGTGAATTATAAGCTGGGACGACTAAGGGAAAAGTATGATCCGGAGACGACAGAAGGCAAAGTGGATTTCGCGACGGCTGCCGCCGGGGTATTGGCTGAACTGGACAATCCGATTGAACGGGATACCCATGTGCGGGAGTTGGAGTCCCGGCTGGGTATTTCATCCAGGGCCATCTATGACCAGATCAACCGGGCGCAGGCGGTTGCGGGAAAACAAAATCGCCGCCAAAGGAATAGTGTTGGTAATAATAGGAATACTATAAAAAAAAAGCAGCCAAAAATCCTGAAATCCAGATACAGCAAGGCGGAGGATCACTTAATACAGCTGATGGCGCAGGGTGAGGTGATGGCGCGAAAGGTTCTGGATGGACTTGGGAATATTACTTTGGAGGATCCCCTGCATCAACGGGTGGTTGCTATTGTACGGGATCTTTTGGAAAAAGACAGGGATATCGGCGAGGCGCAGATTTTGAGCCGCATAACAGACCGGGAGGACGTAAAGAAATTAGTAGATATATTTCGTCAGGAAATGGAGTATGATAACTTAGATACCATGTTATCGGATTGGTTGGGTCAGATTGCGAGGAATACATTGAATAAACGACGTCAGGAGCTTCAGAATGAAACGTCCACACTGGAACGGGAAGGAATCCCGGACATGGAAAAATACAGGCTTTTGTTGCAGGAATTGCAGCAACTCAATCACAGGTTGAGCACAGATAAACTGGAAAGGAGGAAATTGCGTGAAGAACGGAGAGTCTAAGAAAAGCCGCATCAAGCAACTCATCGAGAAGGGTAAGTCGAAAGGCTCCCTGACATATAAGGAAATAATGGACATGCTGGAAGAAATCGAGCTGGAGCCGGAGCAGATTGAAAAAGTCTATGAATCGTTGGAGTCCCTTGGCATCGACGTTGTGGATGAGGAGACGGATGAAGAGGCAGCTCCCGAAAAGGATCTGAGCTTAACCGTACCAGAGGGGGTTAATATAGATGACCCGGTACGTATGTATCTGAAGGAAATAGGCAAAGTTCCCCTGCTGACTGCAGATGAGGAAGTGGAGCTGGCCAAGAGAATGGGCCAGGGGGATGAGATGGCAAAGCGGAAGCTGGTGGAAGCCAATCTCCGACTGGTTGTCAGTATAGCGAAAAGATATGTGGGACGGGGCATGTTGTTTCTGGATTTGATTCAGGAAGGCAATCTTGGGTTGATCAAGGCAGTGGAAAAGTTTGACTACCGCAAGGGCTTCAAGTTCAGTACCTATGCCACCTGGTGGATCCGTCAGGCCATTACGCGTTCCATCGCCGATCAGGCGAGAACCATCCGCATTCCCGTTCATATGGTGGAGACCATCAACAAGCTGATTCGTGTCTCCAGACAGCTTCTTCAGGAATACGGCAGAGAACCGCTGCCGGAGGAGATTGCGAAGGAAATGGGCATTTCGGTGGATAAAGTGCGGGAGATCATGAAAATCGCCCAGGAACCGGTATCCCTGGAAACCCCCATCGGGGAAGAGGAAGACAGCCATCTGGGAGATTTCATACCGGATGATGAAGCTCCTGCACCAGCGGAAGCCGCTGCTTTTACTCTGCTGAAGGAACAGCTCATGGGAGTGCTGGATACCCTGACCAGCCGGGAAGAAAAGGTGTTGAGACTTCGGTTTGGTCTGGATGACGGCAGAGCCCGTACCCTGGAGGAAGTGGGCAAGGAATTCAATGTCACGCGGGAGCGAATTCGGCAGATAGAAGCAAAAGCACTCCGGAAACTTCGTCATCCCAGCAGAAGTAAAAAATTAAAGGATTATCTGGATTGAATGAGGAGAGTCCGCGGCAGTTTCTGCCCCGGATTTTCCATTGACGTTTGTGGGTCCGGTTGGTATAATATTGTTGTGTCTGGGCCTTTAGCTCAGTTGGTTAGAGCAACCGGCTCATAACCGGTCGGTCCGGGGTTCAAGTCCCTGAAGGCCCACCATAATGCCAGATAGCTTAACCATAGCTTAATATGATTCGAAAGGCACCGTTTAAAGCGGTGTTTTTTGGTTTGGAGGATTTTTAAATGCATCCTACAGGGAGAGAGGACCATGGCTTTGGATGGAAGACTGAAAGCAATCGCGGACGCCGTCCCCAAATCCCATAAGGTGGCAGATATCGGCACGGACCATGGCTATGTACCGCTTGCCCTGCTTGAGGATCATCGGAGCGAATATGCCATTGCGGCAGATATCAGTGCAGGTTCCCTGAATAAGGCCGAAAGACTGATCCGGCTGCACCATATGGAGCATTGCATGGAGACCCGCCTGGGAGACGGATTATCTGTTCTGGCTCCAGGGGAAGCCGATACCATTCTGATTACCGGAATGGGCGGTTTGCTGATAAGCGATATACTGGATAAGGGGAAAGACGTTGCCCGGACTGCTTCTGCCCTGATACTCCAGCCCATGACAGCTCAGGAGGAGCTGCGCCGCTGGTTGATTGCCAATGAATATGGGATTGCCGACGAGGAGCTGGTTCAGGAAGGCAGGAGAATCTATGAGATTCTCATTGTTGTGCCAGGGCGGGCAGATACCAGGCCCGCTGCGGATATTTATTATGATATTGGATGGAAATTAGTGGAGAAGAATCACCCTCTCCTGGGGGAACTGATCCGGAACCGAATACAGACGATGGAGGAAATCATCCTGCAGTTGAAAAATGGAAAAACCGAGGCAGCAAGGATTCGTCAGAGGGAATTGGAGGGAAAAATCCAACAGTATAAGGAGGTTGTTCATTGCCATGTCAAATAAAGGACGTCATACGGATCATGGAAAAGCTGGCACCGCCGGAGCACGCAGAATCCTGGGATAATGTGGGGCTGTTGGTTGGCAGCCGTATGTCTCCGGTCCGAAGGATTATGGTTCCCCTCGATGTGACTGCGGAGGGAATCCGTGATGTTGCCGACTATGGGTGGAGATATGGCATTGGCCACTTTCGGACATTATGCAGCGGAACGACCAGCCATGAATCGGCTAATTCAACATTTACAAAATTCAATCAATGCATTACAATATAATGTGGAAGTAATTCCATCCAGCAATTATGGGATTTATTTTCGAAGATTAGGGGAGTAAGCAGGTCTTATTCCTTTTTCATAATAGATAGAAGGAGGAAGCAGACATGGAACAATTGGATATGCTATGGAGATATCAGGATTTGGATCTCCTTATGGACCAATATCTCGCGAACCAACGGAATTCCGATTCGCGTAAAAGATTATTGAAAATCAAGCGGTATCTGGTGAAACAGGATAATTATCTGGTTCGGCTGGATCGGGAAGCGCAGAGGAAAAGCAGCATTTGTGATAGAATCCGGCAGGAATGCGATACCATCCGCAGCAGTATGGAAACAGAGCGGGAAAAGTTGTCATCCGATGAAGCTCCCACCATGGCGGAATTGGATAAAATGGAAAAAACGGGCATGGAAATGAAAGGGCAGATTTTAAAGAAGGAAGCAGCCCTGAAGCAGTTGCTCCAGGAGATGGAAACATTCCGGAAGAAGCTGGACGATATCCGGGAAAAGGTCGCCGGGGCCAAAAAAGATTATATTAATGTAAAAAAGGATTATGATGCGGAAGTTGCAAAAATGCGGCAGGAACGGGGCAAGGTAAAGGAAAAGAGGGACGGCGTGGGAGCAGGAATTGAGCCGGCTCTTCTTGCGAAATACCGAAACATCAAGGCCAGCAAGACTCCCGTTCTCTCCGTGATGGAGAACAACCAATGCGGCGGCTGTTTTATTAATCTGGCATCTTTGGTGGTACAGAAGGTGCGGAATGGGGAAAAGATCGTGGAATGTGAGAATTGTGGCAGGATCCTGTATTATAAAGGCTGAGATGAGAGGAAGAATCTGACTTTGACGAAGGACGGAAAAGATGGTAATATACTTTTGTGACCCGAAAGGATTGCAATGACAGATGACAGGTGAGGAAGCCAAATGATCGCGGCTGCCGTGAGGCAGACGAGGAAAGTCCGAGCTCCGCAGGGCAGGGTGCTGGGTAATACCCAGTGGAGGCGACTCCAAGGAAAGTGCAACAGAGAGATACCGCGCATGGGAAGTATCTTCCATGCGTAAGGGTGGAAAGGTGAGGCAAGAGCTTACCGGCATCCAGGCGACTGGAATGGCCATGTAAACCCCATCCGGAGCAAGGCCGAATAGAGGACAGAAAGTACGGTAGCCCGCCGTGTCCCGGGAAAGGCCGCTTGAGCCTGTTGGCGACGACAGGCCTAGACAGATGATCATATCAGACAGAACTCGGCTTATCGGCTTCGCTCACCTGTTTTATTAAAAAAATAAAAGAGTCAATAAAAAAAGTATCCCATATTTCTGTGGGGTACTTTTTTTATTGGCTCTCTTTTTGAAAATGATCCAGCCGTCCTGCAAAATCCTGCGCATCTTTCCCTTTTGCAACAACCGTCAGCGGCTGGTACAGTGCCAGGGAAGCAATGCCCATAATGCTCTTGCCGTCCACGATACCATGTTTGGCCTTGACTTTGATATCACATTGGTACTTGTCTGCCAGGGTGATAAAATCCTTAATGCCGTTCAGTGTATCCAGGCGGACTTTTCGCTCCACTCTCACGAATTTCTTGCCTCCTTTCCGTATTTCTGAGGAATCCATATTCCTCTTTATGGTATTATGACACATACATAATCCATTTACAAGGAATCGAATAACAAATTATCTGCTCCTGTTTCGTGTATTTTTAACAAGCAAAAAGTTACAATTTTAAAAAATTAATACGAATCAAGATCAATATGTATAAAGCAAAAATCATCGAATACCCATCGAATACCAATAATCGTTGCTGTAAAATCGTGATATAATAATCGTGGCATAATAATCGTGATATAATAATGGAAAGTCCTTCTGAAGGTCTTGTCTGCACAAATGGAAAGGAAGATGGAGTTTTGAGCAAGAGAACGGATTATATCACATGGGATGAATATTTTATGGGAATTGCCCTGCTGTCCGCCAAAAGAAGCAAGGATCCTTCCACTCCGGTGGGAGCCTGCATTGTCGACAGCAAAACGAATCGGATATTGAGCATGGGGTACAACGGACTTCCCACCGGCTGTTCGGATGATGATTACCCATGGGATCGTACCGGAGAGCCGCTGAACACAAAATACCCTTATGTTGTTCATGCAGAAATGAATGCCATTTTAAATAACCGAATTGCTTCTCTGGAGGGGGCCAGGCTCTATACGACATTGTTTCCCTGCAATGAATGTACCAAGGCGATGATTCAGGCCGGGATAAAGGAGGTCATTTATCTGAGCAACAAATATCCCGAATCGGATCAGGTAAAGGCATCCCAAAAAATGCTACAGCAAACCGGTGTGAAACTGCGGCGTTTTACCTCCGGCTTGAAGCAGATAACGATTTCTTTCCTTCCGGAATCCCCGGCCGAAGGGCCATCCCGGGCGTAAAGCGTCCGGTCCGGTTTATCCAGGGACAGGAAGGATTATTTTTTCCAGAAATGCGGCATAACAAGGATCATCAGCGAATGAATTTCCAGACGGCCCAGCAGCATGCACACGGACAGCAGCCCCTTGGAGAACAGGGAGAGCTTGCTGAAGTTCTTCATGGGCCCAACGGCCGCGAAACCGGGGCCGACATTGTTCAATGTGGCCGCTACGGCAGATGCTCCGCTCATCATATCCATTCCCTGTGCCAGCAAAGCCAGTACTGCCACAAAGTAAATGACCAGGTACAGGACAATGAAGGAGGTTACCCCCTGAAGGGTTTCCTCCGGAACGGTCTGGCCTCCCAATTGCACAGGCATTACGGCTTTCGGGTGGACCAAACGGCGGAATCCCCTTTTAATGATTTTGAAAGAAAGCACGAAACGGATGACCTTGATGCCGCCTGCCGTGGAGCCGGCACAGGAACCGATAAACATCAGCAGTATCAGGATCATTCTGCTGAAGTCCGGCCATAGATCAAAATTCGTTGAGGAATAACCGGTGGTACTCATAATGGTCATTACCTGGAATGACGCATGTCGGATCGATTCACTGACATTGTGGAACACAGATGAGTTGATGTTGATCGCAATCATTACAATGGCACCCAGGACAATCCCCGAATACGCCTGAAACTCCCTGTCTTTCAACAGGGTTCGGAAATTTCCGTGCAATGCATTGCAATAAAGGGAAAAATTCACCCCGGACACAAAGGTAAAAATCGTGATGATCCATTCATAGGACGGATTATGATAATGTCCGATGCTTTTGTTGTATATGGAGAATCCTCCTGTGCCCACTGTACCAAAGGTATGCACCAGGGAGTCATACACAGGCATGCCTGCTATCCGCAGTGAGATGATCTGTGCCACCGTTATGATGCCATAAACCAGGTAGAGCATTTTGGCGGTTCCCCGCATTGTGGGTCTTACCTTTCCTGCTATGGGGCCGGTGGTTTCCGCTTTATAGACCTGCAGGGTTCCGACCCTGCCGCCCATGGAGGGAAGCAGCGCCATTGTAAATGCAAGGATCCCCATACCGCCCAGCCAATGGGTAAAGGAACGCCAGAACAGAATGCCCCTTGGTACCGCTTCCACGTCGCTCAATATTGTGGAACCGGTGGTGGTGAAGCCGGAAACCGTTTCGAAATAAGCGTCCATGTAGGTGGGGACAGATCCGGAAAAGCAAAAAGGCAACGCTCCGAATGCGCAGGCAAGCACCCAGCCAAAGCCGGTTATCATGAATCCTTCTTTATAACGAATGATACCCTTCTTTGGCCGCAATGCAGAAAGGCCAAGCAGAAGAAGCCCTGCTGCCGCCGTCAGGATCATGGACAGGGTCAATGCCCTGGCATCTCCCTGTCCATAATACAAAGCTACGCCCATGGAGGGCAGCATACAGGCGGACTCAGTGAGAAGCAGAAGTCCCAGTGCCTTTGAGATGATGCCAAAATTCATTTTTCTGCCTCCTTTCCGCTCCGCTGAAGATTTCTGTTATCCGATTGTTCTCTGTGGACCGACACAGGACGATAACCCGGTCGTCAGCGTATATTTTGTCTTCACCGTGAGGAATGATGACTTTGTCATTCCGGATAATGGTTGTAATGAGAACATCCTTCGGCAGATCCAGATCCCGTATGGGAGTATCCACTGCCGCACAGTCAGATGATATTTTCCATTCCATTGCTTCTCCTTCGCCGCCCATCAGCAGGAACAGGGACGCGATTTTACCGCCTCTTATGAACCGCAGGATTTCACTGGCTGTAATCATGCTTGGGGTAATGGCTGCATCCACACCGATGGTTTCCACCAGGGGAATGTAATTTGCCCTGCTGACTTTGGAGATCACTTTTTTTACTCCCATCTGTTTGGCCAGAAGGGATAAAAGGACGTTTTCCTCATCAATACCGGTCAGGGTGATCAGGGCATCCATCTGCGCGACATTTTCCGCTTTCAGAACACTCAGATCGGTACCGTCTCCATTGATAACCAGTGCATTGGAAAGACTTTCGGATAATGCCCTGCATCTTGCCGGATCCTTTTCGATGATTTTTACGGAGATCCCCAGCGAAAGCAGTTTCTCAGCCAGATAGTAGGAAATTCTTCCGCCTCCAAGAATCATGACATGACTGATGTGCTTTGGCATGATGCCGATGTTTTTACAGAATTTCAGGATTCCTTTTTTCTGTCCGATGATATAAATGGTGTCTCCTGTTTGGACCACGTTTTCCCCGCTGGGGATAATCAGTTCTCCCTTTCGGATGATTGCGGCCACCAGAATATCATCGGGGATTTCCAGATCCTTTATCTGCACCGGATTCAATTTCACCGAATCGTCAATGAACACGGATACCATCTGTACCTTGCCCTTCGCGAAGTCCTCCACCGCGCCTGCCGGAGAATAGGTCAGCATGCGGCTGATTTCAAGGGCAGTGGACCGTTCGGGGTTGATGATATAGTCGATGCTGAGCTGTTCTTTTGTAACCGCCCAGTCCTTTGTATATTCCGGATTCCGTATCCTGGCCACGGTGATACCGGCCCCCAGGTTTTTGGCGGAAAGACAGGCCAGCATATTTGCTTCATCACTTTCCGTAACGGCGATGACCATGTCATTCCGGCTGATCTCCAGCTGTTTCAAGGTATTGCTGACCAGACCGTTGGACTGCATGGTCAGTACATCCAGGTTTTCATTGATTTTATTGATTACGTCTTCGTCCTTTTCCACGACCACAACTTTAAACATTTCCCGTGACAGTGTCTCGGCAATCTGATAACCGACTTTGCCGGCACCAATCACAATAATTCTCATTATATTTCCCCCTTGTTCTTATCCCGGTCATTCTGCGTAAAGCAAAAGAAAAAAAAGCTGTTTTGCCTTGTGGTTTCGTAAGGCAGAGCATTATCTCATTATACTCTTATTTATATTTTGATAAATGTCATAGTTTTGCTTACAGGAGCCAATAATAGACATAGAAGGGCGTTTTACGTGTTTATTAATGATATTCTCCGTCTTGCTCTGTATGCCTCATAATCTTTATATACATGAGTGAGGATTCTGTATTTTATGATCCATTGCTTTATTTGTCATATTTATTTGTCATGGGTTCATTGATGTAAAGTGGGTTATATAAATAACAGAGTCCTTGACAGGGGGAAAATGTGGTGTATAATGAAAGTAGCCCACCGCACGGGGGGTGGGATAAAGAAACAAGAGGAGGGATCGATATGGAATGCGGGGACAAAAAGCAGGTCCTCAATCTGTTGAAAACAGCAAGGGGGCAAATGGATGGAATCATCCGGATGCTGGAGGAAGATCGCTACTGTGTGGATATATCCAAACAGATTCTTTCCGTACAGGCTCTCCTGAAAAAGGCAAATTTACAGATAATTGATCAACACATCCGCCATTGCGTAAAGGAAGCTTTCCTGGAAGGCAACGGCGATGAGAAGGTAACGGAAGTGATTGATCTGATCGATAAATACGCAAAGTAATGCGTTGCCGGAATTGGAAAGGAATAAGGTGAGAAGCAGATATGAAAGAGACATTACAGATTACCGGAATGACCTGTGCATCCTGCGTCAACGCCGTACAAAAGGCAATTAAAAAGCTGGATGGCGTGCAGGAAGCCTCTGTCAATCTGGCAACGGAAAAAGCCACTGTGATATACGATCCGGATAAGGTCCGGATTCCCCAGATCCAGGATGCCGTATCCAGGGCTGGGTATAAGGCAATGGAGATCGAAACGAGGGGCCAGGCAGACCGGGAACGGGAGCGCAGGGAAAAGGAGTCGAAGACCCTTTGGCAAAAATTTATTGTTTCCCTTGTTTTTACCGTACCGCTGCTCTATGTCGCAATGGGGCATATGATGGGATTGCCCATACCGGGTGCGATCCATCCGGATATGCATCCTTTTCGTTTTGCTTTGGTGCAGCTGGCACTGGTTGTTCCGGTGATGATTGCGGGATATCGGTTCTATACCATAGGATTTGGAAACTTATTCCGGAGAGAGCCCAATATGGATTCGCTGATTGCGGTGGGAACGTGTGCGTCCCTGTTGTACGGGATCTATGCCATGATTCAGATCGGGAACGGCAGGGCGGAGTATGTACGCAATTTGTACTTTGAGTCTGCCGGGGTCATCATTACCCTGATTCTTTTGGGCAGGTACCTGGAAGCTGTGACGAAAGGCAAGACATCGGAAGCCATCCGGAAACTGATGGGGCTGGCTCCGAAGACGGCGACCGTGATCCGGGACGGCGGCGAAACAGTGATTCCCGTCGAGGAAGTGAAGATCGGGGATATTCTGGTGGTAAAGCCGGGAGAAAAAATCCCTACGGATGGGATTGTGGTGGAAGGCCGAACTTCTGTGGACGAATCCATGCTGACCGGCGAGAGCATTCCGGTGGAAAAAAATAAGGGCAGCAACATGATCGGCGCCAGCATCAATCGAAATGGTACGGTTCGGTTCCGGGCCACAAAGGTGGGAGAGGATACAGCTTTGGCGCAGATCATCAAACTGGTGGAGGAAGCCCAGGGTTCCCGGGCGCCCATTGCCAGAACAGCGGACATCATAGCGGGTTATTTTGTTCCGATTGTCATGGCAATCGCTGTTATCGCCGGCCTGGCATGGCTTTTATCCGGAAAGCCGGTCTCCTTTGCCCTTACCATCTTTGTGTCCGTGCTGGTCATCGCATG
>DHDO01000016.1:0-378 GCA_002399435.1 Firmicutes bacterium UBA4874
GGAAATTCCACTGGATGACAGATGGGATGTGATCATAGTCGGGGGCGGTCCGGCAGGATGTACCGCAGCCATTTCTGCTGCCAGGGAAGGCGCAAAAACCCTTCTCATTGAGGCGACCGGAGCACTCGGCGGTATGGGAACGAACGGCCTGGTGCCTGCCTGGTGCCCGTTTTCGGATAAAGAACGGGTGATCTATGGCGGTCTGGCGCAAAAGATAATGGAGTCCTTGAAAAGTACCATGCCCCATGTGCCGAAAGATGCGGTGGACTGGGTGCCGATTGATCCGGAACGGCTGAAAACCCTATATGATGATATGGTTACCAGGTCGGGAGCTTCCGTTTTGTTCGATACCATGTTAAGCAGTGTGGAGACCGATGG
>DHDO01000016.1:671-1030 GCA_002399435.1 Firmicutes bacterium UBA4874
GGATCCAATCCGGATAGTCCCATTCATCAGATTGCAAATTCCGATAAGTATCCCCTGATCCGGGATACACATATTTGCAGCAATCTTGTCGGACCCGGTACGGTAGGATTCAATGCCGGACATCTATGGGATGTGGACAGTACCGATCCGATCAATCTGTCTCATGCGCTGATGGAGGGACGCAAGCTGGCCCGTGAAATGCGTGACGGCTTGGCGGAATTTTTTCCGGAAGCCTTTGCAAATTCTTATCTGTCCCAAACTGCAACTTTGATGGGAATCCGGGAAACGCGCCGTATTACAGGAGATTATGTGATCACTGTGGAGGATTACATGGCCAGGCGAAGCTTTGAAGATGAGAT
>DHDO01000016.1:1380-2883 GCA_002399435.1 Firmicutes bacterium UBA4874
ATGGCGGCTGCCCATGCCGGCAATATGCCGACAGTGAATGTGCATGCAGTTGATGTGCAGAAACTGAGAAAGCGCCTGCGGGAAGAAGGGGCCTATCTGCCATGATCGTTCATGAGGAATTTTATATTTGGCAGGACAAGCTGGGTGGGCAACCCGGTAATTGAATTACTGAGGATTGGCTGTATAACAGTATAATGGGGCCAAGGCAGAAACGAGTGTGGGAGAGTCTGCCTTAGCCTCTTTTTTTATGCGTTTCCAATTTACAATGAAGAATTATACAAGCTGATGTTTGCCAATAACATTATGGTTAACACGATAAGGTATAAAGGCAAAATATCTTAAATAATCGATAATTTAAGCGACAGCAGTATATTTAAACTGTATTATACATCTTGACAAATTTATATACCTGTGCAATGATGAGTGTGTTGATTTTTCAGCCAGATACATAATGTTCATTTATATGAAAGAATCGCACAAAATATGATTTTGTGTTGTCTACAAACAGAAAGGAAGAAGAAACCATGCCAAATAAACTGCTAGTTCTCTCTGCGGACGGATTAGTGAAAGAGGATGTGGACGCACTCCGATCCATGAAAAACTTTCGGAAGTATTTTTCCCAGGCCAGCGGCATTGAACGGGTACGCTCCATTTATCCAACGATCACTTATCCCTGCCATACTACCATGTGCACCGGGGTCTGGCCGGAAAAGCACGGTGTCAGCGGCAATCTTCAGCTGATGCCGGGAAGCAAAAAGACGCCATGGAAATGGTTTCGAACCGATAATCTCTGGCCGGATGACATCTTCTTTGCGGCAAAGCGCAGGGGACTGTCCACCGGGGCAGTATTCTGGCCTGCGACCGGAAATCATCCTGCCATCGATTATCTGGTTGATGAGTACTGGCCTCAGTCAAAAAACGATCCGCTGCCCGAAGTCTTTCGGCGTTCGGGTTCATCGGAGGAAGTCCTGCGTGCCATTGAACACAGCTACCAGAATGTTCCTTTGCACAGGCACCCGGAAACCACGGAATTCATTATGCGCTGCGCAGTGGACTTGATTGATACCTTTCAGCCGGATGTTCTTTTCCTGCATCCGGCTGATATAGATGCTGCCAGGCATCAAAACGGAGTGTTCAACGATCGGGTGGATGAGGCGGTAGCCGCCACAGACGGATATATCGGTATGGTGATGGAAGCACTGGACCGTCATGGATTGATCCCGGAAACCAATGTGGTACTGACCAGCGATCATGGACTCATTGATGTGAAACAAATCGTCAATGTAAACGTACGACTGGCGGAGGCGGGACTCCTGGATGTGGACGAAGACGGGAATCTGCTCGGATGGCGTGCCTATTGCCAGTCCGGCGGTACAAGTGCACTCGTTTATTTGAATCAGGATGCCGGTCCGGAGGGATACGACCGCACCTACTCGGTTCTGAAGGAAATGAAGGCGGATCCGGCCTGCGGCATCGGGCGTGTTTTTACGGAAGAAGAGTGCC
>DHDO01000016.1:3081-4361 GCA_002399435.1 Firmicutes bacterium UBA4874
TTGCGGACCGCTGAAGAAGCAATACGATATCACCGACTACCGATATGGCCACGCTACACATGGACATTTGCCGGATAAGGGACCTCAGCCGGTATTCTGGTGCATCGGCCCCGATTTCCGTGAGAACGTTGTTTTGCCGGAAGGACGGTTGATCGATCAGGCGCCCACCTATGCAAAGATTCTGGGAACAGAATTGAAGGATTGTGACGGCTGTGCACTGACAGAGCTCTTGCGCTGAGGAATTTGTTAATGATTTAAGGCGTTACAGTCTCCGGGATTTCCTGTCGACTCCATCGGAAATGATGAATGGACAGATATCAAGGAAGAAAAGGTAGATATCAAGGAAGAAAGGTTAGATATTAAGGAAGAAAGGATAGATATCAAAGGGAAGAAAGGAAAGTACAGTATGAACGATCGGAAATCTGAAATTGTCGATTTGGTGAATCAGCGTGGTCAGGTTACATTCAGGGAAATAAGGGATCTCTTTCCGGGCTTGTCTGAAATGACCATACGACGTGATCTGGAAGCATTGGACCGGGAACATGCCCTGGTACGTGTCCACGGAGGCGCCAGATCTATTGGCACCATTGTGGGATCGGAAGATCTGTTCAGAAATCGCGCTGTCTCCCGTATGGAAGAAAAAAGTGTGATAGCACAGAAAGCACTGCATTATATGATACCGGGTTACACCATGTTTTTCGATTCCGGCTCCACTGTTGCGGAGCTGGCTAAGATCGTGCCGGATGAGCAGATGATTATTTTTACCGGAAACATCTCGGCTGCATTGGAGATGGCACATCTGAAAAAGCCTGTGATTCAAATCATAGGCGGGCGGCTGGACGTCCATAGTCTATGTGTCAGCGACAGCTGCAGTCTTGGCATGCTGAATGATGTGAATATCAATTATTCCTTCTTTGGCGTAACCGGTTATTCGGAGCGACGTGGCTTTACCTGTGGAAATGAAGATGAATACCGGCTGAAAAAGACGATGATTGGCAAAAGCGATAAGGTCATTGTTCTGATGGATTCCTCCAAGGTCGGCATATCCTCTGTCTACACCTATGCCATGGAAGAAGATATTGATATGGTGATTTCAGATGGCAAACTATCCCCCGAATTACTGGAACGATTCGGGCGAAATGATGTTGAAGTCCTGTAAGCCCGATATTTCTCCTGCCTTCCTGTCATCCGGACGATGAGAAAGCAGCTGAAGGATAAGGGAAAAGATCAGATGACGCAATATCATATGCTGAGAAATCAATGGAAGCGAAAAAATCAAG
>DHDO01000016.1:4658-5200 GCA_002399435.1 Firmicutes bacterium UBA4874
GTTTGCGGTGACAGGACGGAAGCGCAGATTGGGGCAAGACTGGAAAACAAGGTCGTCTATGGCGGGGAGGGATTCCTGATTCCGGATGAGTCCTCCATCGCCGCTCTCAATGCAGCGGTAAGCGGGAAAACAGATCTGATTGTTGGTATCGGTTCCGGTGTCATCAATGACCTGTGCAAATATATCGGATCGCTGCGCGGACTTCCTTACTATATTGTGGCAACCGCCCCCTCTATGGACGGCTATGCATCCGTAGGCGCGGCGCTGGTGATTGGCGGGATGAAGGTGAATCGTCCCACCGGTACTGCGGAAGCGATCATTGCGGACACAGAGGTGCTTCGCAATGCACCGCTGGAGATGATACAATCCGGTTACGGGGATATCATCGGCAAATATTCATGCCTGAATGACTGGAAGCTTGCCAGACTGGTCCGGGGGGAGGCCTTTTGTCAATGGGTTCATGATTTTATTCAGGAAACGGTTCAGGAGGTGGCCGGACTGGGCGGAAAGCTACTGCAGCGGGATGGGGACAGCATAAAAAC
>DHDO01000016.1:5430-5750 GCA_002399435.1 Firmicutes bacterium UBA4874
ATCCTGGACAAAAAACCTTATTTTCTCCATGGGAGAAACGTTGCCTATTCCACTGTGATCACCCAACGTTTACGGGAAGAGCTTTTAACCCTTGATAAGCCGGTCTGCCGATCCTTTGATCAGGACAAGTGGGAAAGGGAAATTCGCAGACTGTATACCACCGCAGCCGGGAATGTCCTTGAACTGCAGAGAAAGGCAGGATGGTACGAATTGGACTGGCAGTCTTTGTATGCCGATAAATGGGCGAAGATAAAAGAGCTGTTTGCGGGGATGCCCTCCTCGGGATCACTGGAACACCTCCTGAATACGGTGGGATTGTC
>DHDO01000077.1:0-2297 GCA_002399435.1 Firmicutes bacterium UBA4874
GTAAAAACGGATATCGGTCTGGAAAAGGACGACCTTGCTTTATTGCCCGGGGAAACCGTGAATTTTACCGTAGTGGCAGCTGTGGGAAATTTGAAAACCGAAAGTCTGGAAGACATTATTCAAAAATCAATTGATTTCTTTGAGGAAGGCACGGATTATGTGAAAAGGCATAATCGGGAATACCAACGCTTCTTCGATGAGGCTCCCCGATTTCGATCCAGCGATGCGGTTCTTGAAAAAACCTGGAACTATCGATGGTTTCTGCTGCGGTATTGTCTGGCAAAGCCGGATTTTGGATATCTGCAGGGAGCTGTGATGTATGAAGGACGTTCCCATAAGAAATCAAAGGATCCGTTTCACAGCGGGGGCTGGGAATTTTCCAAGCTGATTAACCTTTCCACACCGCTTCATATTACGGATTTCAGATGGCACCCGAATAAAAAGATCATTCATGAAATGATATGCAACATGATTCATAATCTGGATGAAAACGGGATTTTCTGTTCGGCATATGTGGATAAACGGCTCCATTCCTTTGCAAACTATGGCGTATGGGCTGTCTATCAGCTATGGCAGACGGACGGAGATGATGATTTTATCCGGGAAATCCTTCCCGCATTGAAGGAGTATGTAAAGAATGAAACCAGAGTGTACAGCAGGGACGATCATCTCCAAATCGAAGTAAAGCATAACCGGACAGGGAAAGAGTATCAGCCCAGTTACTGGTATTTTCACAATTACCCCAAAAATCCAAAGGATCAATCCACTTATACGCCGTTGAAAAGAGTCGACCGCTCCATATATCATTATAAGAATGTATTGGGGCTGGCGCGGTTGTGCAAGGTTGTTGGAGACAGCGATTCCATCGGATATGAAAAAATGGCGGATGAAATCAGAAGCGATGTGCTGAATAAGATGTGGGACGAAGAGACCGGATTTTTCTACGATCTTCATTATCAAACGGATGAAAAGGCCATGGTCAAAAATATTGTCGGAATTTATCCCTATTGGGCGGATATCACGGAGAAAAAACATCTGCGTGGCCTTACGTGCCTGTTTGATGAAAAACAATTCAACACACCCTGCCCGTTTCCTTCTGTTTCCCGGGAGTGCAAAGCCTACCGGCCGGAAGGCGGCTGGATGGGATCCTTTCTGAAGGGCAGGGACGGATGTGTCTGGTGTGGGCCTTCCTGGCCGTATACGACCGGGATTGCAATCGATGCCATCGGCATTCAGAGCAAACGGAACGGGCATTGCTTTGACAGGCAGTTTGGCTATTATCTAAGGGAATATTCCCTGCAGCATTTCAGGGACAGGGATATCGAAAAGCCTTATCTGGTGGAACATTACAATGCGGAAACGGGAGAGCCTCTGAGTGACGAAGTGGATTATAATCATTCGTTCTATATCGATTTGATTATTTCCCATGTGGCAGGGATTCAGATCGGGGAAGAGGGAATTCGGTTTGATCCCATAGATATCGGGCTGGATTACTTCAAACTGGAAAACGTTATCATCAGGGGAGATTCCTACACGGTAAGCTACCGGAAAGAGGAATGCAGGGATCCGAAGGCGGCGGATATGGAAGCTGGATACCATGTCTATAAAAATAACAAGGAAATCAAACGATGATTCCCGGATGGGGAGGGATGGGGATTGGGTTATTTCGGTGTGATTGCGGATGATCTGACGGGAGCGATGGATGCGGGGATGCAAATGGCCGGCAAAGGCTGGAAAGTCTGTGTTGCTTTATCCGAAAAGGGCTTTTCTGCGGCAAGGATGGATTCCGATTTTGTTGTGGTAAATACGCAGAGCCGGAATGATACCCCGGAGCAGGCATACGAAAAGACCAGGGATACGATGCGGCAATTCAGGAACAGCGGCTGCCATGCCGTCTATAAAAAGATAGACTCCACTTTACGGGGACATATCGGCGCAGAGATCAAGGCAATCCTGGACAGTGGCTCCGGCCATGTTTTCGTTGTGCCTGCCCTGCCGTCCCTCAACCGAACCACAAAGCATGGGATTCATTACGTGAATGGAAGAAAGCTCGCTGATACCGAGTTTGCGAAGGATCCGTTTTCACCAATTTCCTGTTCGGGGGTCGCGGAAGTGATCCGGGAGGAATATGACATGCCTGTTGGGCGGATCGGTCTAAAGACGGTGAGAAACGGCTGCCTGGCGATTTCGGAGAGATGCAGTGACCTGATTTCACAAGGGATGAGGGTCCTTGTCGCAGATGCGGAACAGGAAACGGATTTGAAAAATATTATTGCCGGAGTAAAACCTTCTGACAG
>DHDO01000077.1:2515-3231 GCA_002399435.1 Firmicutes bacterium UBA4874
CTGTGAAAAGCAGGAAGTTTCCGGCGAGTTCCCATACCTCCGCACCATTGCTGGTAATATCGGGCAGTCCGGCTGCCATCTCCAAAAAACAGATCCGATTTCTGGAGGAGCAAAGGAAAGAGGTCCGGGTCCTGCATTTTGATATCCGCTCCCTTCCCTGCGAGGATGTACCTGGGCAAATAACACATATTTCCGATCGAATTCTGCAGGAAATGGAGAGTGGCCGGGATGTGGCTCTGGATGCAGCCGGGGAAGGGAAAGAAGTCCTGGGAAAGGAGGCTCTGGCGAACCGGCAGAAGTCGGACCGGGACCGGTCCATTCTTCTTCGAATGATTTCGGATATCACATTTTCTGTTGTGACCCAGTCTTCCATAAGCGGATTGATCCTGTTTGGCGGGGATACAGCGTATGCGGCAGCGGAAGGCCTTGGTGCGAGCGGTATAGAGATCAAAGGGCAGCTGGAGCCCTGTATCCCTTACGGGGAATGGGTGGGAGGCGTTTCCCCGGGGTTATCGGTTGTTACAAAGGCAGGCGGCTTTGGGAAAGAGAACTTCCTGGCGGAACTGTTCAAGAACTTCAGAAAGGATGAGAATTATGACCAATAGGCCGATTATTGCGATCTCTACGGGAGATCCGTCCGGCATCGGGCCTGAAATATCAGTGAAAGCATTGAAGCACAAGGAAATATATGATATCTGCCGTCCCTTCTTAATCGG
>DHDO01000077.1:3403-6282 GCA_002399435.1 Firmicutes bacterium UBA4874
CGGGTGGAAGCCATGGAATTCCATCCCGGTATTCCCGACTTGCTGGATCTGAATTTACTTGACCGCAGGCCGCCGGTTGGCGTGGTCAATGAAAAATCAGGGAACGCTGCGTTTCAGTATGTCAAAAGGGCAATTGAACTGGCGATGGATGGGCAGGCGGATGCTACCGTAACGGCTCCCATCAGCAAGGAAGCGATCAACCTGGCAGGTCATAAATTTGCCGGGCATACGGAAATATATGCCCATTACACCAATACGAAGGATTATGCCATGCTATTGGCTTATGGCCACTTTCGCGTGATTCATGTTTCCACCCATGTCCCGCTGAGGGATGCCTGTGACCTGGTGAAGAAAGACAGGGTATTTCAGGTCATTAAAATGGCAGACGAAGCCTGTAAACGATTGGGAATTCCCAATCCCCGGATAGCAGTCGCCGGTTTGAATCCCCATGCCGGGGAAAACGGCATGTTTGGCAGGGAGGAAACGGATGAGATCCTGCCGGCAGTCCGGGAGGCGAAACAAGCGGGAATTCATGCAGACGGCCCCATACCGGCGGATACGGTATTTTCCCGGCTCAACGGGAAGATGTACGATATCTGCGTATGCATGTATCATGATCAGGGGCATATTCCGACGAAGCTGCTGGGGTTTCAATGGAATGAGACTAACCGGAAATGGCGTTCCGTGAGCGGTGTGAACATAACTGTGGGATTGCCAATTATCCGGGTGTCCGTTGACCACGGCACAGCTTTTGATATTGCCGGAAAAGGAATCGCCTCGGAGGAGTCCATGGTCAATGCGATTTCCTGTGCCGCGCAGTTTGCAAAAAAATAAATAATGAAATAAGAAAAGAGGAGAGATCGTATGGAATTGGGTAAAGGCATCATTCCCGCACTCCTGACCCCCTTTACGGAGACGGAGGAAGTGGATTATGAAGCGCTTCGGGCTCATACCCGAAGCATGGTGGAGTCCGGAGTACAAGGCATCTTTTGTCTGGGTACCAATGGGGAATTCTATGCCCTGACAGAATCGGAAAAGCTGAAAATCACAGAGACCGTGGTGGATGAGGTAAACGGGAAAATACCCGTATATGCAGGCTCCGGAGAAATATCCACAAGAACCGTGATCCACCTGACCAATGAGTTTCAAAAGCTTGGCGTGTCTGCCGTTTCTGTGATTACCCCCTATTTTATCCATCCTTCCCAGCATGAACTGTATGAGCATTATGGCAGAATTGCCAGGGAAACACAGCTCCCTGTCATTTTATATAATATTCCCATGCGCACCCATGTGAACCTGGAGCCGGAGACTGTGGCGGATCTGGCAAGGGATTTTCCCGGCATCATTGGGATGAAGGATTCCAGCGGGGATATTGAACGGATAAAAAGAATCATTGACATCACTCCGGAGTCTTTCAAAGTCCTGAGCGGCGATGATGGACTGATATTGGATACGCTGTTATTGGGAGGCACCGGAGCCATATCCGGAACGGCCAATGTGATTCCGGATATTCTGGTGAACCTGTATGGTGCTTTTCTGGAAGGCGACATCAAAAAAGCCAGGATGCTGCAGGACCGAATCGCGCCTCTTCGGGCGGACGGAAAGCTGGGTACGTCTCCGGGGGTGGTGAAATTACAGGCGAATCTGGCCGGCTGCCCTGTCGGCAAATGCAGAATGCCAATCCGCATGGACGATCCGGAAACCGTCGAAACCATAAGGAAAAATTTGGAGAGATATTATGGGATTCCGACGGGGAAGTAGGATATAACAAAAATACAAACAAGCATAAGATTATTCCATACCATATGAGAACCTTTTTCTATATAATGATACATATAAGAACAGGGCAGTCATTTCTTTTCAAGATTTGGGAGGGATTGTTATGCAAACGACAAAAAAAGTTTTGGCAGGGATCCTGACATTGGTATTTTTGCTTTCATTTGATCTGGCTTCCGCATCAAATGTTTTTGCTGCGCAGTCCACAGAGCCGGAGACCACCAATGAGGTCCGGATTGACTTTCAGACCAAGGGGTCCCGGACGGCGGAAGGTTATTTGCCCGACAACGGGGACGAGTACGGTGATCGGGGGAATGGCTTTACCTATGGGTGGACCCCGGGCAATATTGGAAACGCCAGAGATTACGGCTTACTTGAGCCGGACACCAAACTGGCTACCATAAACCAGTTTGGCGCAGGGGTGATCTGGGAAATCGCGGTTCCGAACGGGAAATATGAAGTGACCGTCGGCATAGGCGATGCTCTCTATCCGGATCAAATCAAAGGGAAACTGATTCTCCTGGCAGAAGATACCATACTCTTTGAAAACAGGCAGGTGGACGGCAATTGGGAGCATGTAAAGCCGGATGGACAGATTTATGTTTCCAAAACGGCGACAGCGGATGTGAAGGATGGCAGGCTGACCCTGGATTCGAAAGACAGCGCCAAAAAAAATATTAAAATCAACTATATTGACATCCAATCGCTGGACGTTCCAATTCCTCTAAACCCAATCGATCCCGGGGAGGACGAACCTATTCCGGAAATTGACAGAACTCCGGTCACCATTGTTTCCAATGGAAAAGAGGTCCGTTCGGACATTCCCCCGGTTCGGGCAGATGGGCAGGTTATGGTGCCTGTGAGTATGATAGAGAAAGGACTCGGTGCAGATGTTGTCTGGAATGAGGAGAGGAATGCTGTCCTGATTAATTCCATGCCGGGTCAGGCAAGACTTCGGCAAAAGTTGATCCAGTTGATCGTGAACGGTCTGGAAATCAATCCGAAGGTCCGTCCCTTTGTTCTGGATGGCAATATCATGGTTCCGATACGGGAAATATCCGAAGCCATGGGGCTGGATGTCGCCTGGAAGGAGGCAGCCCGGA
>DHDO01000077.1:6490-7362 GCA_002399435.1 Firmicutes bacterium UBA4874
ACCGGGGGCGGCGACGCCAAACCGCAGACAGTGACGACACGGGCAGAGCTGGAACAGCTGGCTGGTGATGATGTTCCAAGAGTCCTCGTTGTCTCCGGGACCATTACATCCGGAATTGCCCCGATTTCGATCGGCAGCAACAAGACGATAACAGGGGAAAACAAATATGCGACCATCCGCGGCGGCATTACCATTGACGAGCGCAGCAACATCATCCTCCGGAATTTAAATATCCAGGGCGTCTGGCCTATTTACGGCCCTGTCGATACGATCGCTGTGAGATATTCCCATCATCTCTGGCTGGATCACCTGAGCATCTGGGACGCCAGTGATGGGTTGCTGGATCTCACCCAGGGCACGAACTATGTCACTGTGTCATGGAACAAATTCTTTTATACTGATTCGGATAATCCGCACCGTCTGGTCAGCCTGAACGGCGGAGGAGCGGAACATGAAGAGACCGACACCGGCAGGAACAAGGTGACCTATCATCACAACTGGTTCGCCAACCGTACCGATCAGCGAATGCCGCGTGTTCTGTTTGGGCAGGCGCATGCCTACAACAATTATTATACCTCCGCCGACAATACCTATGCCATTGGTGTGGGCGTCTTCGCATCCATGCTTGTGGAAAACAACTACTTCCGGGGTGTAAATAACCCGCATCAGTTCATGTATCCCGACCGTCGTCCGGCATGTATCACAGCCCGGGGCAATATTTATGACAACACAAGCGGAAGCAGGGATACGGGCGCCGTCACGCCGGATGGCTACGATCCCGTAGCCCCATTTACCAATCCGCCTTACTCCTATGAACTGGATGATGCCGAGGATATTCCATTCCTTGTCACCCGGTATGCGGGTCCAACGAT
>DHDO01000070.1:0-817 GCA_002399435.1 Firmicutes bacterium UBA4874
CCCACTGTGATTACCGTGGCGCTTACGGCGGTAACCAGTTTCCTGATTCCCATGCAGAACAACTCCGCCTATATTTTACGCTATATCATGATCGCGCTTGCCGCCTTTGCAGGCATATATGGCATCTCCATGGGACTTCTGGGCCTTTTGATTCATCTGGCTTCGCTTACCTCCTTTGGGGTCCCCTATTTTGACGGGCTGTCCTGGACCCGGAACCTTCAGGATTCGGTAGTTCGTATGCCGCATTGGACCTTGACCCGGCGTCCCAGGTACATTGCCCACGGTGATATCAAAAGACACCATTTCTTTGTGCCGCCCCGTCCCTATTCAGAGGAAGAAGAGGAAGAAGGCGGACCGGAGGGGGATTCGCCATGACGGCATCAGGGATGCGATTCCGGAGGGCACGATTCCGGAGAACACGATTCCGGAGAACACGTTTCCGGCGTGCTGTCTCAGCTGTTTTGCTGATCTTTCTCATCCCTGCGGTTTTATCCGGCTGCTGGGACAGCCGGGAGCTGAATGAAATGTTTATTGTCACCGGCATTTCGCTGGACAAGGCGGAAAAAAGTAATGAGATGAATATTGCCTTTCAGATCGGCAAACCGGAAGCCAAGGGAGCCGTAACGCCCGGTGGAGGCGGATCCCTTAATGAAAAGCCTACAATTCTTGTCAGAAGTACGGCAGATACCGTGTCGGGAGCGGTATTGGACATTGACCGGGACAGCAGCCGCACCCTGATGTTGGATCATAATCAGGCACTGCTGATTGGGTCGGATCTGGCAATGCAGGGGGGAATCAAGGATCATCTGGATCTGTT
>DHDO01000070.1:1196-3021 GCA_002399435.1 Firmicutes bacterium UBA4874
GGATGTACCGGGATATATTTGGGCCATGGGGGATGTGAAAGCTGGCAAATATAAAACAAAGTCCGAATCGGGGACTGCGGAAATGAACATTACAAACCTGGATTGCAAAAGGGATGTCATACTCCGGGAGGACGGGAGGGTACAGGTAAGGCTGAATGTGGATGCGTCCGCCGTTGTTGGTGAGCTGAAGGGATTTCAGGGATTTACGCCGGATGAGCTGATGAGTGATCTCGTGGCGGCTTCCCGGAATGAGATCCGGAAATCCATCGTAAATACGTTTGAACTGGCGCGGGATTTGGATGCCGATATTTATGGGATCGGTATGTCTGTATACCGCAAGTATCCCAGGAAGTGGAGAAAAATGAAGAAACAATGGGATCATTTGTTTCCGGAAACGGAGCTGGATGTGAAAGTCCGGGTACAGATTCCGTCTACCGGGCAGGTTGTGGAATCGCTGGAGATGGGAGTGGAGCAAAATGAGGATTGAAAAGGCCCGGATTTCCGGCCCGCAGTTCCTTTTCACAATTGTCTGCTTTCTGCAGGCTTCTTCGTATCTGACCTTGTTTGTTGTGGATGTGACAAAGCAGGATTCCTGGATTGTCATTCTGTTCGGGATTGTGTGTTTCCTTCCTGTCCTGTGGGTATACCGGACCTTGATGGTACGGTTCCCGGATAAAAATCTGCTTCAGATCTTTGAGGAAGTATATGGCCGGGTGGCAGGGAAAATTCTGGGGCTGCTTTATGTATGGTACTTTGTCGCACTGACATCCCTTAATCTTTCTGAACTGGGGGCAATTACAAAATCTGCTATTATGGATCTGACGCCCCTGGTTGTGCTGCTCGTGATGTGTGTGATCGTGTCGAGCTGGGCGGTCCGGTTTGGCATTCGGGTGGTTACGCGGTACAGCTTTCTGTTTTTCAGTCTGTCCATCCTTATATTGACTGCTTCCGTATTGTTGCTGAAGGATCAGATGAATCTGCAGAATTTCCTGCCTATGTTGGATCAGCCGGTTATGAAATATGTACAGGGCATCCATATCATTACCACAATTCCCTTTGGTGAACTGGTGGTATTTCTGATGATTACGCCTAATGTTCAATTATCCGGGAAGGAAGTCTCCAAATACCTTTACCTCGGCTTTCTCATGGGTGGAATCTTCTTTTTGATCACTATGATACGTGATATTGCAGTGCTGGGTATCACGATAAACTTGTTTTCGTTTCCCTCCCTGATGGCATTTCGTCTGATCAATCTTGGCTATGCCCTAAGCCGCATGGAAATCCTGTTTGTCATCGCACTGGTTTTGCTGCTGTTTTTCAAGGTTACTTTTTTGCAGTATGTTTCGGTGGCAGCAGTTGCGCAGCTCACGGAAACCAGGTCCTTCCGCCATCTGGCCCTGGCCGCCGGTGCGCTGATGGCTGCCTATGGGCTCACGATGCATCAGCCGTCTGATGTGCAGTATGCCGTCACCGGCCCGGAAAGCACGCCGATTGTGTGGACGTTTTTTGAAATTTTTATACCGCTGCTGACTGATCTCCTGGCCAAATGGAGAAAGCTGCCCAAGGCGGACGGAAATAAGCCTGTGGCAAAGGAAAAGAGGGGCAGGACATGAGCCTGGCATTGGTCGTCACCGGATTTGCGCTGATTGTACTCCTGGACCTGATTCCCCTGATCCGGAAGAAGGACGGACATGGCATAGCCGCGTTTCTGCTGCTGTTTTCCCCGGCACTGGTGCTGGCGGTACTGCAGGCAGTCGGTGTGGAGGTCCCGGGCGTGACAGTCGTGCTGTGGAGAATACTGCATGCCCTGGGACTCACTTACTGA
>DHDO01000070.1:3162-3864 GCA_002399435.1 Firmicutes bacterium UBA4874
CTTACTGACGACTCACTTACTGATGGCTCACTTACTGATGATTCACTTTGAGGATTCACTCTGATGATCCGACAGACTGCGGACGGCATTCTCCAGATGGAGGAGGGCCTTTTCCAGGAAGGATCGGGGACAGGCGATGTTCATACGCTGAAAACCTTCGCCACCCTCGCCGAATAAGGTACCGGTCTCAAGCCACAGACCTGCACGGTTCACCAGGAAATTCTCCAGTTCTTTCTCTTCCAGTCCAAGAGCATGGAAATCCAGCCATACAAGATAGGTTCCTTCCGGTTCTACAAGCTTGATCTGTGGCAGCCTTTCCCTGAGAAAATCCCGCAGGAAGCCCAAATTCCCGGAGAGATAATGCTTCAGCTCATCCAGCCATTCGCCGCCGCCTTCATAGGCCGCCCGGCAGGCTATGATTCCCATGAGATTAACCGATCTTGATCCGCACTTTCGCATTTCCTGCCGGAACCTCCGGCGAATGTCCGGGTTTGAAATAAAAATATTGGAGATCTGCAGGCCTGCGAGATTGAAGGTCTTGGTCGGAGCCGTGCAGATGACGGATCTATTGGAAAATTCAGGATTCAGTCCTGCAAAAACGTGATGCTGGTGTCCCGGATAGGTAAAATCCGCATGGATTTCATCGGAGACCACGATTACATCGTGTTTGAGGCAGATGTCGCCCATGCGCTTCAGCTCTTC
>DHDO01000070.1:4068-4625 GCA_002399435.1 Firmicutes bacterium UBA4874
TTTTGGACGATTTTATTTTCAAAATCCTCAAAATCAATGGAATATCTTCCTTTTGAAAAAGCAAGCGGATTAACGACTTTCCTTCGGTCATTCACGCCAATAGCTTCGGAGAACGAATGATAAACCGGTTCCTGAATCAGGATGGCGTCGCCTTTTTCGGTCAGTGCGCGTACGGCGATGTGAATAGCGAAAACGACACCGGGTGTTTGAATCACCCATTCCGGCTGTGTGTCCCAGACAAACCGTTCCGAGAACCAGCTGCGAAGGACTTTGAAATATTCGCTGCCGGATATCGAATAGCCGAAGATTCCGTATTGGCTCCTTTTAACCAAAGCGTCAATCACGCAGGGTGGTGCAGGAAAATCCATGTCCGCTACCCAAAGCGGAAGAATATCCTCTGGTTTTCCCTGTGCGGAAGCGGAATCGAACTTCACGGAGCCGGTATTTCTGCGATCAGTTATTTTGTCAAAATCATACTTCCTGTTGGAACAACCATTTTTCATATTGAAACCTCCATTCCAGTTTCCGTTTGTTAGTTGCCGTTTTCCAGTGAGATC
>DHDO01000043.1:0-2728 GCA_002399435.1 Firmicutes bacterium UBA4874
ACCTTCAGAGTTGTCCGGTTGGTTTTTTTGTCAAACGGAAGGTTCATTTTTTTAGCCGGCCCGCCCCCATGGTCATAATAATTTTTCAATGGAAAATACGGATAGGAAAGTGACCAGGCAACATCCATCCATTCCCAGCTCATATCAAAATCATGTTCTTTTTCCGATTGGTTTCCATATACGGAACCGTCGACCGCAATCACTTCGCAATCAATGCCGAAGTCTTTCAGCTGATTTGCGTAAATGGGGCAAACCAAAGTGGCTACATACCAGCCTTTATCCAGACCAATCTTCAGTTTTATCGGTGAGCCATCCGGGTTCTGCCACTTTCCGCCGGCCTTTTTACATCCGATGCTTTCCAGCAGCTCAGTGGCCTTTTGCTCATCATGGCTGTATTTCTGCATCTTGTCGATGACGTCCTGATCCACATATTTTTCCAGCATTGCCGGCGGTATTCCCAGCGAAGACCAGGGATGTATTTTGGACTGATAGGACCCAATATCCCGCAGGGCTTCCCGATCGGCAATATAGTTCAGGGCCTGCCGAAATTCCTTCTTATCCATAGGAGAAGTTTTGGAACCCAGATTGAAATACAAGCCATGGGACGCCATATCCTGATTCGGATAATAAACAATATTCTTATTGGATTTTAGAAGGGATTCCGTCAGATCCTTCGGCAGGGTACCGTCCATATTGTAAATCTTCTCTGACCTCATCATGGAAGACTTTGTCGCATCGGTAGTCGTCCGGATGATCAGTTTATCAAATTTCTGTTTGTCCGGATCCCTGTAATATGGGTTTTTGCTCATGCTGGCTTCATTGATGGTGTGCCCCGGATCGTTGATATACGGGCCGGTGGCAACCAGAATGTGCTCGGGGTTGGGGGCCGTCTTGATGTATTCTTTCCAGATCTTATCCAACTGTTCCCAAACCTCCGGCTTGGCAGTTGTGTCCCTTCCAAAGGGCCCTTCTTTCCCCTCTGCCAGTTGTTCCTCTGTAAGCAGCGGAGCTTTTTGCAACCATTCATACCGCTCGTCGGCAAATTTCTTGAAGATATGATAAGGGATACGTCCGTGATGAATTTCCTGGGCGATCAGCATCACCCGCAGTTCATCGAAAGGTGCCGGCTCCCGCCAGACAAACTCCACCGTCTGATCGTCCGGCGTTTCAATGGAGGTCAGATAATTGACAGGCGAATTGTGACAAATTTGATAAAACCCCCAGACGTCCTTGCTGGTAAAAGGTTCCCCGTCACTCCATTTTAGGTTGGGACGCAACTTGAAGATTGTTTTGTTTCCTTCATTCGTGTAGCTTTCCGCCAGATGCAGATCCATATTGTCGGTTGCGCGCTGATAACGGATTAGCCCTTCGAAGGCAATGTCACCAAAAGTACTGGTTCCGACTTCTGAATTCTGATTCGCAATGAATTTGGCAGGATCCGGCAGTCCCCCCTGAAGCGCATAGACTTTTTCTTTGTTGAATTTTCCGGAAGAAGCCGTTTTATTCTTCTGCTGAGAACACGAAGTTACCGACAAAACCAAAACTGCAACGATAGCAATGGATGCAAACCTTTTCCATAGTTTCATCATATACCCTCCCCACATAATATTTGTTTCCGGACCGCATTAAACCAAATAATCATTATATCTATATGTCAATCATACAGAATTAGTATAAGTATCTTTGCCATCCGATCTTTCCCACAGCATACAAAAATTAAGATTAATTCTATTTCCTCAACTTCGTCGTTCAATTCTGCCCTCAGTGCTGATATCGGGATATTATTTTGTCTGCCTATATAACGTATTTATATTAGTATACCTGCTTTGGGATCGTTACGGTCTGTATCTTATCTTCATAGCGGATAGGGCGTTTCAAGACGCCCTGTTATTCCTCCTTTCTCTTAACATTTCTCCTCTTTTTGTGCAGTCAATCCTGCTACAACAAGCGTCCGGATCATATCTGACCGGGTCCGATCACAAAACATCTGCTTTGCCTCATCCATAAGCTCTTCCACATCAGGTGTTACTGTGAAAGTCATCCGTTTAAGCTTGTTCGACATTTTACCCCCTCCTTTAGGTGAATCTGTGGTGAACCACAAGATCAATTATAGTGCATCAGCGGTGAACCTGTCAACCTCTATTTAACTTTTGCCTTGACATCAGTGATGAACTTATGCATAATATTAAATAGGAGGTGATGCACATGCCAACAAAAAAGCCGCGTTACACAGTCACAGTTGATGAAGATTTGCTAAAGGAAATTGATGACTTTCGCTTTGAAAACCGCTATTCAAGCCGATCTGCTGCTACGCTGGACTTAATCCGGCTTGGAATGAAATCCCTGAAGAAGCAACAGGCAGATAAAGCCAAAATAGCCCCGAAAAAATAAGCCTACAAGCGAAGTGATGCATAATAACGCCTGTAGAACAATTTTCTTTAACACTACCGCCGGGGAACCAAAATAAATCCTTTTAAACACCTGGCCTTTTTTTCTCCAGAACAGATTCCAATACGGCAATCGTTTCTTTTATCATTTTCTCCCGGCTGTAGCCATATTTCACATCTTCCCTTGCCTGCCGTCCATAGGATTTGGCAAGCTGAGGATGATCCAGACAATATTTAAGAGCGCCCCTTATTTCCTGCGGCCTGCCCGGCTGGATCAGATAACCGTTTTTACCATGAGTGATAACCTCCGGAATCCCCCCCACGGCGGAAGCAATGATGGG
>DHDO01000043.1:3006-3834 GCA_002399435.1 Firmicutes bacterium UBA4874
GCCCGGAACCGGTGATCATCAAAACAGCACGGGGATACCGATCCAGTACAGCGGGAACCGCTTCCAGCAGAAAACGAATTCCCTTGGACGGAATCAGCCGGGCCACTGTCCCGATCAGAATGTCGTCTCCCCCGATACCGTACTGCTTTCTTACCTTGATTCCGTCGCCGGTATCCCAATCCGGCCTGGGATTACGGATCACCCGGATTGATCCGGGATTTTGTCCCATTTCCCTGATCATACTGTCCTTCAATGCCTGGGAAACACAAATAGTGGCATCCGTTCTTTTTCCAAACCATTTTTCAAACCGGCATATGAGAAAGCGGCTGGCTTTTCCCCTGCCATGCAATATCATATTATGTACGGTATAAACAAGGGGACATCCTGCCATAATGCCTGCTGTTCTGCCAATCAAACCGGCTTTGAAGCCATGACAGTGCAACAGATCCGGCTTCACTTTGCGGAGAAGGGAATACAGCTGCCCGATTTTCCGGACATCCTGAAATGGTTGTATCGTACCGGGAAACCGAAATCGAATCACCTGTGCCCCTGCCCTTTCCAGACTGACAAGATCGCTCCGCGGAAAATCACACAGCACAACGACCTGATGCCCACTCTGAAGCAGTCCCCTGATCAGAAGAATGGCATGTTCCTTCATTCCCCCCTCCGATTTCCGGATCAGCTCCATGATTTTCATAACGGGTTCCTTCCTCCGCTGCTTCCGTTACCCATGGAAGTCTTCTTTCCCGCTGTTTCTTTCTCCTGGGATAGCTGATCCATTACCAGCAGCAGCACAGGCAAGGCAGTGTAGATCATACCCGTCCCGGC
>DHDO01000043.1:4050-4268 GCA_002399435.1 Firmicutes bacterium UBA4874
TATTTTTGGGTCATATCCCGAAAGATCCCCACGGGACGGAAGATAAGTACGGTCATGGCCAGAAGGGAGAGCAGGAAAACACGGGTCCAGATGGTATAGCGGATCAGCCTGACATTCATCTGAATCTTCCGTTTCATAATATACAGAAGTTCCATCAGTCCATTCTGCCGGATCAGGCGGACCGTCAGCCCCATATGCGTCTGACGGTCCGCTGCCCG
>DHDO01000043.1:4478-6572 GCA_002399435.1 Firmicutes bacterium UBA4874
AGCCGGATACGGCCTTTTCGCATCAGGAGAAAAAAGCAGGCAAAGGCTGTCGTCGCCGTTATGATGCCCCCCACCTTGGCACCCAGGCCCGGATCCGCCAGAATAAACAGCGTCAGGGCAAACAGCGCAGGTACAGCCCATCGCATGGCCCGGCCGCCCTTTTTGTCCTGAATTTCGCAGAACACCCCCGCTCCGCTGCATACTGACCCAATCAGAATCCCCATATACTCATTGCCGATTCCGTAGAATCTTGCACCGCTTATGACATCATAGCCAAGTGGAGAGCCCTGGATCAGGTGTGCACCGGTCAGCTGATCTCCCAGCAACAGCCCTGCCATGGTAAAGCACAGGACGGCAATCCGATTCAGGGTATTCTGTTTTTTCAGAAAGAAAAGCCCGGTGATTCCCGCCGCCAGAAGCCAGGACAACAGAAAGCTTCCGGCAGTGGTGGACTGATGAAACAGGGTCAGCAGCAGATAGGAGATTGGGATCACCATCAGAAAGACCAGACAGACTTTCACATAGGGAAGAAACGCTCTGGCAAAGAATACCACCAAAAGAGACAGGATCAGCAAAGTCACAAGCACGACCACATAGCTCCGCAGTAAAAATCTGCGTTGATTATAGATTTCCGTCAGCCGTTTATTGAACGCTTCCAGGCCTGCCGGTCCTTTCGGAAGGGATGTGGTAAAGAGCCTGGATCCCAGCTGCCCCGGCTGTCGGGGGATATTGAAATAATCCAGTACCGTTGCTCCGATGTCCAGGTTCGTAATGACTCCGGACCTCCGTGTGGAAGCAGAGGACAGCAGTCCCCCGGACAGGCCGGGTCCCGCTGCAACCACCGGCGTCAGGCGGTTGTTCTCCGCCAGATCCCGGGCAGGTCCCAAAGGGGTCACGATCAGGATCAGATCCCGGGAAAGATCCAGACGGTCCGCAAGGCGGCCGATAAAAGCATCACTTTCTTCTATTGCTGCTTTTTTATACCGCTCATTCATTGCATCGGTAGCTTCCTGCCGGAAATCCTCCGCCCGGGAGGTATCCCCCAGCTGTATGGCAATGACATCGGAATCGCTCCATATCTCCTGGACCTTGCCGTACAGAAGCTGATAATCCGTACGCACTCCAAAGGGCCTTTCGTTGTCTTCCACGAGAAAGCTTCTGTCCACCGATCCTTTGGGAATGATTCCCTGATCGTCCATGAGAAAAGACGCAAGATAACGATGGTATTCATTGGGAGTATCACAGTTTCCGACGGCAGCAGCATGATAACCGGCATCCCGCAGTGCAGTGCCGAGAGCGCCAATGGTTACTGTATAGGGTTTCTTCGAATTGTTGCGGATCAATTGTGCATAGCCCAGATCCACCACAGATTCTGCAGGCGGATTCCTTCCGGATATCTGCTGATATAGGGATGCGGCAGATACATCCTGATAATTCTCCGCTGCGTCAAAGGCAAGGGAGGATTTGGCCGAACCAATGGCCCTGGTTCCTGCACCCATGGTAATATAGGTGTCCCTTTGAGATCGGTTTCCGCCGGTATTGGTGGTCATCAGCCCGATCCCGCCGCTTTGTATCAAACGATCGATATGGGGGGTATCTGCCTGGTTTAAATCCGATAGTCCGATCCGATCGAGAAAAACCAGAACTGCCTTTCCCCCGGTCCGGGGCGACAGGCCCGCATCGGAAGAAGGCACTGACAAACAGGCGCTCAGGCGGGGTGGGTCTGCATGCCCCGCTTTCCGCTCCGAAAGGTGCAGGGACGCCGCAAGAGCCGCCGCAGTCACTGCGCAGAGCACAGGGACAAGGACTGCGAAGCGCCCTGGTGATTTCATCCGTCTTCTCTTCATATAAGCTGCTCCCTCGTTTTCCACTCTTTTCTACATTTTGCCCAGAAAGGAATGGTTCATTCAAAGAAAGAAGAAGCGGCAGACGACCACTTTCCAAAAAACCTTCAGAGAAAAAGCAAAGTGAAAATTACGGGAAAAGCTCTCCAAGCACCGGGTTCCGGTGTTCAGAGAGCTTTTATCATTTCATCTGTAAAATTACAGGTACAATACAAAACGGGGACATGAAATAACAGGTACAAAATCCGGA
>DHDO01000043.1:6781-12766 GCA_002399435.1 Firmicutes bacterium UBA4874
ATGAAATTACAGGTACAGAATCCGGAGTCCTACGTCATGCAAAACGGGAATGGTATCAGGAGGGAATCACGTCAAACTTGATGCCCGGCAGCATATATTCCATATTTTGGATCACTAAATCGCCGCGCCCCGGATCCGGAGACTCTCCCATTACAATCTCGGTAATATCGTTTTTTCTTGCATAGTCCAAAAGAGTATTTAGAACATTCTCAGAGCGAAGAACCGTCATGTCCGCTCCTGCCTGCTTGGATTTCTGAAACAGATAATCCAGCGCTTCTCCCTCATCCGGATTGCCCAGGACATGAACCCCGACTTTTGTGACATGTACAACAGTCAGCTTGCCGCCGGTGCCATTCACCAGCTTCTGCCCGACTTTGATCAGCCGCTCACAGGTCTTCTGACGGGTAACGCATACCATAACCCTTGGAACATCCATACCATTACCTTCCCCTTTTCAACCATGATCTTACCCTGACCCTTTTCATTATATCATGGCCATCTCCTGCAATCTATCCCTTCCGGAAATGTTCATCCTTTGTTTACAAAGCACAGGAAAGCCGTCACATTACATCAAACAGGCTCAGTTGATCGCTTTCCGGAAGGCCTTTCAGGCAATCGAACCGACGGAGGATGTCAATGGTGGAATTGCCCGCCCTGGCCCGTCCCGAAATATCCTCCACTGAAGAAAACGGCATTTTCCTGGCGGCCTGATACAGGCTTTCCGCAGCAATGGCTCCCATACCGGGCATGCTGTTGAAGGGCGGCCGCAAACCATCTTCCTCCACAATGAACTTTGTGGCATGGGATTTGTACAGATCAATCGGCAGAAACCGAAAACCTCTTTCGTACATTTCCAGAACGATTTCCAGATCTTCATACATATCCTTATCCTTGGGGCTGGCGTCATTCCCCATCATTTCAATTTCCTTTCTCCTTGCCTGTGCCTTTTCCTTTCCATAGATCATATATTCCGCATCAAACGCCTTTGCACGGATGGAAAAGTATGCCGCATAATAAGCCATGGGCATATGGACCTTGAACCAGGCAATCCGGAAGGCCATCATGACATATGCCGCAGCATGCGCTTTCGGGAACATGTACTTTATCTTCCTGCAGGAATCAATATACCATTCCGGTACCTTATTCTCCCGCATCAGGTCTTCATAGTCCTTCCATTTTGGCTCCTTGAGAGCCTTGCCCTTGCGTACGGTCTCCATAATCCGAAAGGCTATATTGGATGGCAGGCCTTTTCGGATCAGATACATCATGATATCATCCCGGGTACATATGGCTTCACTCAGGGTAACCGTCCCGTCTTCTATCAAATCCCTGGCGTTTCCCAGCCAGACATCGGTGCCATGGGAAAGGCCCGATATGCAAAGCAGATCCGCAAAGGTCTTTGGCTTCGTATCCACAAGCATTCCCCGGACAAACCGGGTCCCAAACTCCGGAACGCCCAGGGTCCCCACCTGAGAATGGATTTGCTCCGGGGTAACCCCCAGCGCATCGGTGGAAGAGAACAGGGACATGGTTTCCTTGTCGTCCATGGGGATTTTCCTGGGATCCACTCCGGTAATATCCTGAAGCATTTTGATCACCGTTGGATCATCATGACCCAATATATCCAGCTTCAACAGATTCTGATCAATGGAATGATAGTCAAAATGCGTTGTGATAATATCGGAACCCGAATCATCCGCCGGATGCTGCACCGGACAGAATTCATAAATCTCCCGGCCCTTCGGGACAACGATAATTCCGCCCGGGTGTTGCCCGGTGGTTCGCTTCACCCCGGTACAGCCCCTGGCGATTCTGGCAATTTCCGCTTTGTTCACATGGATATTCCGTTCCTCAAAATACTTTCTCACATAGCCAAAAGCGGTTTTCTCCGCTATGGTGCCGATCGTTCCCGCCTTGAAGGTGGTACCCTTTCCAAAGATCACTTCCGTATACTTATGAGCCTTTGCCTGATATTCCCCGGAAAAGTTCAGATCAATATCCGGCTCCTTGTCGCCGTTGAAGCCCAGGAAGGTTTCAAACGGGATATTCATGCCGTCCTTGGCCAGCGGCTCCCCGCATACAGGACAGCGCTTGTCCGGCAGATCAAAGCCGTTCCGGACCCCATAGTCCGCAAAATCGGAATACTGACATTTGGAGCATCGATAGTGAGGCGGCAGGGCATTTACTTCTGTTATGCCGGTCATAAAAGCCACCAGGGAAGAACCTACGGAACCCCGGGATCCAACCAGATATCCGTCCTCATTGGACTTTGCCACCAATTGCTGGGCAATCATATACATAACGGAAAATCCGTTTTTGATGATGGAATCCAGCTCTTTGTCCAGTCTGGACTGAACGATTTCCGGCAGAGGGTCCCCATACAGCTCATGAGCCTTTCGGAATGCGCTGTCCTTTATGGTCGTTTCGCAGCCTTCGATATGAGGCGGACATTTTTCCGGGGAAATCGGACTGATCGGTTCACACAAATCTGCGATCCGGTTTGTGTTGGTAACGACGATCTCATAGGCCTTTTCCTCTCCCAGGTAGGAAAACTCCTCCAGCATCTCCTCCGTTGTTCTGAAATACAGCGGCGGTTGATTGTCCGCATCCTTATATCCCTGGCCTGCCTCCAGTATCCGGCGGTATATCTCATCCTCCGGATCCATAAAATGAACATCTCCGGTCGCTGCCACAGGCTTTCCCATTTTTTCCCCCAGGGCAACGATCTTCCGGTTGATTTCCTTTAAATACTCCCGATCCGGCACCTGGCCCGTCCGGACCAGGTAATCGTTGTTCCCCAGCGGCTGGACTTCCAGGTAATCATAATCCTCCGCAATAGCCTCGATCTCCTCATCGGATTTCCCCAGCAGAATCGCCTGGTACAGCTCGCCTTCACTGCAGGCTGTGCCCAGAATGAGGCCTTCGGAATATTCCCGGTAAAGGCTCTTCAGAATGCGCGGCTTCTTATAAAAGTAATCCAGATGGGACCAGGATACCAGACGATAAAGATTCCTCAGACCAGTCGAATTCTTTACCAGAATAATGGCATGATAGGTGCTCTGCTTCTTGTAGGCTTCATTTCTGGACTCTTCATCCGCCGAATACCGATCGATGTCCTCCAGTGTTTTGGCTCCCCTTTTCCTCAGCTTGTCCAGCATCACCTGAAATACCTGAACGGTGGTGTCCACATCGTCCAAAGCCCTGTGGGCGGTCTCCACCCGGATCCCCAGCTTCTTTGCAATCCTTCCCAGTTTATAGGATTTAAAATCGGGAAACAATGCCTTTGCCAAAGACAGGGTATCCACATAGGTAAAGTGGAATTCGTAACCCAGGGCTTCGGCATTGTGCTTCAGGAATCCGGTATCGAACTCCGCATTGTGGGCCACCAGCACACTGCCCTGAATAAAGTCCAGCATCTTTGGGAAAACCTGCCCGATGGTTTCTGCATCCCGGACCATATCATCGTTGATGTGGGTAAGCTCCACCACCCTTTCCGGTATCGGCTTCTCCGGATTGACGAAACAGTTGAATTCTCCCACTGTCTTGCCGTCCTTCACCTTCATAATCCCAATTTCCGTGATTCTCTCCGTTATCGGGGAAAAGCCGGTCGTCTCCAGGTCCAGGACACAGAAGGTCGTATCCAGGCTTTGCCCCTCCGGATGCGTCACGGACGGCTTCCTGTCCGGTACAAGATAGGCTTCCATACCATACAGGACCTTCATATCCCCATTGTCCCTTCCCAAAAGCTTATAGGCTTCCGGAAAAGACTGCACGACCCCATGATCCGTAATGGCAATCGACTTCATCCCCCAGCTCATTGCTCTCCGGATCAGATCCGTTGCACTGGACACGGCATCCAGCTGGCTCATCTGCGTATGTAAGTGCAGCTCCACCCTTTTTTCCTTCGCATGATCCTGCCGGACCGTCTTTTCCCTGCCTTCCGTTTCCAGGATGGTAAAGGCAATCAGCTCAATTTCACCGGAAAATTTGCTGTATCCGGCATTTCCGGAAACCCGGACGCCCTTTGCCTGCTGAAGTTTTGGCAACACCTTGCCGTCCTTCTCCGGCTTCAGGAAGGCTTTGCATGTCATGGAACCGGACCCGTCGTATACATCAAAAATGACCAGTGTTTTACCACTTTTCAATTCTTTGGACTGCAGATTGGAGGGCTCCCCTTCAATGGTGACTTTCCCTTCTTCCGGTGTAATATCGACAATTCGGATCACCGGCGCGGCTTTTTTTGTTTTTCTGCCGTAAATCGGAGCCGATTTGCTTTCTGTCTGATAGGATTGTCCTGCAGGTTCCTGGTATTCCGCAACCTTCGCCGGCTTATCCCGGACAACCTCATACGGAACCGATGTCTCATTCTTTTGGGGAGGCAGTCCCTGCGCCTGCTGCCTTTGTGCCTGCTGCCTTTGTGCCTGCTGCCTTTCCTGTATTCGGGCAGCCTCGTCCCCGGTGTATTCGATACGTATTTGGACCTTGTTCAATGCAAATTTCTGTCGAATCCATTCGCTCAAAGTTTCCCTCTCGTCGGATCTGATCTCCTGATCCGACTGGATTTCCAATTCGAATATTCTTGCCTTTCTTCGGATGAGAACTGCTTGTACCACTGCATCCCCTATGCTGCCCGCTGCGTTGTAATCGTCAAATATCTCATTGATTCGTTTCATGATGCTTTGGCCTTCCCCCCAAATCATTGCTGCCTTCATTATATCGGATTCCGGCGGAATTGTCATGTGAAAAACCAAAGAGAAAAAAACGGCAGGCAGCTCTCCTTGCATAAAAAAATCCCGCCATTCGCGTATCTGCGGCCTGACGGGAGTTAATCCTTCATTTCAGAAAGTCATATCATTCATTTTCCTGCTTTGCCGCCTTACCAGGGATTGGGTACAAAATCCCCGCCGCGGCACCATTTCAGATATTTCATCGCGTGAAGCTGGCTGGTCATTTCCCACTCTCCCCCATAGATGGGATCATGATATCCTTCGATGCAGATATCCCCTTCGTACCCACCGGTATGTAAGATCGTAACAATATCTGTCCAGTTGGTATCTCCAAATCCGGGTGCCCGGGACGTGACGAAATCATCTGCGCCCAGGATACCAAGGCGGCGGATGCCATCCCAGTCCACGGTTGCGTCTTTCCCATGGATATGAACCACTTTCTTCACCCATTGCCGAAGCTGGGAAACCGGATCAATCAGCTGGTACATCTGGTGGGCAGGTTCCCATTCCAGCCCGATATTCTCATCCGGTACCTCTTCAAACATCATTTCCCAGGCTTTGGGATGGAATCCGATATTACAGGTGTTTTTCTTCCAGGTGCCTCCCATGGGACAGTTCTCAATGGCGATCTTCTTCCCTCGGTCCGCGGCCCGTTTGCCCAGCTCCCGGAACACCTTTTTAAACTGCGGCATGGCATCCTCCACGGATTGGCCTTCCAGCGCCCCGGCAAAGGTACTGACCATGGGTGCGCCAAAATCATCTGCCAGATCAATGCAGTTCTCCAGAGTTTTCCTCTGGTCCGGATTGCTCAGGGGATTGCAGTAATATCCCAGGGAGGCCACTTTCACTCCGGAGTCTCCCAGAATCTCCTTGACTTTACCCGCCAGTTCCTTCAGGTTTGCCCCGCCCAGCGTCATATGAAAATTGATGGAAACGCATTCAAAGCCGGACTTTACAATATGCGGCAGCCATTCTTCCGCCTGACCGCCCGGCACACAGGTACCGATTTCGATTTGCTTCATAATCGTTTACACCCCCGCTAATTATTTTGAAAGAAATCGGAAACTTCACTGCTTACACTATACGGGCAAGAGAAAAAAGTCAATGATTTCCCCGCTCTTTGCACAGAATAAACAGGAAAAGGAGGAGAAACGAAGCCATGCAGGTGAAAGGACTCTGTCCGCCCTGCGGCCCTGTCCTGTGCTGCGGCTCTGTGCTGTGCTGCGGGCCCTGTGCTGCCCTGCAACCCTCTATACTG
>DHDO01000043.1:12906-14206 GCA_002399435.1 Firmicutes bacterium UBA4874
CCTCTATACTGCCCTGCAACCCTGTGCTATAATAACACGGGTACAGCAAACGATTGAAAAGCATTATAAATATATAAACTATTAAATTGGAAAAAGAAAGGGAGATGAAACTCCATGGAGCACTATTATACGCCAAATCCGCAGACGCCCCATGATATCCGGGAGATTGCCTTTTCCACCGGCAATATTTCATTGAAATTGTACACGGATGCCGGGGTGTTTTCCAAAAACAGGGTGGATTTTGGCAGCATTCTTCTCATCCGGTCCCTTCCCGGACTGTCCGGCGACGTTCTGGATCTTGGCTGTGGGTACGGTGTCATCGGTCTGAGCATTGCCCTTGCCAATCCGGAAACCTTTGTGACGATGGTGGATCTTAATCATCGTGCCGTGGATCTTGCATTGAAAAACGCGGAAAGGAACCATATCCCCAATGCCTCGGCTCAGATAAGCGACGGATTCCTCCAAATCGACGGCCGGTTTCAGGCCATCGTCAGCAATCCCCCCATCCGGGCCGGCAAAAAGATCGTCTATCCCCTGCTGGAGCAAAGTATGGATTATCTGCTGCCGGGAGGATCCCTTTATTTGGTCATCCGGAAAAAACAGGGGGCAAAATCCGCCGTGGACAAGCTGTGTTCCGTCTTCGGAAACTGTGAAGTCCTCAACAGGCAGGGTGGTTACTGGATCCTGGAAAGCAAAAAAGCAGGCTGAAAATCTACATCTTTTCGATTTCCTTCATCAATTCCTCCACCAGATCTTCTTCCTTCACCTTGCGCAGGATCTGTCCCTTCCGGAAGATCAGGCCCTCTCCGTTCCCTCCTGCAATGCCGATATCTGCTCTCGCCGCTTCCCCCGGACCGTTGACTGCACAGCCCATAACCGCCACTTTAATGGGCTTATGGACAGACTGCAGCCGCTTCTCCACCTCTCCGGCGATTCGGATCAGATCCAGCCGGGTCCTTCCGCAGGTGGGACAGGAGATCATCTCCGCCTCTCCCCGGATATCTCCCAGGGATGCTAAAATGTCCCTGCCGACCCGCACTTCCTCCACCGGGTCTCCGGTCAGGGACACCCGGATGGTATCCCCTATTCCTTCCGCCAGCAGGGCGCCAATGCCGACACTGGACCGGATGGTTCCCTTCCGTATGGTCCCGGACTCCGTTACACCAATATGAAGGGGATAATCCACCTTCCCGGAAATCAACCGGTAGCATTCGATCATTTCCCGGACATCCGACGATTTTACGGAAAGAACGATGTCATGAAAATCGAATTCCTCCAGCATCTCCACATGACGCATTGC
>DHDO01000043.1:14220-14376 GCA_002399435.1 Firmicutes bacterium UBA4874
ATGAAGGGGATAATCCACCTTCCCGGAAATCAACCGGTAGCATTCGATCATTTCCCGGACATCCGACGACTTTACGGAAAGAACAATATCATGAAAATCGAATTCCTCCAGCATCTCCACATGGCGCATTGCGCTTTCCACCATGGCTTCCGGACA
>DHDO01000043.1:14590-27306 GCA_002399435.1 Firmicutes bacterium UBA4874
TTGACACCGATGCGGATGGGAATACCCCTGTCCTTCGCAGCCTCTGCCACAGCCCTTACCTTTTCCCTTTTTCCCGATATTCCCCGGATTGATGCGCAGCTTGGACACGCCGTTACGAATGGACAGCAGCGCCAGGGCGGAATCAAAATGGATATCCGCGACCAGGGGAACATGAATCTGCAAAATGATCTTCCGGAGAGCCTCTCCCGCTTCCTCATCCGGCACTGCACAGCGGACAATATCGCAGCCCGCCTCCTCCAGCTTTAATATCTGGGAGACGGTGGACGGAATGTCCCGTGTGTCCGTGTTGGTCATGGACTGAACCGATATGGGGGAATCTCCGCCAATGAAAATATCCCCAACCCTTACTTTTCTTGTTTTCGCTCTTTCCATTTTACCCCCTCGCTTCCTGCCTGCAAAAATGCAGGATGCCCTGAAATCATTTCCAGCGGCATCCTTTTTCCGTAATATTATCAATATTATGCTTCCCTAATCATGCTTTCGGTTCCCTTAACCTGCCCAATACATCCTGAATCACCCACTCCGGCGTGGAGGCTCCGGCTGCCACCCCGACTTTCTCCGTAGTTTCCCCGGGAATGGGCCAGTCCGGAAGTTCCGTGCTGTTTTCCACCAGTATGGTCTCCCTGCAGTTGGCACTGCAGATCTCAAACAGCTTTCCGGTATTGGAGCTGTGCCTTCCTCCGACAACCACCATCCGGTCCACGGACCGGGAAACCTGATCGGCACTGTCCTGCCTCTTCTTCGTTGCGCTGCATATGGTATTGAATGCCAGCACCTCTTTGCTTCGCCCTGCGATGGCTTCCAGCGTCTTCTCATAGTTGGACGGTTTCTCCGTGGTCTGGCACAGCACACAGACTTTGTCGGGAAGGTCCTTCAAATCGCTCCCATCCCTGGTAATCTGTGCTGTGTTGCCGCACCAGCCATTGATCCCGATGACTTCGGGATGGTTCCGGTCCCCCACAATGACGATCCGGTAGCCTTCCTCATGATATTTCCTTGCTTTCTTCTGAATACTGGATACATAGGGGCATGTCGCATCAATGCAGTGAACTCCGCTTTTTTGGATCCGATCCAGAACATCCGGTGCCACTCCATGAGAACGGATCACAAGGGTATCCCCGGGACGCAGCCGGTCAATCTCTTCCTCTCCGATCTCCCGAACCCCCTGCTCCCTCAGACTCCGGACGACATTCCCATTGTGAATGAGGGGGCCAAGGGTATAGGTATGGGACATTTTGCCGCCGCTTTGACAGCGAACGGTCATATCCACCGCCCGCTTAACCCCAAAACAAAATCCGGAGTTTTCCGCCACAATAATCTGCCTTGGCATAATGTTTTCACTCCTTGACGGAACCCATTGTGGATCCCGGTGATGGACTATTCCGGCAAAACAGACAGGAAGTTATTGCAGGACTGCCTTAATCCTCCGGACTCCGGCAGAAGAACTTCCTTCTTTCCTGATTTTGAACTTGCCCAGTTCCCCGGTCCGGCTCGCATGGGGACCTCCGCATATTTCCTTGGAATACGGTCCCATCGTGTAGACTTTGACCATATTCCCGTATTTGGATTCAAACAGCCCGATGGCACCGGATTTCCTGGCTTCCACCAGGGGCATTTCCTCGCAGACAATCTCCACGTCGCTGTCGATGGCTTCGTTGACCAGCCGCTCCACTTCGGACAGCTCTTCCTTCGTCAGCTTCCTGGGGAAGGAGAAATCAAAACGCAGCCGCTCTGCCGTAATATTGCTCCCTCTCTGCTCCACTTCTTTTCCCAGCACCTTCCGAAGTGCCGCATGGAGCAAATGGGTTGCCGTGTGCAACTTTGCAGTCTCCTCCGTGTGATCCGCCAGACCTCCCCGGAACCTCTGGGACGCTCCTGCATGGGAAATCTCCTGATGGTGCTGAAAACTCTTCCGGAAGCCTTCTATATCCACCGTATATCCCTTTTCCGCAGCCAATTCCTGCGTAAATTCAATGGGGAACCCATAAGTATCATACAGATGAAATGCATGAAGCCCGTCAATCATCCTGGAGGAATCGCCCAATTGGGAAAGCACTTTTTCAAATTCCCTCATTCCCTGGCGAATGGTTCGCTGGAACCGCTTTTCCTCAAGGGCCAGCTCCCTTTTGATGAACTCTTCATTTCGGCCAAGTTCATCATATACAGAGCGATATTGCTGAATCACGACATCGGCGATTTCCGGCGTGCTGCCCTCCGGAATCCCGATCTTCAGTCCAAATCGAACGGCCCGCCGGATCAGGCGCCGAAGAATATATCCCTGATCCACATTGGACGGTGTAACAGCCTTTTCATCTCCCAATATAAACGTCGCTGTCCGGATGTGATCCGCCACAATCCGGAACGCTCTGGTGGTTTCCGCATCCTGCCGGTACTCCTTGTTGGAAAGCTGACTGATCCTGGCAATGATATCCCGAAACAGGTCGGTATCATAAGCGGACTCTGCACCCTGTAAAATCGCTGTGGTCCGATCCAGCCCCATGCCGGTATCCACATTTTTCTGGCGCAGCGGCTCAAACGTTCCATCCGCCTTTTTATTGTATTCCATGAACACATCATTCCAGATTTCCACGTATTTCCCGCAGTCGCAGGCCGGGCTGCAGTCGGGACTGCATTTTTCCCTGCCGGTATCGATGAACATTTCCGTGTCCGGACCACATGGCCCGGTGATGCCTGCCGGCCCCCACCAATTGTTTTTCGCAGGCAGAAAATAGATATGGTCCTCCGCAACCCCCATGGATTTCCACAGTTCATAGGATTCCATATCTCGCGGCGCATTCCTGTCTCCCGCAAATACAGTAACGGACAGCTTCTCCTTTGGGATCCCCAGCCATTCGGGAGAAGTCAGGAACTCCCAGCTCCACGCAATGGCCTCTTTCCTGAAATAATCCCCCAGGGACCAGCTGCCCAGCATCTCAAAAAATGTGAAGTGGCTGTTGTCTCCCACTTCATCGATATCCACGGTACGAATACATTTCTGGACATCGGTCAGGCGGGTTCCTTCGGGATGCTTTTCCCCGAGAAGATAGGGAACCAGCGGATGCATTCCCGCTGTGGTGAATAATACCGTCGGGTCATTTTCCGGTATTACGGACGCACTGGGGATCACGGCATGTCCCCTTTCCCGGAAAAAAGAAAGGAATTTCTCTCTCAATTCATCGGTTTGCAAATACAACACTCCTTATTCCGTTCCATCCTTTGTCTAAGGATTTTCATAACAAATAATATTATACCCAGTGAGCAGGACTGTGTCAATCCAGGCCTTTTCTCCAAAATGCACAAGCCGGGACCGATTCGCCTAAAAATCGGTCGCCAGTTCCGGGAAGCGAAGGCCTCCCCGAAATCGGGTTTTCCAGTGCCGTTCCATTTTGCTGATCCGAAAGTTCGTCTTTGGGGACATATGAGCAAACTCGTGCCTGTTGATCATAATCCCGGTATGCGTGATGATATCCCTGGCAATGGCAAAATACACCAGATCCAATGGCTGAAGGTCGTCGGCGGAAACCTGTATAGCATCCAGCCTTCTCAGGCCGCGGATGTATCTTTGAGGGTCTGTTACATACCAGTCTTCTCCAATCTCCTTTCCATCGCCGTTCGGCAAATAGATCCCCAGGTTCCTGTAGAAATGGATTACAAACCCCAGACAGTCCAGTCCTTCCAGGGTGCGTCCGTTATGAGCAAAAGGAACCCCCTGATAACGTTTCAGCAGCTCCTGGATTTTCCGTTCCCGATCCTCTGCCAGATCCTCTGCCATTTTCCACACTCCTTCCTGCAGTTGTCTCTGCTTCATGTTTTTTGGTCCCGGATATCAGCATATGCGCAGACTTCACTTTTGTTGAAAAAATCATGGGTTCACTATTCGAAGAAGTTTTTCATATTTATATAACAGGCAGCAGCATATTCGTGAAATGAGGTGACTTCATGGGATATGGATATGGAGGAAGAGGTTCCGGCTATCATTCCTGGCTGTTCTTTTTCCTGCTTCTTATCCTGCTTTTCAGTGGCGGATGGGGAAACAGCTGCGGAGGCGGCGGATTCGGAGAACAGAATGCGCTACTGTTTTTCTTCCTGCTGTTGATTATTTTGTTCCCGGGTTCCGGCGGCGTCTGCAAAACGGAAGAATAGCAAAAGGCAGGGCTGTTTTCGCCTTGCCTTACATAGTTCTGGCGTTCCTTTCATGAAAGATTCAAAATAATTCCTTTTGAAATGTCTGAAAAACATTGTATAATGAGTTGGTTTTATTGTTTTTGCTTTTTACTTTTATTACAGGAGGTTAAATGCTTTGCTTCAACCAGGTTTTGACAACATAAAATACCTTGAGGAACAAACAACAGAAATACTGAAACGGGTGGATCATTTCAATCAGAAGCTGTATCTTGAATTCGGGGGAAAGCTTTTTTTTGATTATCACGCAGCCAGAGTCCTTCCGGGTTATGATCCCAATGACAAGGTCCGATTGCTTCATAATCTCAAGGATAAGGCGGAAATCATATTATGCATTTATGCCGGTGATATTGAACGGCGCAAGATCCGTGCGGATTTTGGAATCACATACGAGATGGATGTGCTGAAACTGATTGACAATCTGCGGGCGTGGGATCTGGATATTGCAGGCGTCGTCATAACGCGCTATAAGGATCAGCCGGCAGCCAGGCTTTTCAGAAACACACTGGAACTCCGGAATATCAAAGTATATGTGCACCGGCCTACCCATGGATATCCTTCCGATATCAATGCGATATTGAGTGAAGAAGGCTTCGGCGCCAATGAGTACATCGAAACCAAAAAGCCTCTGGTCATCGTTACAGCCCCCGGGCCGGGGAGCGGCAAACTGGCCACCTGTCTGTCCCAGCTGTACCATGACAGCCTGAGGGGAATCCAAAGCGGCTATGCCAAATTCGAAACCTTTCCGATCTGGAACCTCCCTCTCAAGCATCCGGTCAACGTGGCTTATGAAGCGGCCACAGCAGATCTGAGGGACTTCAACATCATCGATCCCTTCCATCTGGAAGCCTATGGAAAGACTTCCGTCAACTACAACCGGGATGTGGAGATTTTCCCTGTGCTGAAACGAATTCTGGAAAGGGTTTCCTCCCGGGAAGCCATCTACCAATCCCCTACCGATATGGGAGTAAACCGTGCAGGGTTCAGCATTACCAATGACGATACGGTAAGGGAGGCTGCCAAGCAGGAAATTATCCGCCGTTATTTTTGGTACAAAGCGGAATACGCCAAAGGACTTACTGATCAGGAAACCTTTTCCAGAGTAGAAGTTCTGATGGAAGATTTCAAACTGGTCCCGGAAGACCGCAAGGTCGTGGTTCCTGCCAGGGAAGTCCTGAACCGGCATTCCAAAACAGGCAAAAAGGTGTTGAGCGGCGCTGCCATTGAGCTGGCCACCGGCGAACAGATCACCGGTAAACAGTCCGTTCTGATGAATGCAACATCCAGCGTCATTTTAAATGCCATCAAAGTGATTTCCGGGATACCGGATAACATTCATCTGCTGTCCCCCAACATTATTGAATCCATTCAAAATCTAAAAAGGGACGTTCTCAATGAAGAGAATACCAGGCTGAACCTGGAGGAAACCCTGATTGCCCTGACCATCAGCGCTACCACCAATCCGACGGCCCAGCTGGCGATGACCAGTCTGAAAGAGCTCCACGGCTGCGAAATGCATTCCACTCATATTCTGCATTCTACGGACGATACCGTTCTGCATAAGCTTGGAATCCATATTACATGTGACGCCAATTTCCCATCGGAAAATCTTTACATCGGATGACCCCGTCAGACGGAAATCTTTACATGGATGACCCGTCAGACAGAGAAATCCCGGGAGGAGTTCTGCCGGGAAAGGAAGTCATCCAGAAAGGTCCGGTATTCTTCATAACCAAACAAGGCGTTCAGCATATTCAGCATGGCATTGGTGGACAACCGGGACGGCAGGCCCAGTTCCTTCAGGAGGCGGGACCGCAGCAAACTGCTGTCCTGCTTTCCGGTGAGTCCGTCCCGATAAAGGTCCTGCTTTGTTACGAGCCTTCCGTTCTTCTCTCCTGCTGCCTGATAACCGGCATTTTGCAGGGCCTGCAGGAGAATCTCATCCGGAACCCCTTCCACTCCCAGCAATCCTTCCTTGCCGGGAGTGATTTTTCGCCTTTCCCTGCCCGGAATTTCCGGAATGTAGGCATGCCGGACCTGTTCTTTCGGAATGCAGGATTGAATGTAACTGCGTATCCGGAAGCCGGCACGGTCGGAGTCCGTCAGGAGGATGATCCCTCTTTTTTCTGCCAGCTGCCGGATGGTGTTCATCCTTTCCTTATCCTGAAATATGGCAAACCCGTTGGTTGGAAGAATGACCGCATCCACCAGCTGCTCCAGTTTTATTTTATCATAAATACCTTCCACAATAATTGCTTCCCGGATTGGAACCCTGATACGTTTCATTGCGGCATCGGCCTGCTTGCCTGCTGCTGATCCTGAAGAAGCTTCATAAATTCGGATACGGTCCTGTCCTGCTCATCGGAACGGAACCCGGCCTGCTCCTCCATGGCTTTTCTCAGAGCGGGAAGCTCCTTTCGGCTCCCGATGGCAACCACTCCGGATATTTTATTTCCCCGAAAACAGATCTTCCGGTATCGATTGCTTTCGCAGTCAAAATCCGTAATGGCTGCATCATAGCTGCCCTCTTCCACCTGCCCGATGGAAAACAGGGAGGTGCGGAAGGCATTCAGGATGGTGACGGCTGCCGGAGCCTGATAGTTCCTCTCTGCGCCCGCCATATTGCTGCCTGCCACTTCTCCCTGCAGGGAAGCATAATTCCATAAGCCGGCAACGCGGTTCTCAAATTCTGCGATATCCCCGGCCGCATAGATACCCGCAAGATTGGTTTCCATTTTCCCGTTTACCAGAATTCCCCGGTTGGTCCGGATCCCGGTCCCCTTTACCAGCTCAATATTCGGGCGGATGCCTGTGGAATGAATCACCATATCACAGGATGCCTCTGGATCGTCGTCCGTCCGGAACCCTGTTGCGAAGGACTCTCCCGTGATCTCCTTTATCCGGGTGCCGGTATGTACGGAAACCCCGAAGGACTGCACCACATTCAGAAGGATCCGGGACGCCTTTTCGTCCAGCTGTTTCGGCATAAGCCTGGGCTGTACTTCCACCACGACGACTTCCTTCCCCATTTGATTCAGGCTCCATGCCAGTTCCAGGCCCAGCACACCGCCGCCGACAATCAGAATCCGCCGGGATCGCCTTGCCTGCTCCCAAATGGCTGAAGCATCCTGCAGCGTCCTCAGGGAATACACCCCCTGCCTGTCGATTCCTTTTATGGGAAGAACATTGCTCCTCGCACCGTTTGCCAGAAGCAGGACGGAATACTCGTCTGCCGTTCCGTCGGACAGAATGACACGGTGCCTGGCGGGATCCAGTCCCGTTGCTCCGTTTCCTATGCAAATTCGAATGTGATTTTCCGAATACCAGGATTCCTTCTGAATCAAAAGAGCATCGGACAAAGGCCCCTGGTTGATATCCTTGGTCAGCCGAAGCCGTCGGTAAGGATAAAATCCCTCGTCTCCGTAGACTGTGATTTCCATATCCGGATCCTGCCGCCGGATCGCCTTCATCGCCGACACAGCTGCAATGCCGGCACCTATGATGATAGCTTTCATGTTTCCTGGAACTCCTTTCAATGAATCGATCCGGTTCTCCAATGGAATATGAAATATCCCCATTCTGGAAAAATTATAATTATAATGAAACACGTATGACGATCTCCGAAGGAAGGATAATGGTATCCTCCACCGGCCTGTCATTCAGGAGATCCATCAGATAAGCTGCACTGTGCCGCCCCATCTCATACAAAGGAAGCTCCACTGCCGTCATGGCGGGATGACATAGATTATAAAAGGCAGATGTGCCCAGGGAGGCAACCAGCAGGTCTCCCGGTATCTTTTTTCCCATTTCCGCCGCTGCCTTCAGCACGGAAAAGCCAAAGCGCGGGCTGCCGGCAATAATCCCGTCCGGGCGCTCCGGAGAACGCAGCATGTCCCCAACTGTCTGCCGGATCTGCTCGTCCTGAAAAGGGCAGAGAAAGCAGCCGCAGTTGTGAAGGCCGCTTTCCTGCACTGCCTTTCCGAATGCTTTCAGACGATAATCGGTCCCGCATTTCCACCGGGGACCGGTATAGGCCAATCGGCTCGCTCCTTTTTCCCGGAACAGGGCGGTCAGGTCGGAGAGATGGCAAAGATGATCCGTGCCGATCTCATGAAACCGGTCACGGGAGACATGGGAATCCACAATTACATAGGGAACACCGTTTTGATTCAGTTCTTCCCTTGACAGGTCGTCCACCGTGGCAAAGGCAAAGATCACTCCATCCAATCGGTTGGTATTGTAATAGTCCAGTATTTCCATATTGAAGCTGTCGTCCGACTTGTTAAAAAGCAGGGTAATGGAATAATTGGACTGGGAAAGGCCATCCCGGATCCCCTCCAGCGTCTCCATAAAATTATAATTGGTAATTCTGCGGTCCGTGATGACTCCTACCGACATGGATCGGTTCGACTTCATTCCTCTGGCAATATGACTGGGGTGGTAGTTCAGCTTCTTTACGGCATCCAGTACTGCCTGCCTGGTCTCCGGCCGGATTTTTACATTTTTCACATCGTTCAGGACATAGGATACCGTCGCCTGGGAAACGCCTGCTTCCCTGGCAACATCCTTGCTGGAGGCCCTTTTCCTCTGCATTCTGAACCACCACCCATTTCCGCATCAAATCATGTTTATACTACTCTTTTTCAGGAAGGCTGTCAAGAATGGATGAAAATTCCTGTTGAAACGCAGACCTGATTGCTCTCTGATGCATTCCCCCTGGCATCCACTGCCTTCACCATATAGCGATAGGTTGCATCCGGCTTCGCGTCCCTGTCCCGGTAGCTGGTAAGGTAGGAATTCTCCGTCTGTGCAATTTTTTCACCGTTTCGATAAATTTCATAGTGGTGGAGCAGAATATTGTCGGCCGAAGGGGTCCAGTACAAGTCAATCCGCGTGCTTTCCCTCGGCTGCGCTCCCAATATCGGAGCCGACGGAGGAACGGTGTCGGTGATCTCCCCGACGGTCTGCCGTACGGCCGTCGAAGGTGCTCCCTTGGCCCCGGCGGCAGCGGCCCGGACCCGATAAGAATAGGGCTGCTTCATGCTGCCGATTACCTGGGCATCAAAATAAGCGGTATCGTTGGTGGTGGACAGATAGTTGCCGCTTCCCGGAACAAAGTTGGGATCCGTACTGCGGAACACCTCGTAATACAGCGCGCCGTCTGCCGCCTTCCATGTGATTTCCGTTCCCTGAATCTTTCCCTGATCCGGGGTATCGGATCCTTCCGGAGCGGAAAGGCCAGGGTTCCCGGTTGCTCCCGGCAAGCCTGCTGCAGCGGAAACAGCCCGGACTCCCTCTACCATACCGGGAGCCTCTCCGTAGCGGATCCGGAAGGTTTTCATGCCATATGCCGGAAGCCCGAAGGAAAAGGTGCGGTCCGTTGAAACCAGCCGTTTGTCGTTTTCAATGATATCCGTTTCTGTCACGGAAGAGACGTGAAATGGAAAAGATACGGAGACATTTTCAGCAGGCTTTCCCTCTATCTCGACAAAGCGAAGAATCATGCCGTCGGAATTGGCTTCCGAGGCTTTTATCGTACTGACCTGGATATTTCTTTTGTCAATCAAAATCAGACTGCCCGAATCAGCACTTTTCCCTGTCTGCGCACCTGCAATCACGGTCGCCTGCAGCGGAGTGCTGATCTCCCAGCCGAACCGCGCGCTCTCCCCCGCCCCGGGATCCACATTGGCAGAGATGGAGTAGCAAAATCTGGTATAGCCGGGCTGATCGCCCTGAAAGTTTGTCTGCCACATATTATTCATAACATAGCTGTAAAGAGTCGGCCTGGACGATTTGTAATCAAAGGACCATTTTCCGGTTCTCCTTTCGCCAAACTGCAGAAGGGAGGTATTCGGAATTGCCAGAACCATATTGTAGTGATCCTTTTTATCCTTTACACTGACCCATTTGTTGGCGGTATACCAGTCTGTGCTGGTGCCGTAAATCTGCTCCCCTTCCGCCGCATTTCCGACAGGAAGGTCATAGCGGATCTCATAGTCCTTTCCCGTCTGGAAGGGGAAGGTATAAAAAGCCTCCTCTTTCGATTTGAGATCGGGCAGGGACTCCTTTTCCACCTCGTTCACAATGTCGATTCTTGGGATATCATTGTACAGGGTAACCGTCTGAACAATTGATCCTGCACGGAAGGTGGAAGTTTTCAGCCGGGCTGCAGCACCGATTGCGGAAGCAGTCACCTCAAGATGGCCGGATTCTTTGCCGGGCGAATGGCGTTTCCATTTATCGGGACCGAAATCCGCTCCCATATTGGAGAAAGGAATCCCAAAGTCATCATAATATTGATACTGGTTAAACCGGGCGGAAGGAGTATTCTGCACCATTTCCCGGTTTCCATTCCTTTTGTCAAGAATACTTGAAACAGTCCCGTCCTCTGCAAAGGTCACCCTGAACATATTATTCTCCAGAAAATTACTTCCGGTTCTTGCTTTTTGTTTGAAATCCGGTGCTGTCGCCGTCTCCACAACGCGAAAGGTTTTGTATCCCATGGCCGGAATGCCGGTGGCAACAAAGGTAAGAACGCCGTCCTGTATCCGGTAAGGAATCGATGTGTTTCCGTCCCTGATTTCAAATCGGGGAGGCAGATCCGACAGATCGGAGAGAGTGACGACATCATTTCTTGTCCAGTTGAGTGAGTTATAGACATAAATCGCCTTGCCCTCTGTGGCCACGTCCGATGCCAGGGATTTCAGGGAATCTTTCAGTATGTCTTCAGCCAAAGCCTTTGCACTGAACGCATGGCTGCGCTTCCATTCGAATTGCCTGTCATACTCCGGATTGCTCTTGTTGTATTCATGATAGCCCCAGGTATGTTCGTTATAGATCAGATTCCGTTCCACGGCTTCGTATATCTTTGCGTAGGGATACTTCCCGCCTGTATACATGGATGCAAAGGATGCCGCGGTCTCCGCAACCGGAATCAGATTTCCCGCTGTCTTGCTGATGCCGGACTCGAAAGCCGTTGTCGCCCAGCCATCATTCCACCAGTTTTCCTCGGTTCCCGACTCCGTGGGAATCAAATCCCCGTACTCGGCCACAACATCCTCAAAAAACTGCTCCGGAAAGGCGACGGTTATTTTCGGATAGGCATATCCGGCGTCCTCCCATTTTTTATTGAGCTGATTGGCAATGATGATCTGTTCCTCCATGGGTTCCCTGTTATCAGCATGGGGCACCAGCGGCAGTGGAAACTTGTCATAAGGATACCGATTTCGTCCGGTGTGGCTTTCCAGGACATCCACTACGTGCCGCAGATTTTTTTCAGCATCCTGGACACTGCCCCGGGCATCCCAGTGGGATCCGCCGAAGCCGTAATTATCGCTGTAGGATTTGCCGTTAAAAACCAAAAGTTTATGGGCCGGATCCATTCCTTCCATATAAAAAAGATCATACAGTTTTTTCTTGTGATAGGGGGAACGGTCGGGGTTCATGGAATGAATCCCATAAAGGATACCTGCCTGCACTGCAGCATCCACATAGCTTTTGCTGAAAGCCGGATTGTCAAACATCCTCTGGGTGATCCCAGGCTGTATTCCAAGTTTATCCACCAAAAATCGATTGGTATAATAAACCGCCCGCGCCGTGCCTTCCGTAGACATATTCTCCAGAGTAAAATTGAACTGACCGGCACCCACGGCCATACGTCCAGCCCGGATCCGATCCGTAATCTCCTGGATCTCATCCGCATTTCGCTTTTTCATATAGGCTTCGCCCATCATATAGCTGGATTCTATGGCATATTTGTATTTCTGCAAGTCCTCTGCACGTTCATCGGAGTTTTTCATATATTTCTTTACCGTATCCAGATATTTGGCATAGGTTTCCTTCAGATCCTCCGGATATGCGGTATACCCAAGATCCGTATGCATTTCCTGTGACAAATAAAACTCCCAGTGGCGGCTGCGCTCCCATTTGTCTGTCTCATAGACCGCCTTTGCACTGCCGCTGCAGGATTCCTCATCGAACAATTCCAGCCTCAGGGAGATCGTTTCTCCCGGATTCAACAGTTCATGGGTATCGGTTACCGGCACCGTTACCTCGCTGCTGCCGGAAGCAATCCTTCCGACCGGCACAACATAGGTGGGTTTGTTCTTTAAAGCAACCCGGACCCATGCAGAAAATGGCGACCCACTGTTTTCCATGGTCAGTTCTGTTACCTGCATTCCCGTTTTCCATATCACGGGGGTCGGTTTGACCCGGACGATCTTCACGGGATTCGATTCACAGACATACGGGGACTTTTTCAATGCTTTCACTCTCCTTAGTATGGCAATCGTTCTTTTGATATAATGATATACGTTCCTGGCATAGCAATAAAAAATTGATACCAACTTGCGATAAAAATACTATCATGCACGGTTCAGACTGTCAATCCACTTTACGTCATGTTCATATATCAAATAATTCCTGGTATGTATCCTTATCAACATGCATCCATATCACTTGTATCCATACCACATGCATCCATATCACATGTATCCATACCACATGCATCCATA
>DHDO01000043.1:27459-27844 GCA_002399435.1 Firmicutes bacterium UBA4874
ACCACATGCATCCATACCACATGTATCCTTATCAAGTTATCATTGACGTTTTTCTTATGGAAGTGTTGGCAGCATTTGGTATCTCCCATATAAAAGGGGGCAGATCAAACAAATTGAAAAAATATTCGTAACGTAATGGATAATTGTGAAGATTATGGATAATATAAACCTACTACAAGACAGAAAGGAGCTTCCTTATGCCAAAGGATAAAAGGGAAAAGAACAGAGAGAATAAGGACAGGGCGGACAACACTTACCCGCGTCCGGCCTTCGACAATGACCAGCTGGGAGAAAATGCTTCCAATTATCAAATTCCATTCGACGACAAGCAGAATGACTGAAGAATAGGAAACCGTAAAATAAACGGAGAACCTGTGGCACAAGT
>DHDO01000043.1:27979-28810 GCA_002399435.1 Firmicutes bacterium UBA4874
ACAAGTAGACCTGTGGTACAAGCAGTACAAGCAGTACAAAATGGGGGAATGCCTCCGGGCATTCCCTGATTTGATATTACAAGAAACAAGTTCGGCTTATATGATATCCGAGATACCGTCGTTTCGATTTTGACACCTATCTCCCGATAGGTGGGTGTCCGCAGGATACCTTCTATCTTCCCATACCGGCTCAATGGAACCGGATCAATGAAATTGTGGGCCTGATATTCGAATATCCATATTGAACTCCCTTTCACAATACGTAGGTTCAAAATAGAAACCATGCGAATACCCCAGAAGTTCCTTTGCCTTACGATTCCATTATACTGATTTTTCAGCGGGAGTCAAATGAATTTTTTTCCTGATCCCTTTCATTGCCCGACCGGATGAACAAAATAAACCAGGAGTCAGGTTTTTATTTCCCCGGAACAATTTCCAGCCAGTAACCGTCCGGATCCTCTATAAAATAAATTCCCATACCGGCGTTCTCATGGCAGATGCAGCCCATTTTTGAATGAAGCGCATGCGCAGCTTCCATGTCGTCCACCGCAAACGCAAGATGAAATTCATTGTCCCCCAGATCATAAGGCCTCTCCCAGTCCTTCAGCCAGGTGAGCTCCAGCTGATGAGGCGTTGTTCCGTCTCCAAGAAAAGCCAGTATAAAGCTTCCGTCCTCCGCTTCCTTTCTCCGGATCTCGGACAGGCCCAGTGCCTTTTTATAAAACTCCAGGCTCCTCTCCAGATTCAGCACGTTCAGGTTATTGTGTGCAAAAGTGAATTTCATGAAAATCCCTCCATCATTTCTTTATTTTTCCCTGGAATCCTTTCCAG
>DHDO01000084.1:0-15700 GCA_002399435.1 Firmicutes bacterium UBA4874
CGGATGCTGGGGATCCGGGAAACCTGCGGCTATATGCTGATCCTGGACGTTCCTTCCCGGGACGGACAGACGGAAAACCGGAGCGAAGCAAAAAGTCAACAGGATAAAATATACGAAAAGTTGAGAAATCTGCTGCATTCCTGCTGTTCGTGCATTGTAGGAGCCCTGACAGCCCATCAGATCCCCGTCTATGTTCCGGACTGCGGTTCCGGACAAAGGGAGCGGTCCGTCCGTCTGGCCCGGCGGATCGTGAAAAAAGCTGCCGGGGAGTGTCCCAGCCTGCGTATCGGAATCGGAAGGTACCATAAGGAGATCCGGGACGCCGGGAAATCCTACCGGCAGGCATTTCATGCGCTGCTGGCAATGGACGGACCGGACGCAGCCGCCTCCCCCGTCCTGCACGTGGATGACAGAAAAGAAACGGAGGGAAACACCGATCCGAAATCCGGACAGCTTCTGGAAGAAGAGATTTTTTCAAAGATACCGGATGGGGATCCCGAAGTCCTTCAGGCGGCGTTTGACCGCCTGTACCGGAGGCTGGCAGCAGACGACTCCATAAACCTTGCTTCCCTGAAAAACCATATGATCACTTTTTTGTTCCGTTTTCCCAGCTACTGGAAGATCACAGCAGGAATGGATTATGAAACGGTGAACCAGGTGATCCGGGCAGAAACAAAAACAGGTCTGTATGAAACGATGAGACAGTTCCTGAACGACATTCTGCCATCGGTCTGCAGTGAAAAGCACGAAAAAGCCAAGGACATCATCAAAAAAGCGGACGATTATATCGAAGCCAACTATTCCCGCAATCTCAGCCTGGAGGAAGTCGCAGGGAAAGTAAACCTGAGCTCCTGGTATTTCAGCCGTTTTTACAAAGAGGAAACCGGCCGGAACTTCAGCGACAAGCTGACCCGGGTCCGGATCGAAAAAGCCAGGGAACTCCTGTCGGATCCGAATGCAACCGTGAAGGACGTTGCCTGGCGGGTTGGCTTTGCCGATCCGGGCTACTTTTCAAAAACATTCCGGAAAACAACAGGGATTACCGCCAGCGAGTATCGAAAGCAAGCGGAAGGAGGCAAATGTTGAAAAAAGGGATTCTGCTGCTTCTCCTGGCTTCCATTGTTCTGTCCGGAAGCTGCGCCAAGCAAAAACCAAAACCAGCCGATCATCCGAAAAACAGGATATTCGTGGGATTTTCCATGGGAACCCTGATGGAAGACCGATGGATCCGGGACAGGGATATTTTTCTCTCCATGGCAAAGCAGAACGGCATGGAAGTAATTGTTAACAATGCCAACAGGGATTCCGATCTGCAGTACCGGCAGGTGATGGAAATGATCCATCAGGGCATCGATGTCCTGATCCTTGCTCCCAATGACTGCAACAGCGAGGTAAAATGCGTCAGGGCGGCGAAAGACAAGGGGATTCCCGTTATTTCCTATGACCGGCTGGTAAGAAACGCCGATGCGGATCTGTATGTTTCCTTTGATCATTTTAAAGTCGGGAAGGTTATGGCACAGGAATTGCTGAAAAAAGCTCCGGACGGCGGATATTTGATTGTGAACGGGCCGGAATCTGATGACAATACCAGACGGATCCAGGACGGCGCCATGAGCGTCCTGAAAAGACCCATGGAAAGCGGGCGGATCCGGATCCTGGAAAAGACCTGGGCGGAAGGCTGGACAAGGGAAAACGCCTATCGTTTTACTTCTGAACAAATCCGGAAAAATGGCAGGGATATCCGCGCAATTCTCTGCGGCAACGATTCCCTGGCCTGGGGAGCCATCGATGCTCTGGCGGAAGCACAGATGATCGAGCAAGTGGCGGTATCCGGACAGGACGCCGATCTGGTGGCATGTCAGAGGATTGCCAATGGGGAGCAGACCATGACAACCTACAAGCCCATCCAGAAACTGGTGGAAAAAACGGTGGAATCCTGCCTGCGCCTTGCCGCAGGGCAAAAGGTTCCGGGACAGGGCACCATGAGCGACGGCACCTATGAAATCCCCTATGTTCTGATTGATGTCCTGCCGGTGACGAAGGAAAATATGAAGGAAACGGTTATCCGGGATGGATTTCACCTGTATGAGGATATCTATCAAGCAAAAGAGTAAAACTGTAAATTATTGTTCCTTTCCTCCTATATGTACAGCAAAAAATAACAGGCACGGACAGGGCCCCTGAAAATGACAAGAAAACATGGGCAAACAGCAAATCCATCCATTGCCTGTCAATATGGCATATTGTAAAATAAAAGTGGCATAAAGATATGCAGATATTCTAAATCAGGACCTTGCTCTCAAAAAAAGGAGGAGAAAAAGCATGAAACGGATTAAAAGATTTCTTGCTCTTTTCCTGTGCGGTGTTCTGGCACTGTCCTTCTCCGGATGCGGAAAAGAAACCGGCGGTACCAGGGACACCAAAACAGGAAGCAATACGGAAGCAGACAGCAACAAGGGCAGCGACGAAAAAAGCAGCGGCAAAAAAGGCGAAATTAATGTCGGCATCGTACTGCCAACCAAGGATGAACCCAGATGGCTGCAGGATCAGAAGAGATTTGAAGATATTATCTCCGACACGGATTATTCCGTAGAGGTATTATTCAGCCAGGGTTCTTCCGCCAATGAAAAAACCAATGTGGAGACATTGATCGCCCGCGGCATGGATGTCCTGATTTATCTGCGCGCAGGATGCGGCCGCAGCAGGCGCCTCGGTGGAAGCGGCAAAAAAGGCAGGCGTTACCGTGATTTCCTATGACCGCCTGATCACCGATACCGATGCCATCGATTATTATGTAACCTTTGACTCGGTTTCCGTAGGGGAAGCAATGGGTCAATACCTGGCCGACAAGGCCTCCGGTACGGGAAACCCCCTTTATCTTTATGCAGGCGCTGCAACGGACAACAACTCTTTCCTGTTCTTTGAAGGGGCATGGAACATCCTGCAGCCGAAAATCGCCGACGGGACCTTTGCCATAAAGAATTCCTCAAAAGCCGAAGCTCTTCAGGACAAAGCGAAACTGTCCCGGGATGAAATGTCCGAAATCATAGGACAGATCACGACAAACTGGGATTTCAACGAAGCAAAGTCCAAGGCAGAATCCCACCTGACGGCAGCCTCAAAGGAGGATAAGGGGACCTGCTATATTCTGGCTCCCAACGACGGTACCTCCCGGTCCATTGCCGATGTATTTGCTTCCGACGGGGATGTAAAAGACTACTACATCACCGGACAGGACTCCGAAGTTGCTTCCATTCAGTATATCATTGACGGCAAGCAATCCATGACTGTGTTCAAGGACACCCGCACCCTGGCAGCCGATGCCATGGATATGGCCATTGAAATTATTGAAGACAAGACCCCGGAAACGGATGCCACCTATGACAATGGATCCGGGGAAGTCCCGTCCAAGCAGACTCCGGTCATTGTCGTGACCAGGGATAATGTGAAAAAAGAGTTGATCGATTCCGGATATTATAAAGCATCGGAATTCACAGGACTGGATTAGATCCGAAGGAAACGGGTCGTACCGGCCGGGAGCGGCTATACCGGCCGGACTGGCCCCCGGAATGGAACAGAAAGGAGGTTTCCCATGAGCGACTATCTCCTTGAAATGGAAAACATAACGAAGGAATTTCCGGGCGTAAAGGCATTGGATCAGGTAAACATCCAGGTGAAGCCCGGAGAAATCCACTGTCTGGTGGGAGAAAACGGCGCCGGCAAATCCACGCTGATGAAGGTTTTATCCGGTGTCTATCCTTACGGTACCTACGACGGAACGATTTTCCTTGACGGCAGGAAGCGGCAGTTCCGTTCCATAGCGGACAGCGAAGCCGCCGGTATCGCCATCATCTATCAGGAGCTGGCACTGATTCCCGAATTGAGCGTTTATGAAAACATCTATTTTGGCCATGAGATTATGAAAGGCCGAAAGGTGGACTGGGAGCAAACCATCGTGCAGGCAGTCAAAATGCTGAAAAAGGTCCGCCTGGATGTGAATCCGTCAGCCAGGGTCCGGGACCTGTCCGTAGGCAAACAGCAATTGATTGAAATCGCAAAGGCATTGAGTAAGAATGTCCGGCTTCTGGTCCTCGATGAACCGACTGCGGCACTCAATGAAGACGACAGCAGGAACCTGCTGAATCTTCTCCGGCAGCTGAAGAAGCAGGGCATTACCTCCATCCTCATTTCCCACAAACTAAAGGAAATCCAATCCGTGGCAGATACCGTCACCATCCTGCGGGACGGCCGAACGATCTGCACCCTGGAGGCTGCAGCAGGACAGATCTCCGAGCAGGAGATGATCCGGAATATGGTGGGAAGGGAAATTAAAAATATCTTCCCGGAACGAAAAAGAAAGAGCATCGGAGACGTATGCCTGGAAGTCAAAAACTGGACGGTTTTCGATCCGGCTTCCCGGAGGGAAATTCTCCACCATGTAAATTTCCATGTAAGAAAGGGAGAAATCGTCGGTCTGGCTGGACTGATGGGAGCCGGCCGTACCGAGCTGGCGCTCAGTATTTTCGGCAACACGCCAGGGTACAAACGGACCAGCGGTGTCATGCTGCTGAATGGAAAGCCGGTGCATTTCAAGCATCCACGGGATGCACTGAAAGCCGGAATGGCCTATGTAACCGAAGACCGAAAGCGCAACGGCCTGATCCTGATCCAGGACGTAAAGTACAATATCACCCTGTCGAATCTTGATAAATTAATCAGGGGTATTACCATTAACCAAAGCGAAGAGGTCCGTACCGCCAGGGATTATCAGGAATCCCTGCGAATCAAGACACCTTCCCTTCTGCAGGCCACGAATCATTTGAGCGGGGGAAATCAGCAGAAGGTTTCTGTCGCCAAATGCCTGTTTGTCGAGCCGGACATCCTGATTCTGGATGAGCCGACCCGGGGAATTGATGTGGGAGCAAAGACGGAGATTCATACCATCATGAACGATTTGGTGGAGCAGGGAATGAGTATCATCATGATCTCCTCCGAACTGCCGGAGGTGCTGGGAATGAGCGATCGGATCTACATCATGGCGGACGGGGTCATCACAGGGGAATTGAAAGCGGAAGAAGCAACAGAGCAGCGGGTGATGGCACTTTCCACCATGGGAGAGGAGGAAGCAATCAAATGAGTACACAGATACAGGCAGACAGGGGGGACAGGAAACCACCTGTGAAAGCCTCGAAAAAGCGGAAATCCCCTGGCAGGGAATTATGGAATCCTATCCGAAACAACATCCGTTCCTATGCCATGTTTATCGCCCTGATCGGAATCTTTCTTTTTTTCGGAATCCGGACAAATGGGCTGTTTCTGTCTCCCCGGAACATCAGTGATTTGGTGAATCAGACCGGGTATGTCGCCGTCCTGGCCATGGGCATGACCCTGATCCTGATTATCCGGCATATTGATCTCTCCGTGGGATATGTGGCAGGATTTCTCGGCGCAGTGGCGGCCATCCTGCTACGGGACGGATGGCCGGTTTATTCCGTGATCCCGGTGGTGCTTCTCCTGGGAATGGCCATTGGACTGTATCAGGGCTTTCTGGTGGCAAAGGTGGGTGTCCCGGCATTTGTCACCACCCTGGCCGGGATGTTTATGTTCAGGGGACTTTTGTCCCTGATCACAGCGGGATCCGGTACGATCATTGTCCGGAACGAAGCGTTTAAAGCAGTCTCCAACGGATTTATTCCCGATATTCCGAATTCATCCGGGATCCACCTTCTTACCATGATCATCGGCGCCCTGTTGGCAGTTCTTATGGTGACAAGTCAGTTCCGGTCCCGGAAAACAGCAATATCCTATCAGTTTGAAGTGTCCTCCTCCACCCTTTTCATCCTCAAAAATCTTATCCTCTCGATTGCCATTCTCGGAGTTGCCTTTGTTCTCGCAAAGTACAAGGGAATCCCCTGGACCATCCTGATTGTAAGCGTCGTGCTTTTCCTTTATTACTATCTGCTGAACAAGACCAGGCTGGGACGGTATATCTACGGAATCGGCGGCAATGCGGAGGCAGCGGAACTCTCCGGGGTAAATGTTCAGAACGTAACCCTGTTCTGTTTTGCATCCGTCAGTCTGATGGCTGCACTGGGGGGAATCCTGTATACCTCCCGACTGGCATCGGCTGCCCCGCAGGCCGGTCTGGGCTTTGAAATGGATGCCATCGCATCCTCCTACATCGGAGGCGTATCCGTCAGCGGCGGCGTGGGCAAAGTCACCAATACCATCATTGGCTCTCTCGTGATCATGTCGCTGACCAACGGAATGAACCTGATGGGAATTGATATCTCCTATCAATATATCGTAAAGGGAATCATCTTCATCCTGGCAGTTGCCTTTGATGTAAAAACCAAAAAACAGGCGTAACGCATGATAATCGATGACAGCCGGTCTCCGGCTGTCATTTCCTTTGCCGCAAATCTTCCCTCCGACAAATCTTCCTTCCGCAAGTCTTCCTTCCGGCTGTCGCCGCAACTTTGCTCCGCCAGGGAGGAATTCGCTTTGTACGGAAAAAATCCGCTCCGCCCGGAGGAATCAGCTCCGCCCGGATGGAAACAAATATTTGCTGTATTTGTCGAGGACCAGCATCAGAACGATCCCCAGCCCATAGCAGGTCACCGCTTGTCCAGCCGTGACGGATAGAACAGAGATCCACAGGGGAAAGTGATAGACATAATGAAGCATTCCTCCGATGATCACACCATTGACAAGAACCGGCGGCAGCGGAACCAGTGCCTTTTTCGGCATCTTTCGGGACAGAAAGGCGGCAATCAGGGAAGCCAGGCTGCCCAGAAATACATCAATCGGTCCCACCGGGCTGAACAGGTTGGATAGGAGCGCCCCGATAAAAAGACCCGGAATGGCAGCCGGTGTGTAAAAGGGAAGTACGGTCAGCATCTCTGAAATCCGGAATTCGATCATACTCTCCCCAAAGCCGATGGGCGAAAAGAGCAGGGTCAGCACCACATAAATCGCAGCAATGACTGCTGCCTGAACCAGAAGACGTGTATTTTTCAATTACTTCTTCCTCCATTTCAGCGGCACCCCCCCTCCCTCTCCATATTTTTCGCAATGAAAAAACGGGCCGTAAAAAAGTATAGCAAAAAAGACATTTCCGCCTTTCAAACAAAAATGCCCCTGATACGGTGACCCATATGATATCCATAGTTTTGTTTCAAGACAGGATGGTTGCGAACTGTCTATTCATTTCTCTTTCCATGATAACACATTTTATCCCGCTCCGGCAATGGCCAGGCAACTGCCTTACCGCAGCAGCTTGCTGATATCCGCCACCATAGTGCCCTTGATATTGGCGCAGGGAATAAATCCGATTTTCCGGCTGTCCATGCTGTTATTGCGGTTGTCCCCCATCACAAAGACAGAGCCCTCCGGCACGACAAACCGCTCATCCGGACCGTATGTGAATTCGTCCAGAAGGTAGGACTCCTTCAGGAGCTTTCCATTCCGGTACACCGCCCCCGACCGGATTTCAATCACATCGCCCGGCTTTCCGATCAGCCGCTTGATCCACAGATCCCGGCTTTCCATCCGATGAAAAATACGAATATCGGAAAGGTCATCCAGCAGGGATCGCTGCCGATCCGTACGATGATCCACAACGACAATATCCCCATACTTCGGGCTGAGATGCAGAGTTTTGCCGATACGGGACAGAAGGACGAAATCGTTGTCATGCAGGGTGGGATACATGGACTTTCCCTCCACCTTTATGGGCTGCATGATGTATAAATTGATAAGAATGGCAAGGACAAGGGAAAGACCGATCAGCCCGACCCATTCCAGCAGAGAACTCAGCAATTTTTTCACTCCGGTCACAATGTACACCTCAAATTCTTTTGATGAAAACTTTTTGGTAAAGACACAGCCCGGATCATCCCCGGCAAATATTCCTGTAAAAACTCAGCAGGACTCTTTCCTTCCTACAGATATATTATACACGAAAGGAAGGTATTTCAAAAGGAAAATTTTCAGACGAAATGTCTTCCCCCGGCAGGAGTTGCCACTTTGGAACAGAATAATTAGGCAGGAGGATTTGATAAAGAGAGTATTTGAAATTCAGTCTGAGGAAGGATCCACTCAAGTTATCCCATGAGACGAGCCGGCTGCTCCAGGAGCAAACCGGCTGCCTCATAAAAGAAAGGATGGTAGAATGAATAAGAGAACGAGGAAAAGAATGCTGCTGCTCCCGGTTATGATCCTGTTCCTGCTGTCCACTCTGACCGGTTGTGTACCGGGAGACGGCAGGAATACACCGGCGCATCCAGCCGGGTTCTTCTGGGGAATATGGCATGGCTGGATTGCTCCGGTTTCGCTGATTTTATCCATATTTCGAAAAGGCATACGGATTTACGAAACGGCAAATAGCGGATGGTGGTATGATTTCGGTTTTTACATCTCCATCATTGCTGGTTTTGGCAGCTTGTCCCTGTTCCGTAAGGCGAGAAGAAAAGATTAGGGTGCAAGGCTGTCGGAACATGAGCCCGGGATTCGTTCAAAACGGTAATTTTTCGATTTCAGGTAATGAATGATCTCCGGCAGGGCCTCCACAGTGGACTGCTTCCTTGGGGCATCGTGCATCAGCACAACCAATCCGTTCTGATGATGGACCGTGTCTTCCAATCGGGAGATGAGCTGTTTTGCAGAACGGGGTTTACGGGTTTCTGCATCCCCATTCAGACTGTTCCAATCCACATACACATAACCCGCTTGATTGGCCGCCTCCCGATAGGGCGCGCGAGTCTCTCCAAAGGATCCGCCCGGGAACCGGGTCAGCTGGAATTTCTTGTCCTGTCCCAATATGGACTTCAGAATCTGTTCACAGTGTGCCACTTCATCGAGGTATATTTTGGGATCGCTGTATATCTGCCTGAACTCATGGCTGTAGCTGTGGGATCCGATGCCGTGTCCCTCTGTGTATTCCCTTTTTATCATCTCCGGATAACGTTCCGCACTGGATCCAATGGAAAAGAAAGTTGCCTTGATTCCTTCCGTCTTCAGGATATCCAGAATGGGAGTCGTCTGAGCGGGGGTTGGACCGTCGTCAAATGTGAGGTATGCCGTCTTCTCTCCCTCCTGATGATAAATGCCGTCCAGCGTGTCCTGCAGCTGCTGCGTACTGGCCTCAACGGCCGGGACGGACGCATTCCCCGGATCTGGTGAAGCCAATGGATCCGGACCGGTGACAGGTGTGGCGTTTGGACCGGTGACAGGCATGGTTTGGGAACCGGTTGCAGGTGTGAATTGCGGGCTCAATGTAGATACCGGGCTGGTTATGGATGTTGAGCCGTTTGTTTCTTTTGGATTCCTTTTTTCCTTATGTACAGACTCTTTGGACCGGTCCCCGGCGATGTTTTTTCGAACCGGCAGAGCTGATGGATTATCCATCAGGTTTACCGGGTTTGCTGCGAATACATAACTTTCGGTCCCATAGGATTCCTTTTCGGAATGGGATCCAGCCGGGCCGGTTGCTTTATGAAAAAGAAAAATGACAGAGATATTCAGAATCAAAAAAAGCAGTGTTGTCCTTCCTGCAAAACTGCGTTTCCCGATAATATTAAACATATCCGCGCCCCCCATATTTGCTGCACTTCCATAGTCAGTATATGCATACAGCAATGTTTATGCCCCTATATTACAGCTATAAGAACAGGTACCTTTCCCTTTGGAAAAGGCTTCTTCTGAGTGGATTCCTCAAAATAACCGAAGCTCTTTTCCATTTCCCATTCTACTATACAAGACGTGCGGAAAATAGTAATAGTTGTCACATTTTCATGCTTTAACAAAGGTTTAACGATTTGTAACAATTGTGTTATATGCCGTATTATATAAACATCCTGTCGAATAAACGACAGGATGTCTTCGGTGTGCCGAATATGCCTTATGCATTACAAACGTTCATAGTATTCCTGCGGGATATCCCTGAAAAACGGGGACAGCTCTCCTTCCGCAAACAGATGGAGCCGGTGCAGCGCCCGGGTACACGCCGTATAAAACAGTTTGCGGTCTCTCTCCAGACCATAGTTTTCAGCATCCGCCCCATATACCACCGCCGCATCAAATTCCAGTCCCTTTGCAAGGTAAACGGGGAGAATGACAATCCCTTTGCTGAAATTGACGTCGTCCCGGGTCAGCAGGGAGACATGCAGCTTCTTTTTAATTGCCTCATGAAGCCGTCGGCTCTTTTCCGCCGTTTTACAGATGATGCCTATGGATTCCATGCCTTCGTCTGCCAGATCCCGGATGTCCTTCACCAGCCGGTCCGTCAATTCCCCTTCATCCCCGGCCTGATAAAGCCGGGGCTTTTCCCCGTGCCTCTGAATGGACTCAATTTGCTGCCCGTCCTTCAGCACCAAGCGGGTAAAGTTGACGATATCCGCCGTGGACCGGTACCCCTTGATCAGCTTTAGAACCATCTGGCTATGCGGTTTTATAACTTCGGTAACCGTCTGGTACCGGAAGGCCCCCTTCAATGGATTGATCACCTGATTGAAATCCCCGAGCAGAGTCATCTTTGTTTCGGGAAACAGCTGCTTCAGGATACCATATTGAATCGGGGTATCGTCCTGCGCTTCGTCCACCACCACATGGCGGATCTGACTCATATCGGGAACGCCTTCCAATACCCCCTTCAGATATACAAAAGCGGCAATGTCCTCATAACCCGGTATCCTTCGGGAGAACCGGGCAACGGTATCTGCACAGATCTCCCTGTAGTGTTCCGGCAGATGTTCGCCTGCCAGGGAAACAAAAAGATCCGTGTTGGAAAACAGCTCCATAAAAGCCTGATATCCGTCAAACTGCAGCATATCTTCAATATCCCTGCGGACTTCCTTAAACTCCCTGTAGACAAATAAACGGCTGTACGCTTTTGCATTGTTCCTGTATTCCGGGGAGTCCAGAAGTTCATCCCATAATTCTGTCCGCCGCCGGTGCCATGCCGGCCGGATCCGGTAATACAGGCGGTTTTTTATCTTCTGCAGCCTTTTTGCCAGGGGCAGAGGCGCATAGTCCTGCTCATACAATTGCCTGATCTCCTCAACAGGCACCAGTGTCTCTCCCCGGAAAACAATATCATGAAACCGCATGGCCTGAAATTCCAGATAACGGGCATAGTCATTGAGGAGATGATAGAAATCAACCGAAGACTTATAGGCAATGCCCCACATTCTCGGAAGCTGATCTTTCCGCTGTCCGGCGGTCAGGATATATTCCATCTGTTCACTGCTGGTTTCATAGGTCAGTCCCTTGCCTGCCATCTTCGCAATATATTCATCAAAGGTGGTTTGCTGCATATTTTCTTCTCCCAGCTCCGGAAGCACATTGGAGATATAATCATTGAATACGGTATTGGGCGAAAAGATCAGAATATTTCCGGAAGTCATGTTCTCATCCCGGTACTGATACAGCAGCCAGGCAATCCGGTGCAGCGCAATGGAAGTCTTTCCACTGCCTGCGACCCCCTGTACCATCAGCAGCTGATGACCTTCATCCCGGATCACACGGTTCTGTTCCTTTTGAATGGTAGTGACAATGTTGCGCATCTTTTCATCGGTATTCTTGCTCAGGATCTCCTGCAAAAGCTCATCGTCAATCTTGATACCGGTATCCAGCATATAGTCCAGCCGGTCCTCCGTGATCCGATACTGGCGTTTCAGATTGACACGGCCATCTATCACGCCATCCATACAGCGGTAGGAGGCCGGGCCCAGTTCATAATCGTAGAAAATGCCGGAAATCGGCGCACGCCAGTCATAAATGAGGATGTTCCCCCGTTCATCAAAAAAGGAGGTAATCCCGATATAAACCTGCTCGGTATCGGCAGTGCCGTTTTCCATAAAGTCAATTCTTCCGAAATAGGGGGACTTTTTCAGTCTCTCCAGTTTATTCAGCTGATTTCTGGCAATCCGAAATCTCTGATTTTCCTGTTTGAGGACATCCATGGACTGCTTGACTTCCACTGCAGCATCCGTATCCCCGTAGTTCCATGTATGGTCCCCCTCCTCCCATATCGATTGCCTTGTTTTTAGAATAGACGCCCGGTAGGATTGCACTTCGGACGATCTTCGCGAAAGCTCCCTCCTGATTTTTTGGTACACCTGTGCAAGATGCTCCGCTTCCCTGTCCCACTGACTCGGATCCATAAACTCCTCCCCTTTTCCAGTATCACTGCTTCACGAAAGCCTCAGGAAAATTAAAATACAACAAATATCCCAGGCCCTATTTGACAGTTAAACTATTGACAGTTAAACAATAGTCTGATATACTATATATTAGATAAGTATTGCTTAAATATTATATTTGAGCATGCTGATATTTTACGTCATTTTATTGAACTTGTCAAGGTGGTTCGGATGAAACAATCAATCCATAAATGCTTCCAAATAATAAGGATATAGAAATGTGGGGAGCAGAAAGGCCGGTGGAAAATCCACCGGCCTTTCCTGATTTCTGTCTTATTTTAAGAGACCTTTGAGCCTGCAAAGCCCGTCAGGCTCCCTCTACCGTCTGACTCGCCTGGCTGTCGGAACCATCCATTCCCACCGAATTGTCTGATTTCTCCGCCTTCGGTTTGTACATCTGCCGGTTATTAAGCAGCCAGATCCGATCCGAAAATTCTCCCGGCTTTACTGCAGTCAACGCCTTTTGCATATCATACATTCTTGCATCAATCATATCCAGATAATGCAGGATCTCCCCTTCCGGAATCATGGGCCGTTTTGGGCTCCCGAACTCCGGCTCATAATGATGAGCCAGTATCATATGTTCCAGCAGCATGACCGTTTCCTGGTCCGCATGGATTTCCCTGCCGACCCGGTCGATGTCCATGATCCCCTGGATGATATGTCCCAGAAGCACCCCTTCCGGAGTATAGGAAGATACGACTCCGAGTTCGTTGGCATCCATTTCCTCTGTCTTTGCCAGGTCATGCAGGATGACTCCGGCATATAGAAGATCCCGGTTCAAAAAGGGATAGACTTCCAACACTCTCTCGGCCATTTTCAGCATGGTGGAGGTATGATATAACAAGCCACCCCGAATGGAATGATGGTTTTTCATTGCCGCCGGATAGCACATCAGTTTTTCCCGTTTCTCATTCAAAAGCGTGCTGGTGATCTGCTTGAGATCCTTATCCTGGATTCGTATGACAAACTGCAGTATTTCTCCCAGCATGTCCTCGGAAGAATGAGGCGCTGTGGGCACGAATTCCTCCGGACGGACATGATCCTCCGGACGAATTTCCCGGATTCGCTCCACTTTCACCTGAAGCTGGCCCTGCCATTCGTTGACCAGCCCTTTCAGCTTGACCAGCATGCCATCCTTTAATTTGATGTTCCGCAGCATATTATCCGGATCCCAGATTTTTCCGTTCACTTCTCCGGTGCGATCCGCAATGGTCATATCGATATATCTGTTATTTGCATTTGACGTTCTGAGAACGGCAGTCTTGATCATATAGAATCCCTGCACGGTCTCTCCCTTGCCAAAAGAGAATACCTCCTTCTGCAAATCAACCCCTCCTTTTCTACTCTATTGATTCTATCATGATCCCCCGCAAAAAAGAAGGCATATTTTGAAAACAAGCCGGCTTTGCGAAGGCAGGAGCCGTCCCGGGAAGGATGCGGAGGATGGCGGATTGCCCTGCAGCAGGGCAATCCGCCATCATGCGTCCAGATTCCATTCTTCATAAATCTTCGGCACATCTTCGATCAGGTGCCTGGTGTAGGGTGCCTTTGGATGCAGGATGACCTCATCCGCTGATCCATGCTCCACAAACTTTCCATGCTCCATAATATAGACCGTATCGGATACATAATACGCCAGACCGATATCGTGGGTAATAAAGAGGATCGTCATATGGATCTCATTCCTCAGCTTCTGAAGCATATCCAGGATGGTTGCCCTGGAGCAGGCGTCAATCATGGAGGTCGGTTCATCCGCCAGAAGGATTTTCGGCTTCAGCAGAAAGATCCTGGCGATCATCAGCCGCTGCATCTGCCCGCCGGACAGTTCAAAAGGATATTTGTTGGTCAGTTCCTCATATTTCAGATTGACAAAGCCGCATGCTTCTGCCATTTTCTCTGCTTTTTGCTTCCTGGAAAGATTCCTCCCGCCCCGCATATTGATACAGTCCAGCAGCACGGAATCAATGCGGTTGAACATGTTATAGGAGGCAAAGGGATCCTGGAAAATAGCCTGAATGCCTTTCCAGTATTCCCTTCTCTTTCTCCCGGTGGAAAGTTCCCTGGGCTTTCCCTGATACTGAATCTCGCCTTCCGTAAGAGAAATGAGCCCCAGCAGCATCTTGGAAAGAGTGGTTTTGCCGGAGCCGGACTCTCCCACAAGGGAAATGAACTCCCCCTCGCGGAAATCAAAGTCCACATGATCCACCGCCACGGTCCGGTTCTCTCCTGCCCCGAATACCTTTGTCACACCCCTTCCGGAAAGGCAAAAGTCTTCCTCCTTCGTTTTACTCATTTCCATACACCTCCCGGATTCTCTCCTCCGACATAATGCAGCGATAGGCTCTCCCGTTGGGAAGCACCTTCTCCTCCGGCCGACCTCCCCTGCACGCAGGAATCACATAGGGACAGCGATCCGCAAACAGGCAGCCATCCGGAGGATGCTTCAGATTCGGCGGAGTCCCGGGAATGGCAGTCAGCTTACGATCCCGGACCCCTTTCTCCGGCACGAGGATGGATCCCATCAGGCCTTTGGCATAAGGATGCAGCGGATCAAACACCATTTCCTCCGCATTGCCCCTCTCCACGATCTGGCCGGCATACATCACCATGATATCGTCTGTCACATTATAGAGCAGAGGCAATTCATGGGTGATAAAAATCATGGAATGAATCAATCCCTTTTCCATCAGATCCCGCAGCATCCGGATGACCTTTTTCTGTGAGGTAACATCCAGCGCGGAAGTGGGCTCATCGGCGATCAGCACTTTCGGCGAGAGAATGGTTGAAATGGCAATCACGGTACGCTGCTTCATTCCACCGGACAGCTCCACCGCATGTTTCTGCAGCACCTGTTCCGGAAGGCCCAGTATCTCGAAGCGCTTTCTGGCCAGATCGTAAATATCTTTTTTCTTTTTTTTCGGATCGTGTGCACGGATCACATCCTCCACGAAGCGGATAATCCTCTGGGTCGGGTTCAGGGCATTCATGGCCGACTGGGGAATATAGGCGATCTCATTGCCCAGGATGCTTTTCCTTACCGTATTCGGATCCATTTCGGAAATCTTCTTTCCGTCCACTATAATATCTCCGCTGATATAGTGCAGCGGTGCAAAATAGTACCCCATCAGTGAAAGAGCCAGGGTGGATTTCCCGCAGCCCGATTCTCCCGCAATCCCCAGCGATTTTCCTTCTTCGAGCTTCAGGGAAACACCGTTTACCGCATACACATCTTCATGAAAGCGGGTCACATATTTTGTTTTCAAATTATTTACTTCAAGCAGCATTTTTCCCATAGGTGCCTCCTAACCCCTTAACTGAGGATTGAATACCTGGTCCAGACCGGTATTCATCAGGTTCAGTGAGAATGAAATCAGGGCAATCATCAAAACAACCGGAAAATAAGCCCACCAGGAACCGTTCAGATGAGCGGAGTACATGGTGGCCCAGTTCATCATCAGGCCAAGGGTCGCCGTTTTTGTGGTTGCCGGTCCAAG
>DHDO01000084.1:15903-17229 GCA_002399435.1 Firmicutes bacterium UBA4874
GCGATATACGGCAGAATATCCGTCAGTATAATGCGTATCGTACTGTGCCCGGACAATTTGGACAGATTGACATGATCCCGGTTGCGGAGGGACATCACCTGAGACCGTACCGAACGGGTGGTCCATGGCCAGGAAGTGCATCCGATCAGAATGGCCACCATCATGATTCCCCTCTGGGATTCCCCTACACTGTAGGAGATCAGGATCAGCAGCACAAAAGACGGAATCACGGTAAACAGATTGGTAAAGAACACAATCAGATTATCCGCAAAACCGCCGAGATATCCGGCAAGAAGCCCGAGAATCAGTCCCAGGACGGTTGCAATCACACCGGCAATCACCCCGATCTTCAATGAGGATCGGGTAGCTGCCACCAGCTCCGTCAGTACATCCCGGCCAAAATTATCCGTACCGAGGGGAAAGGTGTGTTTGTTCTGAATATCCTTTTCATTCACATACTCCGTTTCCCCAAGTTCCTCCACTTCCTCCAGATCCCCGGTCTCCTCATTTTTCTCTGCAAGAAACAATGCCTTGCTTTTCATGATGTCCCGGATTTCCTTATCCAGACGACGGAACTTCTTTTTCTTTGCTGCCGTCATGCCTTTCTGCTCTGCCGCGGGATCATAATGATCCTGCCAGAGTGCAATCAGTCCGTCCGCATCGGACACATCAATTTCGGAGGATTTCACCCCACCGTATTTTTCCAGCCATTCCGCCATGAATCCACGGGTATCATTTTTCAGCCTGCGATCCACCTGAGCCGCTGCGGCATCCACGTTCAGCTGATAACTGTCCCCGGATCCCGCCACCTCCGATTTGGACACATAAGTGCCTGGCCGGAAAAAGTTTCCTTCTCCCATCATCTCCAGAGGATCCCTGGTGACCATCAGAGGATAGAGTAAAAATCGTCAGGAGAATAACGACAAAAATCACAAATCCCGTGATAAATTTTCCGGAGTGAAAAACCTGTCTGATTCTATTTTTCATATGCTATCCTCCCCCTAATCCTGCTGACTTGCTTTCACACGCGGGTCAATGATGCCATAAATCAATTCCACGAGTCAGATTGGCCAGCAGCACCATGATGGTGATAATCAGCGTACAGGCAGAAAGCAACGGATAATCCTGTCCGGTGACTGCTGAAAGCAATGTGGTGCCCAGCCCCGGATAACTGAATATAATCTCCGCCACCAACGCACCGCCCATCATTGTGCCCAGGGATAACGCCAGGCCTGTGATCTGGGGAAGCATGGCATTTCGGAACACATATTTTACAATGGTCCGGTCCCGGATCCCCAGAAAACGGCTGTATTTCACATAATCCGC
>DHDO01000005.1:0-1656 GCA_002399435.1 Firmicutes bacterium UBA4874
TAGCCTTCTTTCAGGTCGAACAGGAAATAGTCCACGAAATCCCGGCCGGAAGGCGTATAGGGCGGCCGGACCGTATAGGAAAAATGGCTTTGAAGATAGTCCTGAATGGCCATGATTTTTTCATAGGAGGAATCTTTTCCGGCTGTGATCTGCTTCGTCAGATCGTAGACTCTTTGCGGTACGGAATCCGGTATTTTCATATAATGCTCCTGGATGGACAGGACTTTTTTCCGGACTCCCTTTTGCTTGAGAAGGGAGTCCGGCAAAGGCCCGTTCCAGTCGATGGAAGGAACTTTTTCCGTCAGATACTGCAAAAGTTCCGGATTGGTCTGGTCCGGGATCCGGGACCGCAGGGTATAGGGCTCTGCGGCGACGATTTCCCGTGTGGTAAAGGTTTCGCCCTTGGTGTTGAAGTAGGGCTGGGAAGCGCCCTTTACCGTACTGATTTCCGTCAGCTGCGGCGAATGAAAGATGGCGGAGCTCTTTATTCCGACGTGGGTAACCACGGTTTCGACTTCCGGAAAGAGTTCTTTTTGCTTTTTTTCCTTAAAATCCTTCCAAATCTGTTCATCAAAATTATAGACGCTTTTTCGGCTTTTTTCCCACGCCATGTCCCAAAACCGGTAACGCATGTCCTCAATGGTGTCGGTCCATCCGGAGCCGGCATATTCATTCAGAAGGGAGCCTCTCAGGTAAAGGGGCATCGGAGAGGAAACTTCCAGCACCAGATCCTCACTGAGCTGAACCGGGCCGCCCAGCTTCTCCGGAGAGGACGGAAATCCGGTTTCGGACAGACGAAAGGGCTGCCTCGGGCCGGAAAAGCCAAATTGGTCCCGGACCTCCGTCTTGACCCGATCCACGCTTTTCACCAGATAAGGCCATCGATAGTTGGTATCTGCAGGGATCAGAATCCTGGCGGTCAGAAGAATGAGAACGGCCAATGGCAGGACATGGATCAGCCAGGTCCCATATTGGGGAGCGGAAGCTTTTTTGGACAGCTTTTTATGAAAGCTTCCTCCCCGGAGCAGGATGCCGCCCAGTGCAAACACCCAGATGCACCATTGGGACTCCCGATGGCCGAGCAGCCAGAGTGTGATCAGAAGGGCGGCCCCCAGCGCAAACGGGAGGAAGGACCATCGCAGCCTGACCTGTAGCAGATAAAGAACGGTTCCGATCAGGGAAATCCAGAGCCAGGCGGCAGGGAGATAATAGGAGAGAAAACAATCCGGACGAAGGGCTGCATTGCCACGGATGCAATCAAGCTGCCACCGGAGGAAAGCCTGGATGGAACGCTGCCATTCCGGCCCCATCTCCCACCGGAGTACGGCCAGCCCGACCAGAGCGGACAGGGAAAGAAGAAATGCTGCCGTTCGTTTGCTCCAAAAAACAATCCTCAGAAGGACACAGAGAGCGATGGTAATCAGCACAATCGTACCAATACGCACCGGCAGGCGGATGGCTCTCAGAAACGCGATGCTCAGGCTGCTGGTCATAATGGAAAAGACAAGGCTCTCCATCAGAATGTCCATCCATTTGCCCTTTATCATCCCATCGCCTCCAAAGCCTCATCCAGACGCTGATCGGTATGGATGAGGAAAGTCGGAATTGCCCTTTTACGGAGATCCTGCAGCATTTTTTCATCTTCCTGATTCTCCC
>DHDO01000005.1:1922-9553 GCA_002399435.1 Firmicutes bacterium UBA4874
AGGATCCTGGACATGGAAAAGGGACTTTGAAAGGCAATGCCGGAGAGAAATTCATAAAAGGCAGGAAAATTCTGAGGAGTTCTGCCGCTCAGTTCCTGTCTGCTCCTTTGGTAGATAATGAATTGAAGCGGTATCCATTTGCTGAGAAGATAGTGGGCCAGAGCCGTAGTCGATTCGACCATCTGGTCTTCCAGCTGTCGTCTTTCCAATCTGCTGATCCGGTCCGGCAGATTCATTTCCAGAAACAGAAGGACATGGGGCTGCGTTGTCATTTCATAGTTCATCACATAAAGATCCTGCATTTTGGACGAAATCTTCCAGTGAACTTTTTTAAGGGGATCCCCGTAGGCGTATCGGCGGATATCCGACTGAACTGCCGTTTCATTGGTTTTCAGCAGTTGATTGCTCAGAAGGCCCTCCTGCCGGATCTCGGGAAGAGGGAGATTGCTCAGGGAAAGAACTCTTGGAAGGACCGTCAGTCGCAGCATTTTGTGGTAATGTTTCCTGGTCAGATCCATGGAAAAATGGAACAGTCCAAAAAGGTCCATGACTTCAACCCCTGTGATGCCAATGGGATAAATTCCCCGCAGGGAACAGGGGAATTCTTCCCGGATTTCCCCGTAATGAAAGGGCAGAACAGACAGAATGCCTTCCTTCTTCGTATCGGTCAGCAGGGATTCAGGCGTCCGGTAGGAGACTTTAAGATAAGGAAAAAGAAAAGGCTTGTCATTGTGGATCTGTATGGTAAGGACCGCATGTTTTCCCTTGGGTGCTTCCTTCGGGGTAATGTCCTGCAGGTAGTGGAAATCCAGCAAAGTCCACAGGCAGGTCAGTACCGCATATACGAGAATGGAAAGAAGGATGCCAAAGCCGATATAGCAGAGCAGGTCCCCGGTATACAAGCTGAGCAGCAGCAATGCCGCGGTGCAAAGGACAAACAATATCCCCTGTGTTTTCATGAGGAAATCACCGGCACATAAAGGGTATGAAGGATGGATTGCAGCACCCTTTCCGCCGTTTGTTCCTTCAGGCGGGCTTCGGGCTTCAGCATCAGACGGTGTGCCAGCACCGGCACGGTCATTTTCTGTACATCATCCGGAATGACATAATTCCTTCCCTGCAACAGGGCATAAGCCTGGGAAGCCCGCATGAGGTACAGGGATCCGCGTGGACTGGCACCGAGGCTCAGATCGGGATGATCCCGGGTCATGGAAACAATACCGGCGATATACTCTTTGATGGCTTGCGCCGTTTTCACCTCCGCGGCTGTTTTCTGAAGAAACAGGATATCCCCGCCGGATGCGACAGGCTGCAGGGTGTCCAGCGGATTTTGTGTCTGAAATCTTGACAGGATCTGCATTTCCTCCCGCTGGGAGGGGTACCCCATGGTCACCTTCAGCATAAATCGGTCCAGCTGCGCTTCCGGAAGGGGAAACGTACCGATATACTCCACAGGATTTTGTGTGGCAAGCACGATAAACGGGGCAGGAACCGGATAGGTGATACCGTCCACGGTGACCTGTGCTTCCTCCATCACTTCCAGAAGGCTGGACTGGGTCTTGGGAGAGGTCCGGTTGATTTCATCGGCAAGGATGATCTGGTGCATAATCATACCCGGCTGAAATTCCATTTGTCCCTTTTTGAAATTGTACATGGAGAATCCGGTAATATCGGAAGGCAGCACATCCGGGGTAAACTGGATCCTGCGGAAGCTGAGATTGAGGGATTTGGCCAGGGAGGACACCATCATGGTCTTTCCGACTCCCGGTACGTCCTCAATCAGGACATGACCCCTGCCCAGAAGGGCAATCAGCATCAGATGGATGGCTTCCCGTTTGCCCACCATCACACATTCTATATTTTCCTGTATTTTTTTTAGCAGCAGAGATGCCTTTTCCAAGGGGTCTCCTCCTTTCGGATGAATCCATACCCATTAGCATTTCCTTTGTATACCTGGAAAAGGACTATACGAACGGGTCTCTTTCCTTTATAATAATAGGATACGGCAGAATTAGCAATACATTCTGATCAATTCAGCCATAAACCGTCTTAATAGGACCGTTGATTGTTGTTTCATCGGCAGCCGGACGGGCCATAATGGATTACAGGATTGTTGGAAACGGAGTTCCGGAAGAGGAGGAGAAGCTCTTTGAAAGATAAAATATTCAGGATATTGTTGGAGAACCGTGGAAAGTTTGTTTCCGGGGAAAAAATCAGTGAAAGGCTGGGAGTGAGCCGGACAGCAGTCTGGAAAGTTATCGGGCAGCTGCGGGAGGAAGGCTGCCGCATCGAATCGGTTTCGAACAGAGGCTACTGCCTCACGGAAATTCCCGATCGTTTGAGCGGGGAACTGATCCGTACCTATCTGAATACCAATACCATGGGACAGTCCATGGATCTGCATTTTTCCATTGGCTCCACCAATGCGCGTGCCAGGGAACTGGCGCAGAAGGGTGCGGCCCACGGAACACTTGTGGCGGCGGAAGAACAGGTAAGCGGCAGGGGAAGGCTGGGGCGTTCCTGGATATCCCCGGCAGGCGTTGGCATCTGGATGTCCCTGATCCTGCGGCCTCCTTTTCCGCCGCTGCATGCGCCCCGCATCACCGTGTTGGCCGCCCTGGCAGTAGAAGATGCCATTCGAAAAGTGACCGGACGGAATGCCGGTATCAAATGGCCAAACGATATTGTCCTCCGCGGGAGGAAAGTATGCGGGATCCTGACGGAAATACAGGCCGATCCGGACAGGATTGAATATGTGACGGTTGGAATCGGCCTGAATGCAAACACCAGGGAAGAAGATTTTCCGGTGGAACTGTCCCCCACGGCGACCTCCCTTTTCCTTGAATCCGGAAAGAAGGTGGACCGGAATTTTCTTCTGGCTGAAATACTGAACAGCTTTGAGAAGTACTATAACAGATATGCGGAAGAAGAAGGATTTGCAGGACTGTTAACCGGGTACAGGAAGAAATGTATCACATTGGGGAAATCGGTTCATGTCATCGGCCGGACGGAGGAATTCGATGGGACTGCCGTTGATCTGACGGAGGATTGTGCCCTGGTGGTCCGGCTTGCCGATGGGACTTTCCGCACTGTTTTCTCCGGGGATGTTTCGGTGCGGGGGGGTGCAGGGTATGTATAAACATGATGTTGTGCAGATAATTCAAAGAATCCGGCTTATTCGGAAGGAAGAGGGGGAACACTTGCTTCCTGTTTCCCAGGGAGAGGATATCCGGCGGTTTTTTACCGATACACTGCATTGCTTTTATCAAAGAAGTTCATTAATATGATGTAGATTCTCATCTGCAGCGTTTACGACACTTTTCAGGCAATAGGAAACGGACCAAATAACTGGGGGTTATGTTTTGGAAATTTTAAAAAGAATCTATCGATATTGCAGCCGGTACCGACGAAAGATGATTGCCGCATGTGTATTCCTGGTTCTCTATATCGCCGTCAATCTGATCACGCCTTTGATTTCCGGAATCATTGTGGATGATGTCATCAAGGGTGGAAAACGGGAGATGCTCTCGGTTTTGCTTCTGATCCTGCTGGTGGGATCGGTCCTGAAGAGTGTCTCCATGTATTTTCGGGGCATCCTGTTTGAAAGCTTCTCCCAGGATTGTCTGTATGATCTGAGAAATGACATGTATACTCATTTGCAGCATCTTCCCTTTTCTTTTTATGACAACAACCGGATTGGTGAGCTGATGTCCCGCATGACCGGTGACCTGGAAGGAGTCCGGGTCTTCCTTGCATCCGGTATTCCGGTTTTGATGGAGAATTGTGTCTACTTTTTCGGTACCACTGTGATCCTTTTCACCCAAAATGCCAAATTGGCCCTTGCAACTCTTCTGGTTACACCTTGCATCGCATATTGCGCCTATCGGTTCAATCAGGTTGTCCGTCCCATATTCAGTGAAATCCGGGAGCAGCAGGCGACCCTGAATACTGTTACCCAGGAAAACATCACCGGGGTACGGATGGTAAAGGCTTTTGCCAGGGAAGACTATGAAATAAAGAAGTTTGAAAAGGAGAACAGGCGCAACCAAATGCTGAATATCAATGCCAGCCGGATCTGGGGAAGTTATTTTCCTGCGATGGATTTCATTTCCGGGATCTGCCTGATTCTTTTGGTCTGGTTTGGCGGACGTATGGTCGGAAGGGGAGAAATCAGTATTGGCACCGTGGTAACTTTCAACGGGTATCTGTGGATGCTGATTATGCCCATGAGAATGCTGGGCTGGATCATCAATATGATGGCACAGGCCATTACTTCGGGGCAAAGAATTTTTGACGTCCTGGATACCGGAACGACGATCCGGGAAACGGAAAATCCGTATAATCCGGAGGAATTCCGCGGGGACGTGAGTTTTCAGGATGTCTCCTTCCGTTATCGGGAACAGCCGGTTTTGCTCCATGTAGACTTCCAGGCACCGGCTGGCAGCACCATCGCCATTATGGGGGCCACCGGAGCAGGAAAGACCTCGGTCATTAACCTGATCGAACGGTTTTATGACCGGTCCTCCGGCAGCATACGGATAGACGGTGTGGAGATCCAGGACTGGAGCATCCGGCGTCTGCGTTCGGAGATCGGCATTGTCCTGCAGGATACCTTCCTGTTCTCTGACACCATAGAGGGAAATATTCTTTACGGCAAACCCGATGCCACCCGGGAGGAAGTGATACAGGCGGCAAAAATGGCGGATGCCCATGACTTTATTTCGGAAATGCCTCAGGGATATGACACCATCGTGGGAGAAAGGGGAACCGGGCTGTCCGGCGGTCAGAAGCAGCGTATCGCCATTGCCAGGGCACTGATCAAGGATCCAAAGATCCTGATTATGGACGACTGCACTTCCGCTGTGGATATGGAAACGGAATATGAGATTCAGAAAGCATTGAAGGAAGTGCAGAAGAGCCGTACCACATTTATTATTGCCCATCGGATCTCCTCCGTTAAAAACGCGGATGAAATTCTGATTCTGGAGGACGGCCGTATTGTGGAACGCGGCAGTCACCAACAGCTGATGAACCGGAAAGGCCGGTATTATAGAATGGTAAGGCAGCAGTATCATGATCTGGATAAGCTGGAGGAGCTCAGGACAGGCTGGGCCGGGCCGGATCCGATGGAAGCATGCCGGAAAGGGAAGGTGATATAGGATGTTGCACAACCGGATTACCCAGGACGAAGAACTGGAAAGACCATTCAACATGAATCAGCTGAAGCGGCTTCTCGCTTACATGCGGCCTTATCGAAAGGAAATGTCCCTCACTCTGATCCTGATGTTTGTGGCTGCCTTTTGCGGCTTGCTGGGCCCGCGCATTCTGCAGATCGCCATTGACGACTATATGGTACAGCAAAAGTATGGCGCTCTGGCCGCACTGTCCGCCATTTTTCTCGCGGTCAACGCCATCAGTGCGCTGTGTATGCATCAGCGGGTGCGCACCATGTCCGAGGTCGGGCAGAAGGTATTGTACCGGATCCGGCAGGACATGTTCAACCATATTCAAAAGCTGTCCTTTAATTATTATGATAGTCGTCCTGCGGGAAAAATCCTGGTCCGGATCATCAATGATGTTAATTCCCTGGGGGATTTGCTGACCAATGGAATCATCAATGTCCTGACAGATGTTGCCACATTGATTCTTATGATCGTTATGCTGGCCTCCATGGATTACCGGCTGACGCTGATTGCCCTTTCCGTCCTGCCGCTGATGCTGATTGCCATACTGCTCCTGAAAAAGGTTATCCGGCACAGATGGCAGGCCGTCCGCAGGAAATCTTCCAACATGAATGCCTATCTGCACGAAACCCTGTCCGGAATGCGGGTCACCCAGGCCTATATCCGGGAGCCGGAGACCAATTCGCTTTTCAAGGGACTGAGTCAGGATCTCCGTTCTTCCTGGATGAATGCCATTCATGTGAACAACCTGATGGGGCCGTTTTCCGAAGTGATTGCCACCATTGCGGTGGTTCTGGTCTATTGGTTCGGCGTAGGCATGATCGACAGCGGAACGGTTACCGTTGGTGTGCTGGTGGCGTTTTCCAGCTATGTCTGGCGATTCTGGCAGCCGGTGAACAATATCTGCAATTTCTATAATTCCATTCTGATGGCCATGGCTTCCACGGAACGGATCTTCGAACTGCTGGATACGCCGGCGGATATCTATGATCACGGGAATGCAGGGGAAATCCCCGACATTCAGGGAGAAGTCACCTTTGAAAATATAACCTTCTGCTATGAACCGGAAAACCCGGTTCTGAAGGATATCAGTTTCCACGTGGCGCCCGGTGAAACCATCGCCCTGGTTGGCCCCACCGGCGCCGGAAAAAGCACCATTGTCAACCTGATCAGCCGGTTTTACGAGCCGGTGAAGGGAAGGGTTCTGGTGGACGGCGTCGATATCAACACCGTGTCCATGAATTCCCTGAGACGGCAAATGGGTGTGATGATGCAGGATTCCTTTATTTTCTCCGGTACGATTATGGATAATATCCGTTATGGCAGATTGGATGCCTCGGATGAAGAAGTAATGGAGGCAGCCCGGGTGGTGCATGCCGACGGGTTTATACGGGAAATGGAAAGGGGATATCAGACAGAGGTCAATGAGAGGGGATCCAGACTATCCCAGGGACAGCGCCAGCTGATATCCTTTGCCCGGGCGCTTTTGGCGGATCCACGGATTCTCATTCTGGACGAGGCAACCTCCAGTATCGATACCGAGACGGAGATCCTGGTGCAAAAGGGATTGGAACAGCTTCTGAAAGGCCGGACTTCCTTTGTGATCGCCCACCGGCTGTCCACCATACGCAATGCCAATCGTATCATGGTGATTGACGACGGGGAAATAAGGGAATGCGGCAGCCATGATGAATTAATGAAGCAAAAGGGGGAATATTACAAACTCTATCTTTCCCAGTACCGTTTTCTGGAAGCCGTATGAATTTCATGCCCATACTCCGCACTTACGTGGACAGGACGAACACCGGACCGGTACTGTCTGGTTTCGGACCGGGCACTCCGCACTCATGTGGACAGGACGAACATCGGTCCGGCACTGTCCGGTTTCAGACCGGGCACTCCGCACTCATGTGGGCAGAACCATGACTCGTGAGGGCATGGTATGAATACCAAAACCGGATGGGGCAGGAACCGGATGAGGCAGGAAAAAGGGTTTTCCATGGCGAACTTAGGGGAGCAGGGGCGAAAAAGGAAAGAACAGTCCGAAGGAGAAAGGATCGCGGAAAATATGCCAGACAGCTTCAGCTTGCGGGAGCATGCAAAGCGGCTTCTTACCGATACATTTGGTTATACCGATTTTCGGAAAGGGCAATGGGAGGTCATTGAAAGTATTTTACAAGGAAGGAACACCGTTGCCATTTTTCCCACAGGAGGTGGCAAGTCCCTGTGCTTTCAGATTCCTGCTATGATGATGTCCGGCACGACGGTTGTGATTTCTCCGTTGATTTCCCTGATGAAGGATCAGGTGGACAGCCTGGTGAAGAAAGGGATCGCCGCTTCCTTTCTCAGCAGTTCCCTGTTGGAGCATGAGGTGACCCGCCGGATCCATGAAATGGAAAATGGCCGCTACAAGATTGTCTATATTGCGCCGGAACGGTTTCAATCCGA
>DHDO01000005.1:9775-10050 GCA_002399435.1 Firmicutes bacterium UBA4874
CAGTGGGGGCACAATTTCCGGCCGTCCTACCTGAAGATCAAGAATTTCATTCAGGCTGCCGGAAATCCCGTCATCGGGGCATTTACCGCCACGGCCAACCGGAAAGTTCAGCAGGATATTGTGAACTTGCTGGGGCTGTCCCAATGCCGGTTGTTTTTAAGCAGCTTTGACCGCGCCAATCTGGAGTTCCGCGTGGAGGATCCTGCGAACCCCAGCCTGTATGTTCTGGATTATGTCAAAACTCATCCCGGAAAGTCCGGGATTGTCTATGCGGC
>DHDO01000005.1:10294-13559 GCA_002399435.1 Firmicutes bacterium UBA4874
TTCCTGAACGGGGAAATATCCGTCATGGTGGCTACCAATGCCTTTGGCATGGGGATTGATAAAAGTGATGTCCGCTATATTATTCATTACAATATGCCGATTTCCGTGGAAAGCTATTATCAGGAGGCCGGGCGGGCGGGAAGGGACGGGGAAAAAGCGGTTTGTATCCTGCTGAAGAACCCCGATGATTACAAGCTGAACCAATATCTGATCAATGCAAATTATCCGCCGGTGAAGGTAGTAGAGGCATTGTTTCGCCGGGTCCGGAAGAGGCAGACAAAAGGGATTCCTGCGGAAATGCTGATCAGCAGGAGAATGGGCGGCGCCTCCATGAGGGAAAGTGCACTGAGAAAAATTGTGGAGTACGGTTATGCGGAGATCCGCAGCGGCATCGTCTATTCGATGGGAAAGAAGCATTTCACGCTGACCCAGAAGGAGATTGACCTTCATAAAGAAGTGGAGATGGAAAAGCTGGATGCCATGCAGCGGTATCTGGCAGAAAAAGTATGTCTTCGTGCCTATATCCTGCGCTATTTCAATGAAAAGCCCGCCAGGGAGCGCTGCGGCAACTGCAGTGTATGCCTGCGCAACAAGGAGCAGGATGAAGGAAAACTTATGAACCATGTGCTGGCGCATATTTTTGGAAAGTAGTGGAGTGGCAGTGCTGCATCGGCTCAGAACGCCGAGCCATGTTGCGAATCAGCATCGACTCATCTCGCTTTTTTTCGGCCGCATCCAATGCAAGCATTCTGCCTGGGATGCTGAAAATGGCTGTGCCATTTTCACCTCAAAAGAGCTCGATGTCGTCGGCTGATTCTGCAACTAAGGCTAAGGCGTTCTTCGCTCTCTGCAGCACATGGGGATAGAAGGCGTACAGATACCAGACAGCTTTTGCTGTCCGCCTATCGGATAAAAGAAATGGGAACGGTACAGATACCAGACAGCTCCTGTATTAAATTTAAAGATTGAAAAAGGAGATAGGCAGCGGATGCCGAATTCATATAGGTCGACAAATGGCTTCAATTGTCATTGTCAGACAGATAAAAGTCAGACAGAACAAAACAGGGAGGATGAAAAATGTCAGAAAGAGAGATCAAAGTTGCAATCATCGGATGCGGCGGTATCGCAAACGGAAAGCATATGCCCAGCCTGCATAAGCTGAGTCATGTCAAGCTGGTGGCTTTCTGCGACCTCATCGAGGAGCGGGCTGTCAAGGCCGCCAAACAATATGGTGTTCCGGACGCCAAAGTCTATACGGATTACAGGGAGCTTTTGAAAGACAGGGACATCGAGGTCGTTCATGTCTGCACCCCCAACCGTTCCCACGCGGAGATTTCCATTGCAGCTCTGGAAGCCGGCAAGCACGTTATGTGTGAAAAGCCCATGGCCAAAACTGCAGCAGATGCCAGAAGAATGCTGGATGCCTGCAGGAGGACCGGGAAGAAGCTTACCATCGGATATCAGGGCAGACAGCGTCCCGATTCCCAATATCTGAAAAAGGTCTGTGAAGAAGGCACTCTCGGTGAGATTTATTTCGCAAAGGCGCATGCCATCCGCCGGCGCGCCGTTCCCACATGGGGCGTATTCCTGAATGAATTTGAACAGGGCGGCGGACCGCTGATCGATATTGGCACCCATGCCCTGGATCTGACACTTTGGATGATGGACAACTACAAGCCCAAATATGCCGTAGGGTCCACCTATCATAAACTTGCAGACCATAAGAATGCAGCCAACGCATGGGGCCCGTGGGATCCGGAGAAGTTCACAGTGGAAGATTCTGCCTTTGGATTTGTTGTCATGGAAAATGGGGCGACCGTCATTCTGGAGTCCAGCTGGGCCCTGAATACCCTGCAGGTCGGCGAATCCCGAACGACTCTCTGTGGAACGGAAGGCGGGGCGGATATGCAGGATGGCCTGCGGATCAACGGGGAGAAGTTTGGCAAGCTGTATACCACCAGGCCGGATCTGCAAACAGGCGGTGCGGATTTCTATGAGGGTCACAGCGAAAGCGAGGCTGACCGGGAGGCAAGGCTCTGGATTGAAAGTGTCATTCATGACAGGGAACCTGTGGTAAAACCGGAGCAGGCACTGGTGGTCACCGAGATCCTTGAGGCGATTTATAAATCTGCCAAATCCGGTGAGCCGTACTATTTCAATAAATAAGCAGGACGGGAAAGACAGGTCACTGCAAGGATATACGGAAAATTGATATCCGGGGAAGCATTGTGCATGAGGGAGGATACACAGGGAACGGGACTGTGTATCTTCCTTTTCTGTATCGTTTTGTATCGTGAAAAAATGTCCGCACGGTTTGACTGAAATGTGGCAGAATGATAATATGAAGAGAAGAAAAAACCGGAACGATAGAAATGCATGCACGTGACAAGAGAGGAAAATGAATATGAATTACAGGGAGAAGTATCAAATGTGGCTCAAAAGCCCGTTGATAGATGAAGAGACCAAAGAGGAGCTCTCCTCGCTGAAAGGGAAAGACCAGGAGATCGAGGACCGGTTCTATAAGGATCTGGAATTCGGCACGGGAGGCCTGAGAGGCGTCATCGGAGCAGGTTCCAATCGGATGAACCGTTACACTGTGGCCAAGGCAACCCAGGGGCTGGCGAACTATATCAAAAAAGCCGGTGACAAAGCGATGGCAGGCGGCGTCGTCATTGCCTATGATTCCCGAAGGAAGTCCCCGGATTTTGCGCTGGATGCCGCCCAGGTTCTGTGCGCCAATGGGATCAGGACCTATTTGTATACGGAACTGCAGCCGACACCCGTGCTGTCCTTCAGTGTCCGGGAGTTGGGTGCGACGGCGGGTATTGTCATTACAGCAAGCCACAATGCTCCGGAATACAACGGCTATAAGGTCTATTGGAGCGACGGCGGCCAGATCCCGCCTCATCTGGATCATGAGATCATCCGGGAAGTGAATGCTGTGGAAAATTTCGCGGACATCCGCAGCATGCCGGTGCAGTGGGCAAAGGACAAGGGCTATCTGTGCTTCATCGGGGAAGAGGTCCTGTCAAAATACATCCGGAAGGTAAAGGATCTGTGCATTGACAGGAAGCTGGTGGAAAAGGAAGGCAAAAACCTGAAGGTGATTTATACGCCGATTCACGGTACGGGCAACAAACCGGTCCGCCGTGTGCTCAGGGAACTTGGCTTTGCGAACGTTACCGTCGTTCCGGAGCAGGAGAAGCCGGATCCCGACTTTTCCACTGTGGAGTATCCGAATCCGGAGAACAAGGAAGTGTTCACC
>DHDO01000005.1:13780-13914 GCA_002399435.1 Firmicutes bacterium UBA4874
CGGGTTGGCGTTGTGGTGAAAAACAGGCAGGGGGAATATGTGACCCTGACCGGAAATCAGACCGGAGCCCTTCTGGTGCATTATTATCTGAGCGCGCGGAAGGCGATGGGGTCGCTGCCGGAGAACGGCTGCAT
>DHDO01000005.1:14161-26064 GCA_002399435.1 Firmicutes bacterium UBA4874
GGTGAAAAAATCAAGGAATTTGAAAAAACCGGATCCCATACGTTCCTCTTTGGATATGAGGAAAGCTATGGCTATCTGACCGGGGATTTTGTCCGCGACAAGGATGCGGTCATTGCGTCCATGCTGATCTGTGAAATGGCTGCCTGGTACCGTTCCAGGGGGATGAATCTGTATGACGGTTTGGTTTCTCTCTGGGAGAGATACGGATATTTCAGGGAAACACTGAAATCCATTCAGATGACCGGCAAGGAAGGTATGGAAAAGATTACGGCCCTGATGGACCATCTTCGGGAAAACAAGCCGGATACCGTTGCCGGTGTGCCGGTTGTCCGGGTTGAGGATTATCTGACAGGTAAGGCCGTGGATGGGAAGACAGGCCAGGAGTCGAAGCTGACCCTGCCGGTGTCCAATGTCCTGAAGTTCTGGCTGAAGGATGGATCATGGTTCTGTGCCAGGCCGTCCGGTACGGAGCCCAAGGTAAAGCTGTATTTTTCCGTGACAGGAAACAGCCTGGAGGATGCCAAAGCAAAGGACAAGGCTCTGATTGATGCAGTGTATCGTCTGGTACAGCCGGAAGCGGGCCATATTTAACATGAGATAAGAGGGTGGAGGAGATATTGGGCAAGAAGAAAATGTTCCGTACATTTCTTTCCTATTACAAACCGCACTTGATGCTGTTTGTGCTGGATATGATCTGTGCACTTGCCATTTCGTTGATTGATCTTTATTTTCCCATGGTGACCAGGGAAGTGGTGGGGAAGGTTCTGCCTGCCGGGAAAGTGGACTTGTTCTGGAGGTTTATCGGTATTCTGATCTCCATGTATATGGTTCGTACCGGATTTCAATATATTGTAAGTTACTGGGGGCATATTCTGGGGGTCCGGATGGAGTATGATATGCGCAGGGATCTGTTTTCCCATCTGCAGACCCTGCCTTTCCGGTTCTATGACAAAAACCGGACAGGTCATCTCATGTCCAGAATGGTGAATGATCTGAATGAGATTTCAGAGCTGTCGCATCATGGACCGGAGGATTTGTTCCTGTCCCTGGTTATGCTGATCGGATCGTTCTTTATGCTGATCACCGTGGAATGGCGGCTGGCGCTCATTGTATACCTGATCATTCCGGTAATGATCTGGTTTGCCATGAAGTACCGGAAACGGATGAACCGGGCTTTCAAGACCATGAGAGTAAAGCTGGCAGATGTGAATGCGCAGCTGGAAAGCAGCATCTCCGGTATCCGGGTTTCCAAGTCCTTTACCAATGAGGAATACGAGAAGGATAAGTTTGGAGAAGGAAATCAGCAGTTCCGTGATTCAAAATATGTGTCCTATAAAAATATGGCGGTTTTTGAAACCGGAATAGAATACTTTTCCAGTATGCTGAATGTGGTTGTCGTTGCAGTCGGTGGGTATTTTATTTATAGGGGACAGATGGAGACGGCGGACCTTTTGGCGTTTATCATGTATGTGGGGGTATTCTTGCAGCCCATCCGCCGGCTGGCAAACTTCATGCAGCAGTTTGAGTCGGGAATGACCGGCGTGGAGCGGTTCTGCGAGATTATGGAGATCCAGTCCGATATCGTCGATGCGCCGGATGCAAAAGAACTGAAAAATGTTCATGGGGATATCGAGTTTGATCATGTCAGCTTTTCCTATGACGGCAATGAAAAGATTCTGAAGAATATCAACATCGCCATCCCGTCCGGCAAGACCATTGCCCTGGTCGGGCCTTCCGGCGGCGGAAAAACCACCCTGTGCCACCTGATACCCCGTTTTTATGAGGTGAAGGACGGTGTGATCCGGATCGATGGCAGCGACATCAGGAGTTATACCCTGAAATCCCTGCGTCAGAACATCGGGCTGGTTCAGCAGGATGTGTTCCTGTTTGCCGGAACCATAAAGGAGAATATCCTGTACGGCAAGGTGGATGCGACGGAGAAAGATCTGATTCAGGCTTCAAAAAATGCCAATATCCATGATTTTATCATGAGTCTGCCCGATGGGTACGATACCCAGGTGGGAGAACGGGGGGCGCGTCTTTCCGGCGGACAGAAGCAGCGGATTTCCATTGCACGGGTTTTTCTGAAAAATCCTCCGATCCTGCTGCTGGATGAAGCGACCTCCGCACTGGACAATGAGACGGAAATCCGGATTCAACAGGCGCTGGATCACCTGTCCAAAGGACGAACCACACTGGTGATCGCCCACAGGCTGTCCACCATCAAGAATGCGGACCGTATCCTGGTCCTGACGGAGGATGGAATCGCCGAGCAGGGGACCCATGAAGAGCTAATGGAGTTGGGAGGGCTCTATTCCGAGCTTTACCAGGCTCAGTTCCGGGAGTATACTCCGGAAGAATCCGATATCCATCCGGATCCGGTCAGTTAGGGTCTCCAGTAAGCAATAACAGACGACGGGGAGGGGATTGCCTTTGAAGGATTATATGTCGGCAGGGAAATCCGCTGAGCAGGAACGAGTGATCAAACGATCCCGGTTCATCGGCAGAACCTATCTCATTTCGTCCGAAGAGGAAATCCCTCTGTCCCTGGAAGACAGCAGAAAGCGTTATCCGGGAGCCACACATTACTGTTATGGAGCAGTTGTGGGAGCGGACGGACTGATCCGCCGTTTTTCCGACGACGGGGAACCGGGCGGCACTGCCGGCATGCCGATCCTGCAGGTTCTGATGCGGAAAGAGCTGAGAAATACACTGGTTGTTGTGGTACGCTATTTCGGCGGAATCAAACTGGGAGCAGGAGGCCTGATCCGGGCATACAGCGGCACGGCTTCCGATGCGATCCGAAAAGCCGGTACGGTAAAGGTGGCATACAGCAGCCGGGGCGTTCTGACCATCGACTACCGTTTGCTTGGAAGTGTGGAAAATTTTCTCCGCCGTGAAGGGATCTCCATACAGGAAGTTCAATATGGGAAAGAGGTTCAGATGCAGATCCTTACCCGCCAGGATTGGGACAGTGTGGCGAGCCGGCTGACGGATCTCTGCAGAGGAAACGTGCGGATCCGGCGGGCAGAGGGAACATGAGGAGACGGCTGACGGATCTTTGCAGAGGAAACGTGCGGATCCGGCGGGCTCCGGAAAAAGAAAATCAAAAATATATGGGAAGAGAGGGCGATTGGATCATGTTGGAAGAACTGAAAAAGCAGGTTTGGGAGGCAAATCAGGAGCTTCCTGAAAGAGGCCTGGTTTTGTATACCTGGGGAAATGTCAGCGCTTTGGACCGGGGGAAAGGTTTGGTTGTCATAAAGCCCAGTGGTGTTTCCTATCGGGACATGAAGCCGGAGGATATGGTTGTGGTGGACCTGGACGGCAGGGCAGTGGAAGGGGAACTCCGGCCTTCCTCTGACCTGGATACCCATCTGGCCTTATATCGGAATTTCTCCGGTATCAACGGGATTGTCCACACCCACTCCACCTGGGCAACCATATGGGCGCAGGCCGGTATGGCGGTTCCCCCACTGGGAACCACGCATGCCGACTATTTTTATGGAGAGATCCCCTGCACCCGCAGGATGACACGGGATGAGACCGGGGAAGGTTATGAGGAGAAGACCGGGCAGGTCATCCTGGAAGCGTTCCGTACAGTGGATCCCCTTGCTGTCCCGGGAGTATTGGTTCACAGTCATGGGCCATTCTGCTGGGGGAAGGATGCCGGGGACGCCGTTTATCATGCCGTGGTGCTGGAGCAGCTGGCAAAAATGGCATATCACACGGTTTTGCTCAATCCGGATGTAACACCCATTGGCAGGGACCTTTTGGATCGGCACTTTCTCCGGAAGCATGGTGCCAATGCCTATTATGGACAGGAGAAGTAGGAGAAGCCGGTTCGACGAGTAGATTTTATCATCGAAACGATGTCTGATACAAAAAAGCCGGAAAAAGCCGGAACCCAAAAAAACAGAGTGGAAAGAACAGAACGGATCAGTTCTTTTCAAATGTGCGGATGGCATCCCGGATTGTCTTTTCCATGGCTTCCCTGCCGTACTGATCCACCTCGGAGCTGTCCTTTGTCCCATGGGTCAGACAGGCAGGGCCGCCGATACATCCGCCTTCGCAGGCCATGCCTTCTATGAAGTTCTCCGGCAGGGCGTTTCGCGATGCCCTCAGCAATGCCTTTTTACAGGCATCAATCCCATCACAGGAAATAGGACGGTAGTCAAAACTTTCAAGGCCCTGTTCCTTCAGCGCCTGGCGGATGGCATCGGCGACCCCGCCGCTGCGTGCAAAAATTCTGCCGTAATAAGAGGCATTGTCCAGATCAATTTCCGGCAGGGAGGCCAGATCAATATCCCTGCTGTCGATGAGTGCCTGCAGTTCTTCAAACGTCAGGACACAATCCACATAAGGGCGGACCGCTTCTTTCCGGGCCTCCATTTTTTTGGCGATGCAGGGACCGACAAAAATCACCTTTGCCGAAGGATCTGATTTTTTGATATATTTTGAAATCTCTGCCATGGGGGACAGATTACCGGAGATATCCTTCGTAAGCCCGGGAAATGCCTTCTCCATCAGCTTTACAAAGGCAGGGCAGCAGGAGCTGGTCAGAAATCCCTTTTCCGCCAGTTCCCTTGCTTCGGAACAGGCTACCAGATCGGCGCCCAGTGCTGCTTCCACCACCGTGTGGAAGCCCAGGGCCTTCATCCCGCTGATCACCTGACCAAGCCTGACATAACTGAATTGACTGGAGATGGAGGGAGCCACCACGGCATATACCCTGTAAGCTTCGTTGTTCCGGCTCTTTTTCAGGATGTCGATGGCGTCAAGAATCAGGGACTTATCCATAATGGCGCCAAACGGGCATCGGTTCACGCAGGCTCCGCAGGAAATGCATTTATCGTTGTCGATGGAAGCAGTCTTGTTTTCGCTCATATGGATTGCCTTTACCTTGCATGCCTTTTCGCAGGGACGCTTGTTGTCGGAAATGGCGTTGTAAGGGCAGACGCCGGCACATCTTCCACACTCCACACATTTGTCCTTGTTGATATGTGCTTTTTGGTTTTCCCCAAAGGTGATGGCATCCCGCCTGCATGCACCCATGCAGTAGTGGGCGATACATCCGCGGCAGGCGTCCGTTACTTCAAATCCCCCCACCGGGCATTCGTCGCAGGCAATGTCAATGACTTCAACGATATTCGGGTTTTCCCGGCTGCCGCCGGTCGCCAGTTTGATGCGCTCCGCCACGATGGCCCGTTCCTTGTAGATGCAGCAGCGCATCGTCGGCCTGGGACCTGGAACGATGATATTGGGAATGTCGCTGTAACATTCCAGCAGCCGGTCCTCAAACGCGTGCCTGGCAACCTCCCGCAATACCTGGTATTTTAAATATTGAACACTTGTATCGAATTTTCTCTTTATCAACGGGACCCCACTTTCCATGATTTATCGCTATCCATTGATTGCACTTTCCCCGCGAAAAAGCCACAATACCGTAAAAGAACAAAGGACTTCCTGGTTCGGAACGCCGCTGATTGCAACACGGCTCCGGCGGAATGCGTATTTGCATCATCAATAATAGCGGACCTCTATTTTTTTCCCCATATGCTTCAGGCACTCCGCCAGCTCGTCGATCAGCCGCATCTTCAGGTTGAAATGGATGGGCAGATCGGGATTTTGATGAGCCGGGTTCACGGCCTTGCCTACGAAAAAGTGAATATCCGTGGCTTCTTCAAATAACATCCCGGCGATCCGGGAAGCGCCGTCCTTTTTCACACACCACTCGGTATAGCATCGGTTGTCCGCCAGACAGCTCTGCGCATAATGCAGCACCCGGTTGATGGTGATGATTCCCTCCGTTACCAGATCGACGCCGTCTATTTTTGCAATAGGCGGAATATCCGAATCCACATAGTCGAACCCGATTCGGACATCCTTTCCCAGAAATTTGGCCGCCAGGGAAGAGGTTGTTCCGCCGCAGACAATATGTTTCCCTTCTTCGGAGAAGAAGCGGGACAACATCCTTTCATCGTCCCCGGGGTCCCGCGGAGGGCCGATCAGCAGACTCACTGTTTTCCGATTCCGGACCTTCAGGACGCCGATGGTCGTATCGTCTCCCGGCATACCTTCGTACAGGCGGTTGCAGACATCCAGCAACAGGGTGGAGATGCTCCTGGCGCTGCGGCTCGCCTGATAGTGTTCCTCGATATATCGGATGATGTTTTCCCTCTGCCAGCCGAAATTCAGGGCATGGCCAACTCCCGCGTAAACGGCGCCGTCACTCATTATAACAAAAATATCGTCCTTTGTCAGGTCGATTTTGGACTGATAGATGATCTTCCCATCAATCTCCACCCTGTCTCTCCGATATTCGTAATTTTCGCCGTTTCGCAGCATGATGACAGGGGGATTGTCGTATTGGATGATCTCCGCTTCCCGGTCGCCGGCGATCCGGAGGATGGTGAAAGTGGAATAGGCAATCCCCCGTTTTTGACAAACCGGCAAAGTGGAGGCAATGGTGGAGACGCATTCCTCCAGACTCATGGAATGGGCGATCATGGTAGAGATGATTTTAGCAGTCAGAGTGGAAAGAATACTGGCCTTGACGCCGGAACCCAGTCCGTCCGCCAGGACAAAGACCAGGGAGGGATCCTCCTGTTCAATGGTTTCCACATGATCGCCGCAAAGCTGTTCTCCGTATTTGTTCAGACTGTTCCAGCCCATATCGATGCACAGATCATTCATTTTCCAGGGACTCCTTCAGCTTGGTCAGTGCGATTTTTGTTTCCGCCGTGGTTTCGCCCAAAAGGGAAGCGATTTCCTGAACAACCCGCATTTGCTTCCCGATGACCTTGTCGGTGATTTCTATGGTGTTCCGGTTATTCTGTTCCTTTTGGATGCGCTCCGTTTCTTCTTCGGTGATATCCCGCATGATGCTGATCAGGATATGGAAATTCTTATCATGGATAATGGTTTCCCGGATATATTTTTTGTACTGACGGAGGTAATTCTGCTTGTCACGGGTTCCTCTGCCGCTTGCCAATACGGTAATGTATTCGATGGGGTCCAGGAAATCCACCACCGGCCTGCCCAGGGCATCCCCTTTGCTCTTGATATTCATAATCCGGCAGGCCGCTCCGTTGATCTGCTGGATGTTCAGGTCCTCATCCAGTACCATGATCCCGTTGGGGGTATTGTTGATGATATTGTCGGAAAAGGACTCTGCCTTTTCTTTCAAAAAGGGCAGGCACATGGTCAGGTCGGCCTTGCCCATGCAGACGGCCGCCGCTTTTTCCCTGCAGGTATTATAGCCGCAGCTGCCGCAATTCAGTTCCTGCTCCGGTGTTGGCTTTCCCATCAGCAGCAGGACTTCCCGGATGGCGTCATTCCCGGGCATTTTTATTTCCCGGGCCTTAAAAGGCATGTCTTTTCGCAATTCTTCCCTGCCGGGCTGGGAAACCGGAAAATCCGCATCACCGGCATAACCATCCACGGCAAGATAGTCCCGGATGGTGACCCTGTGGTCCTTGTCCATGGCCGGGCCGCCGATACAGCTGCCCGAACAGGCGGACATCTCAATGAAGCATTTGGAGATCCTGCCGCAAACAATATCCTCCAGGGCGTGGATGCAGTTTTCTGTACCGTCGATGGTGATATAGCTGTAATCCTTCCGCGGGCGGTCCATGGACCGGATGATTCCTCCGGCGGTGGGGAAAAGCCTGGCGCGGCCGGCATGGTGCTCTTCCGGTACCGGCTCAAAGGAAATATTTTCTTCCTCCAGCCATTCCGTCAGTTCTTCAAAGGTCAGCACACAGTCCACAATGCCTTCATACCCGTCCGCCTCCGCCTTTTTGGAGATGCACGGACCAATAAACACGGTATAGGCTTCCGGATGTTCCTTTTTTATTTTCCTGCAGTGGGCCTGCATGGGGGATATCACAGGGGCCAGATATTTCAGCGCTTCCGGATAATACTTCTGAATCAGCGTATTCACGGAATGGCAGCAGGAAGAGATAATGACGTCATGGGTGCCATCCCGGATCATTTCATCGTATTGCCTTTTGACAATGGTCGCCCCCACGGCGGTTTCTTCCGCGGCGGTAAACCCAAGACGGGTCAGCGCCTTTTCCATGGACCGGATGCTGACGCCTTCGTAGTTGGCCACAAAGGACGGGGCAATGCTGGCAAAAACCGGTCGGGAAGAGCGAATCATTTCCCTGACCCGGTCCGTATCATTGCGTATGATCTTGGCATTCTGCGGGCAGTTGACAAAGCACTGCCCGCAGAGGATGCAGTCCTCCTCCAGAATATGGGCCTGGTTATCGGAGAATTGAATGGATTTTACCGGACAATGCCGGATACACTTATAGCAGTTCCTGCAGTTTGATTTTTTCAGTCGCAGATAGTTTCCCTTCATGCCTGCACGCTTCCCGCCTTTTTCAGTATATGCCGGTCGAAGATCTCTGAAAAGTTCTCCGGGGATACGCCGCATACGATCCGGTCGTCCACCTTTATGGTGACGCCGTCGGTGCATTTGCCCAGACAAAAGGCGGCGGACAGATTCACTTTATCTTCCAGCCCGTTTTTTTTCAGATATTCCTTCATCAGGCGGACAATGTGGTAAGATCCCTTCAAATGGCAGGAACTGCCGACACAAACACAGATGTTCATAATTCCTCCTCCTGTCCCATGTACCTGGAACGGATATGCTTCTTCGTTCTTATCATTTTTCTGATCCGGCTCAGGCATTTTAACCCGCTGATTTCATCGGATCGGTTCCCCGTAATAGGCTTTGCGGTACAGTTCCTTCAGATCGCTTACCAGGGGATAGCGGGGGTTGGCCGTGGTGCATTGGTCTTCAAAGGCCCTTTCCGAAAGTTCCGGCAGAGCCGCCAGGAAATCTTTTTCGTCCACACCGCATTCCTGAATGGATGCAGGCTCGTTCAGGCGTTTCATCAGGTCCTGTATGGCCCGGATCAGGCTTGTGATCTGTTCTTCCCGGGTACTGCCGCCAAAATCCATATGGCGGGATATCTGCGCATAACGGGCGTCTGCCACGAATTCGCTGTATTTCGGAAAGATGGCAAATTTAAAGGGTTTCTGCGCATTGTAGTCGATGGTGTAGGGAAGCAGAATGGCATTGGCGCGGCCATGCGGAATATGGAATTCCCCTCCCAGTTTATGGGCCAGGGAATGATTGACTCCCAGGAACGCATTGGAGAAGGCCATGCCGGCAATGCAGGACGCATTATGGATTTTTTCCCGGGCTACTTCATCATTGGGGTTTTCGTAGCTTCGGGGCAGATATTGGAACACCATCTCGATGGCTTTCATGGCCAGCCCATCGGTATAATCCGAAGCAATCACGGACACATAAGCTTCAATGGCATGTGTCAGGACATCCATGCCGGTGTCTGCGGTAATGGACTTCGGCATGGTGGCGACAAACTGGGGATCGATGATCGCCACATCCGGGGTCAGTTCGTAGTCGGTGAGGGGATACTTGATATTTCCGTTCTTTTTGTCGGTTATGACAGAAAAGGAAGTTACTTCCGAGCCGGTTCCTGACGTAGTGGGAATGGCGACCATCTTTGCCTTTGTCCCCAGGTTCGGAAAATGGAAGGCGCGTTTGCGGATATCCATGAACTTCAGCTTCAGCCCGTCAAAGCTGGTATCCGGATGTTCATAAAACAGCCACATTCCCTTTGCCGCATCAATGGCAGAGCCGCCGCCCAGCGCGATAATCACATCCGGCTGGAAGGCATTCATGGCCGTGACGCCTTTTTGAATGGTTTCCACCGACGGATCCGGTTCCACTTCAGAGAAGATCTCACTGTGGCAGTACTGTTGCCTTTTTCTCAGGTAGTAGAGAACCTTATCCACATATCCCAGCTTCACCATCATGGGGTCTGCGACGATAAAGGCCCGGTGGATATCAGGCATATCCCTCAGATACTGAACCGAATCTTTTTCAAAATAGATCTTGGGTGGAATTTTGAACCACTGCATTCGGGCCCGCCTCCTTGCGATGCGCTTCTTGTTGATCAGATTCACGGTGGAAACATTGGCTGTGGTGGAATTCCTGCCGAAGGATCCGCAGCCCAGGGTCAGGGAGGGAACATTGGTGTTGTAGATGTCTCCGATGGCTCCCTGGGAAGACGGCGTGTTGACAATGATACGTCCCACCTGCATTTCCTCTCCGAACCTTCTGCAGAGCTCCCGGTCGCTCGAATGAATCACGGCGGAATGTCCCAGGCCTCCCAGCTTCAGCATATCCTTTGCATATTGAAAGCCCTGTTTTTCATCCCTGCAGACGAAATAAGCCAGTACGGGGGACAGCTTTTCCAGGGAAAGGGGATACTCCCGGGAAGGCCGCGGCAGCCTTGCCAGCAGGATTTTGGTTCCCGCCGGGACATCCAGTCCCGCACCTTTTGCGATGGTTTCGGCAGATTGCCCTGCCACGGCAGGATTCACCGACATTTTTTCCGTATTGATGACATAACGGCTGAGCCGGGCGGTTTCTTCCTCATTGGTAAAATAACAGTTGTTTTCCTTCATATAGGATTCAAATGCCTCATGGATCTCCTCATCCACGATAACAGCCTGTTCCGATGCACAGATCATGCCGTTGTCAAAGGTTTTGGAAATCATAAGGTCCGTGCAGGCCCTGCCGAGATCCACATTTTTGTTAATATAGCAGGGAACGTTTCCGGGGCCGACGCCCAAAGCGGGTTTCCCGCAGCTGTAAGCCGACTTGACCATGCCGGCACCCCCGGTGGCCAGGATCAGGGAGATTCCCTTGTGCTTCATCAGCGCCGTGGTGGCTTCCAGGGAAGGAGTCTCAATCCATTGGATGCAGTGTTCCGGCGCGCCATTTTGAACAGCGGCCTTTTTGACAATGCGGGCTGCCTCCGAAGAGCATTTCTGAGCGGAAGGGTGAAACGCAAATATAATGGGATTCCTGGTTTTTGCGCATATCAGGGATTTGAATATGGTGGTGGAAGTGGGATTGGTAACCGGGGTAATGCCGGCGACAACTCCCACCGGTTCTGCAATTTCAATGTAATCCTCCAGCTCATTTTCCTCAATCACACCGACGGTCTTCTGATGTTCGATGCTGTGATAGATATATTCCGTGGCAAAGATGTTCTTGATGACCTTGTCTTCGAACAAGCCTCTTTTTGTCTCGTCCACGGCAAGATGCGCCAGATACATATGCCGGTCCAGCCCGGCCAGGGTCATGGCCTGTACAATCCGATCCACCTGCTTCTGGTCCAGTTTCATATATTCCTTCAGGGCCTGCTGCGCGTTGGCTACCAGATGGTCCACCATCTCCCCGATGTCTGTGGAAGAGGTGTTCGGTACAGCCTTGTTTTCCTTCCCCGTATTTTCTGTGTTTCGATTTGCTTGCTTTTTCTTTTCCATAAAAAGTCCCCCTTATCAAGATGAAATAACAATCAGGAATCCTGTGTTTCCTTATTGGGCCATATGATACACATTTCTGTGCAGGCCTGTCATGGAACATGCGAAGCTTTCCGGAAACTTAATCCCCGTAGATTTCCTGATCCCCATCATACCAGAGTTGATTTAGATTGTCAATAATTTAACATACGAAATGATATAGAAGTTTATGGGGTATTTCTCTCGAAAAATTGGGAAAGGGAGCAGGCGATCTCTCATATTGTCAGTATTTTGACGCGACAATCCGTCCGGATCTCCGGAAAGTTGATGCGAATCCACATAGATGCGAATCCGGATGGATGCGAATTCAGTTGAAGTAAACAAAAAAGAAAGAGAAAATTCATAATTGACAAATATTTAACCAATGTTATAATGGTATGGAATCAAATATATCTTGTGGAGGTTTTGTTTATGAAGGGATATGGAGTATTATCTTTGAATCAGCCCGGATGGATTGAAAAGGAGAAACCGAAGTGTGGCCCGCTGGACGC
>DHDO01000005.1:26310-26432 GCA_002399435.1 Firmicutes bacterium UBA4874
GCAGTCGGAAAAGTGGTTGAAACCGGCAGTCTCGTGAAGAAGTTCAAGGAGGGCGACACCGTTGTGGTACCCTGCACCACACCCAACTGGCTCGCAGAGAATGTACAGGGAGAATATACCGC
>DHDO01000005.1:26630-28925 GCA_002399435.1 Firmicutes bacterium UBA4874
ACCTTTGCCGAGTATTTTCATGTAAATGATGCGGATGCCAACCTCGTGAATCTTCCGGAAGGCGTATCTCCGGAAGCGGCCGTTATGACAGTGGATATGATGTCCACCGGCTTTCATGGCGTGGAGAATGCCAACATACAGTTCGGCGATACCGTTGTGGTCATTGGAATCGGACCCGTTGGACTGATGGCCGTGGCAGGTACGAAGCTGAAGGGAGCCGGCAGGATCCTGGCCATTGGGACCCGTCCGAATTGCGTCAAAGTGGCGAAGGAATACGGAGCAACGGATATTGTGAGCTATAAAAACGGCGATACCGTAAAGCAGATATTGGATATGACAGGCGGAGGCGCCGACTGCGTCATTATCGCAGGCGGGAATCAGGATACCTTCCGGCAGGCAGTGGACATGACAAAGCCCGGCGGATATATTTCCAATATAAACTTCTTCGATATGAAGGATACCCTTTCCATGCCCGCTTTTTCCTGGGGGCTGGGAATGGCTGATAAAACCATACGCGGCGGATTCTGCCCGGGTGGTGCGCGGAGAATACGCAAAATGCTGGAAATCGTCAAATACGGCCGCGTGGATACCACAAAACTGATTACCCATCGTTTCAATGGGTTTGAAAAGATCGAAGACGCTTTCCATATGATGGACGAAAAGCCCAGGGATTTGATTAAGCCCGTCGTTTTTGTGGACTGATAAGTGTAAAAAGGAGAAGTGGATGCTGCATCCGCTTTTATGACGTCCGCTGCCATATGAAAGTATGGATTTCAAAACAATTGGAGAATAGACAGCCGAAAAAGATACGGAGATTCCTCTGTATCTTTTTTTGCCCTTTGTATCTTTTTTCACCTTTTGAAACTTGTAAAGGATCAGGTAAAATAGTATACTGATCTCAATAAATGGTTTGGTTATAATTTCATTGGATTTATTGCCTGTTTTACGGATTTCCATGAAAGGACCGGTAAGGAAAAATGTACTTGCCGCCCTAAATATAAAAGTCCGGCATGTTGATGTGGCTCCCGGGGAGGAAGAATGGATCAGGATCTGTTTCAAGGTGGTATATCCGCCGGCTCTGGATAGAAAGTCCCTCATAGGTGAATTATATGGGCTGGATGCTGTCATGCTGACCGAAGAAGACGACGCTATTTGAAGGACAAAGGAGGCTGAAAGGTTGAAGGAATTTCTTGCGGAATTGATGGACCTGCCTGGTGTATCCGGGCAGGAGGAAGAAGTGGCAAAGCGTATCGCCGGAGAGTTCTCCGGATATTGTGATGAGGTCCGTACGGATCGGTTTTTCAATGTTTATGGAATCAAAAAAGGCAGGGCATCCGGGGGAAATCCTGTACCGAGGGTAATGCTGGCGGCCCATATGGATGAAGTCGCCCTTATGGTGCGGGATATTGATGAAAACGGATTTTTAAAGGTTACCAAAGTGGGCGGTGTGGATCAGCGGATCCTGCTTGCCCAGGAAGTAACGGTTTATGGCAGGGAAAAGCTTCATGGTGTGGTTACAACGGTGCCGCCCCACCTTCAGGAAACCGGCGACACCCGCAAAGTTGTGAAAATGAAAGACCTGAGCGTGGATGTGGGTTACTGTGCCGAAAAGGTGCGGGAGCTGGTCCGGATCGGGGATTTGATTACCTTCTGCAATCCGATGGTTTCCATGCAGGGATCCATGGTGAACGGCAAATCCATTGACGATCGCGCCGGTGTCGCCATGCTGAAGGGGGTTTTGCAGGAGCTGGACAGCCTTTCGTTTGAGGCGGAGGTCTGTGCCGTGGCGACGGTCCAGGAAGAGGTTGGTGCCAGAGGCGCCATGCTCAGTGCCTTTCAGGCAGAGCCGGATATCGGGATAGCCATTGATGTGACGCATGGGGAAACCCCGGACGCTTCTCCGGATGATACCTATTCCATGGAAAAGGGTATTGTGATCTGCAAAGGGCCCAATATGCATCCCGGTTTAACAGAGAGAATACTGGAGACCGCACGGGAATACGGCATCGATTGCCAGATCAGTACCTGCGCGCGTCCGACGGGAACGGATGCCCGGTCCATACAGGTTTCCCGCGCAGGTGTTCCTTCGATTCTCGTGGAAATCCCGTTGCGCTACATGCATACAACGGTGGAGACCCTGAATCTGGATCACTTGAAAATGGGGGCCAGGCTTATTGCACTATTTATTGCCTCATTGAAGGAGGGATGGCAGGAATGGTTGAAGTATTGAAACGTCTGACGGAGGCCAGAGGCGTCTCCGGAAATGAAAATGAGGTCCGGGCCATCATCCTGGAG
>DHDO01000005.1:29209-31064 GCA_002399435.1 Firmicutes bacterium UBA4874
ATCGGCGTGAAGGCGATTCATCTGCAGGAACCGGAGGAACGGGACAAGGTCTTCCCGCAAAAACAGATGTATATGGATATCGGCACTTTTTGCAGGGAAGAAACGGAGGAGTTGGTTGAGGTCGGGGATTATGCCTCCTTTGACAGCCGGTTTGTCCGGTTCGGGGACAACAAGGTCAAGGCAAAGTCGCTGGATGACCGTGTCGGCTGCGGGATTTTACTGGAGCTTCTGAAGGAAACCCATGATTTTGACATGGTAGCCTGCTTTTCGGTGCAGGAGGAGATCGGACTGCGGGGAGCGAAGGTGGCTGCCTGGCATATACAGCCGGATCTGGCCATATCCCTGGAAGGGACCACCTGTGCGGATATTCCCGATGTACCCGATCATATGCAGACCACCCGGCAGGGCAAAGGGCCGGCGATCTCCTTTATGGACAACAGTTCCATTTCCGACAGAGGGCTGTTCCGCCGGATGGTGGAGACGGCGGAGAGCCATTCCATTCCTTATCAGATAAAGGAAAATGTCGCCGGCGGCAATGACGCAGGCTGCATTCAGAAATCCAGGGGCGGGGTCCCGACGCTGGTAGTGTCTGTTCCCTGCCGCTATATCCATTCTCCGTCCTCAGTGATGGATCTGAAGGATTATTCCGATACCCTCCGGCTGATGAAAGAATTTTTGAAAGGATGTGAAACCAGATGAAGGAATTGCTGGCGAACCTGACGGGAATTTATGGCCCTTCAGGCAATGAACAGAGGATCCGGGAGGCCATTGAAAACGAGATCCGGGATACCGTGGATGAAATACATACAGACGCTCTGGGCAACCTGATTGCGGTGAAAAAAGGATCCGGCAAAAAAATCATGCTGGCAGCCCATATGGACCAGATCGGGCTGATTGTAACCAATATTGACGAAAACGGTTTTCTGCGTTTTACCAATGTGGGAGGGGTTTCACCGTTTAACCTGATTCACAGGAGAGTGATCTTCGGAAATGGAACAGCCGGAACGGTGGGCTATGAAACCGAAATGGAGGACATGAAGAGCCTGAAGCGGAACCGGATGTTTATCGATATCGGAGCCGGCAGCCGGGAAGAAGCACGGAAATGCGTAAATATCGGCGATGTGGCGGCTTATTACGCACCCATGGCGGAATGCAACGGGCGATACTTCGGCTGTTCCATGGATAACCGGGCCGGCTGTGCCGTATTGGTGGAAGCCATCAAGGCGGTGAAGCAGTCTCCCAATGAACTGGTTTATGTGTTCAGCGTACAGGAGGAAGTGGGCCTGAGAGGAGCCAGGACGGCAGCGTATTCCGTCGTTCCCGACATTGCCATCGCACTGGATGTGACTCCCACAGGCGACACGCCGAAAACCGTCCCGTCCGCGATCCGGCTGGGAGCCGGTCCGGCGATCAAGGTCATGGATTCGTCCATCATCGCCCATCCCATGGTGAAGGAGCTTATGATCCGCAGAGCGGAGGAGGCAGGGATTGCCTATCAGCTGGAAGTCCTGACGGCCGGTGGCACCGATTCCGGAGCCATTCATCTGTCCCGGGAAGGCGTTCCTTCCGGCGTACTCTCCGTCCCCTGCCGGTATGTCCACAGCCCCCATGAAATGGTGGACAGCGGCGATCTGGAGCATTCCGTTGAATTGTTGGTAAAAATACTGGAAAAGGGAATATAAAAGTTCCGGTATGGACGTCCTGCCGGATTCCTTCCGGAGCCGACCAGCCAATCATACAATTGGATGCAGATAAATGTGTACGATATTGGCCCTTTGTCCGGCAATGCCGTTAAGCCGGATGGAGGCTTTTTTTATAAATATTTTTAAAACCTCTTGACATTACAGACGCAATG
>DHDO01000005.1:31366-31625 GCA_002399435.1 Firmicutes bacterium UBA4874
TGTGGAGGGATGGGGAGCGCACCAGTGCTTCCATACAGAAAGAAGTGGAAGGCAAGCTTCACTGGTCCCGTCAGACGGTACGGACCTATCTGGCCCGGCTGATGGACAAGGGCCTTGTGGAGACAAAGGAAATAAAGAAGCGGCTGTACCATTACTGCCCGGCCGTTTCCAGGGAGGAGTATGCTGCGGACAAGGCAGGCAGCGTGCTGAACAAATACTATGGTTCCGTGTCCGATATGGTTGCCGGTATTGTCCAGAG
>DHDO01000005.1:31922-37996 GCA_002399435.1 Firmicutes bacterium UBA4874
GATTAAGATGGAATGAGATAAGGAAAAAAGAATCCCGAAAACGGGCAAAGTACAAATGACAACCAATAAAAGGCAATAAGAGGAGGAAAGAATATGAAAAGAGGAAAGCAGGCGCTTGCCTGGGTGCTTTCCCTATGCCTGGCTTGTGTGTTGTCATCTTGTACAGGGAATCAGGCCCCGCAGCCAAAACCTGCCGGAACTTCGTCCGTTACCGATCCCAAACAAGGCAATGCGAACGCATCAAAGGAGGGTAATGGAAAATCCGAAAAGCCGGTCAAAATGTCCATGTATTATTCGGACAATGCGACTTTTCCTTTCAAGGAAGACTGGCTCACCGTTCAAACCATTGAAAAAAAGTACAACGCGGATATTAAGTGGGAGATTATCCCTATTGCGGATTACTCCACCAAGGTTTCCCTGGCTTTGAACACAGGAACCAATGCACCGGATGTAATCCTGTATTCCAGGACGACCGGAGAAAATGCATCACTGGCGCTGAACGGCGCCATTGTACCCATCAGCGACTATTCCAAGTGGACGCCGAGTTTCAATGAAACCGTGAAAAAGCTTGGCCTGCAGGAAGATGTGGATATGCTGAATCTGAAGGATGGCAAACGTTATTATCTGCCGTCCCTTTACGACCTTCCATTTTATGACGGCGGCCTGATCCTCAGGGACGACTATCTGGCGAAAAAAGGGCTGCAGGATCCGGTGACCTATGAGGATCTGTATGAAATCCTGAAATCCTATAAGCAGGACAATCCATCCTCCTATCCGCTGACCATTCTTTCCGGCCCCCGGGTACTGTATCGTATGACCATGCCCGCCTGGGGCATCAGCTTGCATAAGAATTCCTCATCCGGCAGCAATGTGCTGAGCTGGGACTATGGCAAGAAGGAATATTTCGCAGGTGCGGTCAGTGAAAAGTATCGGGAGTATATGCGATTCTTTACAAAGTTGTACAAAGAAGGCCTCCTGGATCCGGAAATGGCGGATCCCATTGATGCTGACAAGTGGAACCAGAAGCTGGCCACAGGCGCTTCCATGGCTACATATGCCTATTATGACCAGATCGGCGGCGTGGAGGCAGCCAGTGAAATCAAAGGCTTCTCCCTGAACATGTATCCTGCTCTGGAGGGTCCCGCCGGTGCCCACCATCAGCCAAAGAGCAAAACCGGAACGGGTATCCTGTTTCCGTCCGCCACGGCAAAGCGTGATGATTTTGAACGTGTGGTGCGGACCGTGGATGCCATGTTCTTTTCGGAAGAGGCTGCAAAGATCTGGTGCATCGGGGTGGAAGGAAAAACATACACCATGAACGGTGACGAGATTGTTTATCCGGAGGAGATCACCACGGCAAAGGATGGTGTGTATAAATACATGCAGATTCAGTATGGTGCCGGCAGCGATGTGACGCAGAAAGTCTGGATCAACAAGCGGGAGATGAGCAAATACGACGACAATTACCGCGCCATCAACGAAAAAATCAACAAAATGAAAGATGTCATTCAGTATATTCCGCCTACGCCGCTGTTTGACGATTTGACTGCGGAAGAGGCTGCCAGTCTGCAGACGCCGCTGGCAGATGCCTTTGAACGCTGGAATGATGCATTCCTCACCGGTGCAAAGAGCATAGAAGGAGACTGGGATACCTATGTTGCCGAGATGGAGACATTGAAGATCAGGGAATTCTGCAGGATGTACAATGACAACAAGTAAATAAGGTTGGGAAATGATTCAGGATCGGGAAAGGAGGAGCGGCTATGCACAAGAAGGAAACCTTCCGTGCGCATTTTCATAAATACTGGTCTCTTTATGCAATGATGATCCTTCCCATGGCGTATTTTACTTTGTTTAAATATCTGCCCATGTTTGGAAATATTCTGGCATTTCGCCGATATCGGCCCGGTATGGGCGCCTTTGGCACCGGCTGGGTGGGATCTCACTATTTCCAGCGCTTTTTTCGGGATCCCGCTTTCTGGGGGGCCCTTGAAAATACGTTCCTGCTTTCCATTTGTAATCTGGTCATCAATTTTCCCCTCCCCATTTTATTTGCTCTTTTATTGAATGAGTTGCCTGGGGGGAAGTTCAAAAAGACGGTGCAGACCGTCAGCTATATGCCGAGATTCATTTCCACGGTTGTGGTAATTGCCATACTGCATGAGATTCTGTCCCCTTCCGGAGGCTTATTGAATCGGCTTTTGGGAAGTGCGTTTGGATGGAATCCCATCTATTTCGTCAATGAGCCGAAATATTTCCGGGCCATCTATGTGCTGACAGGCAGTTGGCAATTTACCGGTTGGACGGCCATTATTTATCTGGCTGCCATTACAAATATTAACAGCGACCTGTATGAAGCCGCCGAGATGGACGGTGCCTCCCGGTTTCAGAAAATGAGGCATGTAACGATTCCTTCCATCATGCCCACCATCATGGTGATGCTGATTCTGCAGATCGGGCACATGCTCAGCCTGGGCTTTGAAAAGGTCCTGCTGCTTTATACGCCGGCCAATTCCAATGTCAGCGACATTCTGGACACTTTGGTCTATCGGACCGGGCTGATGAATCAGAACTACTCCTATGCGGCAGCCATCGGGCTTTTTTCCGGCCTGATCGGCCTGATCCTGGTCAGCACCGCCAATGCGGTCAGCCGGAAGGCCACCGGCGATTCCATATACTGAGGAGGGCAGGGATATGCAGATGGCAAAGGGAGAAAGGGAAATGCACAAGTCAGGCAGACTATCGAAGGCCGGGAATCGGAAGTGGTTCACATGGCTAGATACAGTGATTTACCTTGTAATGATACTGACGCTGCTGATCTGCATCCTGCCGTTTGTGTATATGCTGGCGCTTTCCTTTTCCAGCCCCAGGGCTATCATGAATTTTCGGGTCTCGTTCTGGCCGGTGGGATTCCAGGCGGAGTCCTACCGACAGATTTTCCGTTATCCGCAGTTTTTTCACGCCTATGGGAATACCTTTCTTTATACCCTGGCAGGGACAGGCATTGCTCTGGCCATGACCATTCTGTTTGCCTATCCCCTTTCCAAAACCTTTCTGCGCGGCAACAAAATCTTCATGAAAATTGTTGTCTTCTCCATGTTTTTCAATGGCGGGCTGATTCCGACCTATTTAATCATTTCCAACCTGCATCTGACGGGTACCCGCTGGGCCATGCTCCTGCCGTTTGCCATCAGTCCCTTTAATCTAATCATCCTGATCAATTTCTTCAAGGGAATTCCGGCGGAAATTGAAGACGCCGCCAGGATCGACGGCCTGGGATATTTCGGCATCCTGTGCCGGATTGTTCTGCCGCTGTCCACATCCGCACTGGCTACCATCGGCCTGTATTATGCCGTATTTTTCTGGAACGACTGGTTTAACAGCTTGATTTATCTGAACACTGAGCAATACCCGGTTATGCTGTTTCTGCGCAATATCGTACAGGGAACAGCCATGGTGGCGGATGGAGCAGGCTCCGCTGACCGCAGCAGTCTGGGCATTTCCGTGAAATCCGCTGTTATTATCGTTTCCACACTGCCCATCATCCTGCTGTATCCCATGCTGCAGCGCTTTTTCATTGCGGGATTGACCGTAGGGTCGTTGAAGGGGTAGGCATTTGGTGAAAGCACCATGCGGTTTCCGGTACTCTCCTGGGATTCATATCTGTCTGGCTGCTATATCGCATCAATGGAGTAATCTGGTGTATTCAGCCCGGGCGTCTGCAATGTGCGTAAAAAATACGGGAACGGTTTTTACTCCTGCTTCCGTTAAAGAGTCCTGATTCTTTTCCCGGATCCCTTTCTTTTAGCCGCAGTCTGCGGTAGAATAAGGAAAACAGATATTTAAAAAATTGTACAGATGCTATATTGGGATTGGGGGAGAGGGATTGATAACGGATTGCATTGGGAAAATCATTCACAAGAAAACCCGTATCGGAGTGGGAGTCATGTCCGGCACCTCGCTGGACGGCATCGATGTCGCATTCTGCAGCATAACCGGCTGCGGCACGGAAACCTGTGTGAAGCTGCTGCATTTTGAGACCATACCTTACGCTCCGGACTTCCGTGCCCGGCTTCTTTCCGTATGCGATGCGGAAAAGGGGAGAGTGGACGAAGTCTGCCTCCTGAATAAACAGCTGGGTGTGGAGATTGGAAAGGCGATTGTCCAGGCAGCCGGACGGGCCGGGATTTCCATGGATGAAGTGGACTTTGTCTCCTCCCATGGTCAGACAGTCCAGCATATCCCGGAGGCAGGCGCGACCCTTCAGATTGGTGAGCTTGCGGACATTGCCGCCATTACGGATACGGTGACTGTCGGAGACTTCCGTCCGTCGGATATGGCCTATGGAGGGCAGGGCGCCCCTCTGGTTCCCTATGTGGATTATCTTTTGTACCGGAGCAGCACAGTTTCCAGGATTCTGATCAATATCGGGGGAATTGCAAACCTGACCGCATTGAAGAAGAATGCAGGGCAGCAGGATATAGTGGCTTTTGATACCGGCCCCGGCAATGTGCTGATGGATCATCTTGTCCGGCTGCATACCGGCGGTGCCCGGACATATGACCGGGATGGGGTTCTGGCTTCCCGGGGACAGAGCAGCGATACATTTCTGGCAGACATGATCAAAAAAGATCCCTTTCCTTCCCTGACGCCGCCCAGGAGCACCGGACGCGAGCATTACACCGCTGCTTTTGCGGAGCGTCTGCTGGAACGTGGTCAGGACATGGGACTGTCCTTTGAGGATATTCTTGCAACTGTAACGGATTATACCGCTCTGGTTCTTGCCTCGGCAGTGAAGCGGTTTGTTTCGTTTCAGCCGGATGAGATTTATGTCAGCGGAGGCGGGTACCAGAACCGGTACCTGCGGGATCGGCTGGAAAAGCGGTTTTCCCATGAGGTTCTTTCCGTGGAGGCATTGGGGGTTTCAGGAGACGCCAAGGAAGCGGTGGCTTTTGTGGTATTGGGGAATGAGATGCTGTCCGGAAACGCAAATAATATTCCGGCAGCCACAGGAGCTTCCCGTCCCGTGGTGATGGGAAAGCTGGCGCTGCCATCCGGAACATTTTCCTTCGGTAAGTTGAAAGAAGGAGATGGCATATGAAAAAGCTTTTGCGTCTGATTCGTCGATACATGCCCGACTATGGACGGAAACTGTTGTTTTTCGTTTTGCTCACAACGATCGTCGCCATAAGCGAGATGCTGACTCTCAGCATGACCGGATCCATCAGTGAAGCAGCGAAGTCCATCGACTTGCCGGCTATCCGGAAAACCGCATTGGTCATGGCAGCTGCCACTCTCGTGAAGCTTATTTTTGGTCTGATCCGGACTTTTCTGGCCGGTCACTGTTCCGGTGAAGCGGAAGATCGGCTGCGCGTTGCCTTCGCAAAGCAGCATATTTTTGCTCCCTACCGTCGGATTGCCTCCCAAAGCTCAGGGGAAGCCCTCTCAACCTATGCCAATGACCTGCCCAAAACAGCAAAGCTGATTACATTGGATTTTTTTCAGCTGTTGTCAGAAATTGCATTGTTTCTGACTGCGCTGGTTTATATGCTGTGCATCAATGCATGGATCACATTGGTGTTCTTTACGCTGTTTCCGCTGCTGATGTTTGTGCAGGTCCGGATTTCCGCTCCCATACAGCCGCTGGCTGCAGACGCGGCGGCAAAAAAAGCGGAATACAATGCAGTTGTTGTGGACTCCCTTCAGAATACCACAACCCTTGTGGCTTACTCCCTGGAATCAAAAATGGAAGAGCGGTACATGGCCAGTTATCAAAAATACTTTGAGGCAACCAATAAAAGGATCGCCGTGTATTCCAAACTGATTTTAATCGGGCAGCTTACCTCATTGACTCCCTATCTGATTCTTTTGGTTTTCTCCGCTCTTTCCGTCATATCCGGCAGGCTGGCCTTCGGGGGATTTGTTTCCCTGGCGATGTTTGGCGAAGAAGCGAGCAATTTTCTTATCCAGTTGGCGCAGCGAATCAGCGGGATTCGCCAAAGCACGGCAAGCGGCTACAGGATGGCGGACTCTGTTTCCGGAGAGCCCGAGTATCTGGACGGCAATGTCGGCAA
>DHDO01000005.1:38142-40903 GCA_002399435.1 Firmicutes bacterium UBA4874
CGGCAATGTCGGCAACAGCGGTGATATCGGCAATATCAGCAATGTTGGTAGTGTCAAAGATGCAGAACAGGATGCCGGGATCGCCATTTCCTTTGATGACACTTCGTTCACTTACGATCCCGCAGGTAAGGAGGATATGGCAGTGAAAGGAGTATCCCTGAACATTGAAAAGGGAAGTCATGTGGCCATTGTCGGTGGAAGCGGCAGTGGGAAAAGCACCCTGATGAAGCTTGTGCAGACTTTATATCAGCCAACGACAGGCCGGGTGAAGATATTGGGGTATGATTCGGCGACCGTACCGCTCAACACAATACGCTCCGGTCTCTCCTGCGTTCCTCAGGAGCCTCACCTGTTCGCCGCTACCCTGCGTGAAAACATTACCTGCTCGGATGATAGTCCGCATGACGATGCGAAGTTGTATTCCGCATGCCGGAGCGCGGGAATACTTGATTTCATACTGGATCTTCCGGAAGGCTTTGATACCGTGATCGAAGAAGGAGGAAGCAGCTTTTCCGGAGGTCAGAAGCAAAGACTGACCATTGCAAGATGTCTGTACCGGGATGCAACCATCTATCTGATGGACGAAGCAACATCCGCTCTGGATCCCTCCACCGAAGCACATGTATTGAAATCCATTCAGAAAGCGACGGCTGGCAGGACTTTATTGGTGGTGGCTCACCGGTTTTCCGCGATTCAGGACTGTGACCGGATCCTTGTCATGGAACATGGGACGATTGTTGAGGACGGCTCCTATAATGAACTGATCCGCAGGGACGGCCCTTTTTCCCATTTGTATCAGCAGCAGCTCAAAGAAGAAACAGAGGAAAGAAGGGACGCAATATGAGAGAGAAGAGGAATGTAATTGCCGGCATCTACAAATATGTGAAACCTTATAGGCTGCCGCTGTTTGTTGGCATTGCGATTTACAGTGCCCAGGGGTTTTTTGGTTCCCTGCTCAGTTCGATTTTCATGAATCTTTTCTCCGGCGCCATTCTCAGCGAAAGTGCAAACGATGTATGGCAGTCGCTGTTGTGGATCGTGGGGATTTTGCTGGTCTATTCTGTTCTTGTTGGGTTTGGAGTGCGGCTTTATGTCAAGAACAGTGAACTTGTGACACGTGATATAAAGAACATGCTGTTCCGATCCTTTATTACTTATGGAACCGAAACGGGCAAAAGCTCCGGAGAGGGCATTTCAGAGATCAATACGGAAGCGGATCTGACGGAGAATCTTTACAGCGGCGCAATGTGCGAGTTCCTCTCTTGCATCATCACCATTCTGCTGTCTGCTGTCATCATCTTTGGGATCAGTGCGCTTCTTGGTCTGCTGTCCCTGTCCATCGGAGCCGTGGTATTTTTTCTTCAGTTCCGATTGGGAAAGCCTATGGAGAAAATAGCTGTGGACAGACTGGAAGAAAACAGAAAATCAGCATCCGCAGTTGCGAATCTATTCTCCGGAGCCACATCCATCCGGCTTTTTCAAATGCAGGACAGGGAAGCGCACCGCTTTGAGTCCATCAGCAAAAAGATGCTGCTGCTTTCCTATCGGGAGACCAATATTCAGATGTTGCTTTTTGCCCTTACGACGGTACAGGGCTGGGTGACTGTCGCCGGAGTCTTCAGTCTGGGGAGTTACCTTGTTGTGTCCGGCGATTTGACACTTCCTGCAATGCTGATGGTTCCTTCACTCTGTATTGCTCTGGTCAGCAGTATCTCCCAGGTCGGGGCTGCCTGGACGAATCTGCAGGCTCCCCTTGCTGCAGGGGAAAGAGTATGTGCAACTCTTGCTGATTCTTCCGGAGATCCGAGCCGGATGGAAGACTGTGAAGCGGCAGACCGGGATGCCCATGGGGAGGCGTCAGTGGATGGGGATAATACACTGACCGTGAAGGATCTGACCTTTTTCTATCCGGGAGGCAGCAAACCTGCTCTCAGGAATATATCACTGACGATTGCGCCCAATGAGACCGTAGCATTCATCGGGGAATCCGGAAGCGGGAAGTCGACCCTGCTGCGTGTATTGTCAGGCATTTATCTTCGGGAGGATATGAACATCCATATTGGCAACCGGGCTTTTTCCTGCCGGCAGGCGGCGGAGTGGAGATCAGGATTCGCCTTTGTGGATCAGTCCTGTACCCTTTTCCATATGAGCATCCGGGAGAACATTGCCCTTGGAAAGGAAAATGCAACCGGACAGGAGATCTGTCATGCGGCAAAGGAAGCAATGGCAGATGATTTTATTCAGTTGCTCCCACAGGGCTATGATACAAATTGCGGGGAGCGTGGTTCATCGCTTTCCGGCGGTCAGAAGCAGAGAATTGCCATTGCCCGCGCCCTGGTCCGAAATGCGCAGTTTTTGGTCCTGGATGAAATCACGTCTGCCCTCGATTCGGAATCGGAGAAGCAGGTTTTGAAAACAATCCACCGTCTGAGGAGGAAACATACCATTCTCTTTACCACTCATAATCTGCGTCAGGCAGTTTCAGCAGACAGGATCGTCGTAATAAGAAATGGAGAAATCGTTGAACAGGGCAGCCATGAGGAACTGATGCTGCTACACGGTGAATATGAGAGACTGTGGAGGAGAGCATCCTGATTCTAAAAATGTCATAAAATGTTATAAAATGTAGGTTTCCTTTTCCTGTGTCATGGAATGTGTTATATTATATAATAGGACTGTTATATTGATACAACACGGGACAAGGAGGGGAGCAAATGACAGACATTCAGGAATTGGGCAACATCAATTATGATGTGCAGGA
>DHDO01000005.1:41136-42293 GCA_002399435.1 Firmicutes bacterium UBA4874
CGCAAAAGATCCTGCTGACCCAAATGAAGAAATAAAGGAAATCGAAAAAAATACAAACATATCCCACTACAGGGCTCCAACCAGAAATGTGGTTACGGTAATGGCCTATTTGCTTGGCGTAAAAGATGATATGATGGATACGGTATATCAACCGGATTGCCCGGATCTGCTGGAATCCCTGCAGACAAATGAGGAATCCAAAACCATACGGTTGCTGAGTATGATCCGGACATCCATGCTGCGGAATTATAAACAAATCGATATGAATCTCAGAATGAATCTGATCAATATTGAATCCATGCCGGAATATATCAATCCAAAGGATGTACAGTGGCTGCGGGCAAACAGCATCGAAATCTATCAGGCAAATTCATCTGTAAATCAATATCTCCCTGTTTTAAATAAACTGATATATGATCGTATAGACAATTGCAGGGGACTGTTCCCGGATTGGGTGGAGTGGAAGTTCCTGCGGAGCCTGTTTCTGATGCCCGGCTGTTATTCCAGCACTTCCCGGCCGAAGGCCAGTGAACGGATTGCCCTGAAAACGCCTCTGGATCGGGCAAAAGCTAAATATTGGAGCAATTACATGTACTATCCGTTTCAGGTCTATATCGACTGGCCAACGGATGAAATGACGGACAATGGAAACATCCTGTATAATGATCAAAAGTTTCTTACCTTATTATATGGTACACGAAATATTGAATTTTCGGAACGGGGGTATGTACAGGATGCCGCTCCGGAAACAAAAAACAATATATATGGATTTATCGGAAACAGCCGGAAGGTTGTCCTGATTGTGGACTGTGAAAACTCGGATGTATATAAACTATATGCTACGCTTCACAACCTGAACGAAGAATATATCCGTAAAATTACAAAAATTATATTATATGATGATTCCCATACGACGCCTGCCTGGAATATGCTTTCGAAATATGTTTCCGTACCGGTGGAGCATGTTAATGTCGCCCGCGTCGCGGAAAGAAAAAGTCTGGTGGATATCCGGATGACAGCCGGTTCCTGTCAGGAGTATTATGAAAATGGGGTGGATTCGTTTATCCTGGCGACTTCCGATTCGGATTGCTGGGGAATTGTGTCTTCCCTGCCCGACGCAGATTTCCTCGTGTTGATTGAATACAGCAAATGCGGGC
>DHDO01000005.1:42503-43125 GCA_002399435.1 Firmicutes bacterium UBA4874
AATATTGACCGGTTCAAGTCTGCTGTTTTTCAGTCCCGGCTTCAGGAGAGAATTGACCGGTTCAATGCCCATGGCATCTGGAGGGATTTTGATCCGGAAGCGCTGGTGGAAGAGATTTTTGCAGAATGCCGTTTTTCAGGAACGGAAAAACAAATCGCAAGGGATAAGAAAATTTATTACAATCGATATCTGAAAAACGGCCTGCGATTGATAATCACGACGGATAAAAAGAAGGCTCGGCGGTTTACCCTCATGCTGAACGAGTCCTGATTCTGTTCGGATATGGAAGATAAGCCGATATGGAGGATAACCAGTATGAAGCGATAAGCCAGTATGGAGCGATAAGCCGAAAAGGAGAAAGCCGCCGCTGGTGGAATGATTCCGTATGGGATCTCCGAATGAGCCGGTTTAAAGCTGTCATTATGGGGTATATATAGAAGGAAAGGAAAATGAAAGGGGAGTTGTTAAATTGCCAGCTTTTGCAAATCCATTTACCGCAAATGTAGAGCGGAAAATGTCAAAAGAAGAGTTGATTCAGGCAGTTCGGTTGGATATCGCGGGCGAGTTGGAGGCAATCTATCTGTATGATGCTCATGTTCAGGCTACGGATGATCCGGCCGCA
>DHDO01000005.1:43313-47091 GCA_002399435.1 Firmicutes bacterium UBA4874
CCCAGGGAAGCGGATCTCTTCCTGAATGGACAAAAGGAAGTTCAGGAGATGATGGAAGAATTGAATGGCGGGAATGCCAGTCAACCGGCCGGCAGTTCAGAAACAGAAGACGCAGGGAAAACGCCCCTGACGGTAGGAAGCCTGAAGGATCAGAAATAGGAGGTGCAGTGTATGGATACGGATTTTTTACTGAGGGGTGATGCCCCGTTTGGCTCGGATCTATGGGAGAGAATCGACCAACAGGTTGTCAGGGTTGCCAGGGATCAGCTGGTCGGCAGAAGATTTCTTCCCATATACGGCCCGCTGGGTGCCGGTATTCAGGGGATTCATCTGGATAAGCTGAATTTTGACGAAGAGACCTGCACAGATCTTCTCGGGGATCAGGAGCCGGTTCCTGCAAAGGCTCAGAATCGGACATTTGCTGCGGTTCCCATGCTTTATAAGGACTTTTTACTATCCTGGAGGGATGTGGAAACCGAGAAACAGACCGGTGTGCCCGTGGATTTGAGTGTCGCCGCAGCAGCGGCAAGTGCCCTGTCCAAAAAGGAAGACGACATGATTTTCAACGGCTGCCCGGAGTTTGGCTGTCCGGGACTGCTGAATGCAGAGGGTCGGCAGAAGGTTTCCAGGAGCAACTGGGCGGAAGGTGACAATCCGTTCCTGGATGTGGCGGCGGGAGTGGAGAAGCTGGCTTCCGAAGGGATCTTTGAGCCATACGCCCTGATTGCCGGTACGGACCTTTATCTGAAGATGCAGAGACTCCAGGAGGGTACCGGCGTGTTGCTGATCGACCGGATCCGGGAACTGGTCGGCGGCAAAGTGTATCAGTCTCCTGTGATCGGGAAAGGCAAGGCAGTGTTGGTTGCCTGCTCTCCATATTATATGGATCTGGCCATCGGACAGGATATCATCACCGGATACATCGGACCGGAGAAGATGAATCATACCTTCCGTGTTTTTGAGACGGCTCTGTTCCGTTTGAAGAGAGACAAGGCAGTGGTGACGTTTGAATAAGTCCGTCACGGGATCCTTTGAAAATTCCTTGAAATAAGATGGCCAAAAAATTTATAAAAGGCCCGCAGATGCATCTGCAAGAGTTGTATCTGCGGGCCTTTCCTGTTTTGATTTTTTTTAATAAATTCTTAAACTTTTTAAGATCATCTTATAACTTTTTCCAGCAGATTAATGATATGATTATGGCAATGAAGCGGATTGATGACATGATTGTGGAATGAAACAGATTGATGATATAATTGGGGCAAGAAAAACAGATTGATGATATGATTGTGGCAAGGAAAAGGATCACAAGGTTACGGATGTTTGAATGATTTTTTTGGGCTGGACGATTTCGGCCCGTATTGCAGCTGCCCGGGAGAGGCAGCAGCAGAATGGAGGAGAGAATTTGAGAAAAAAGGATGCCGGGAAAACGGGCTGGATCGTAACCGTCTTCTGGCTGATGATCGCATCCCTGTTTTTCCTGCCTGCTGTCAGCATGGCAAAGAGCGCAGGTACGGTGCCGAAAAATGGTATCACAGCGGCAGTCTCCGCAAATGATGATGGCTTGGCCATGAAAGCAGAAGTGGGATTTGACGGAACGTATCGGATAGGCTGCTGGACGCCGGTTCGGATTGCTCTCCAAAATTCAGAGGCCGATCTGGAAGGGACCCTGGAAGTGCCGATCACCGCGGAATCCGGCAAAAAAACAGTTTACGAGGTTTCTGTTCGCCTGCCTCATGCCTCTTCCCAGGAATATACGATTTATGTAAAGATGCAAAAATCGGGCCGTTCTTTGGATATCCGCCTGTTGGATAACAAGGGAAAAGTTGTGAAAGCGGGAAAGGTGGAGAAGTTGAACCCGGTATCCGCAGATCACTATTTTCTCGGGCTGGTGACCGAGGATGAGCCTTCCCTGGGATATTGGAAGGAAAGGTCGGAAGGGGATTTACTGCTGGCCAATTATCAGCCGGTTTCCCTGACCGCGGAAAGCTTTCCGGATCATCGGGAAGTTTTGGACAGCTTCTCCATCCTGATTCTGAATCAGGTGGACACCGGTTCCTTCCGGCCGGAGCAGCTCCGTGCCCTGAGTGCCTGGATTCAGGGTGGAGGCATTCTCATTATCGGCACGGGAGCAAACGGCAGCCGAACCCTGGCCGGTTTGACGGAGAAGATTGTTCCGGCGGCGGCCGGAGACGTGACGGAGCAGGATGTCGCGGCGGAACTGGAGAAGTTGGCCGGCAAACCCGTTCGCGGATCGTCTGTCCTGGATGTCATGGATGTGAGGACCGAAGGCGGGACAGTGGCAGTAAGCCGGAATGCAGGATCTGACTCTGCCCCGAAGGATGCCAATCCGGCCAGGGGTCTCGTGTGGATGCACCGGAAAGGCTCCGGGGTCATTTACACTGCAGCGTTTGATCTGGGCACGGAGCCCGTTCTCAGCTGGGCCGGAAACAAGACATTCTGGGAAAACCTACTGGAACGCAGCCTTCCGGAACAATCCATTCAATTGTTACAGGATCCGTATCAAAGCACTGGGAAAATAAACGGAATGGAAGATGTCCTGGGGAATATCGGCGCGATGGATTTGCCCTCCGCCACTTCGGTTCTGCCGATTTTTCTGCTGTATCTGGTCCTGATCGGGCCCGTCAACTATATCATCCTGAAAAAGATGGACAGGCGGGAGTGGTCCTGGTTTACCATACCTGCACTTTCCGTGGCTTGTGCCCTGGTGATTTATGGGTTGGGGTATCGCTCCAAAGGCAGCGATTTGATCCTGAATACCATTTCCGTCGTCGAACTGAATGACGATTCGGGAGGCGGGGATCGGACCGACTATGTGGGAGTGTTCCTTCCCCGGCGGGGGGACTATCGGGTGGATGTGGACCGGGAAGTCTTTCTTTCCACAAACGGGGAGGAGAATAACGATTCGTTTCCCCATGCCGGGAATGCGGCCCCGGATGTTCACATAATCCAGGGGAAACCATCCCGTATTTTATTCCGCAACAGCAGCATGTGGACCATGGAGACCTTCCGGACAGATCCCCGCCGGGTGGATTATGGTTCGGTTCATGCCGATCTTCGCTATGAAGCGGGAAAGATTGTCGGAACCGTACAAAACAATACGCCTTATCCGCTGGAGGATTTTGTCCTGTACAATGCTTTGTTCCACGGAAAGGCAGGCAACATTGCCTCCGGAGAAACAAAAAAAGTGGAGATCACGCTTCCTGCCAAAGGCGTGGCGGCAGCCCCCGGGCATTACCAGTCCATGCTGTACAGTCTTTATCCGGAATGGTCCGGTGGAAGGGCCAGCCGGAAAAGCAAAAATCGAGTCCGTATTCTGGATAACCTCTTTGCCGACGATGCCATGCGAAAATCTTCCCCGAAGCAAGTGGGGGATTCCAGCCGTTTGCAATACTTTGCCTTCTATGGAAGGGATCCGGACGGAGCTGTCAGGATCAATGGAAGGAAACCGGATGTTGCCATGGGGGAGGGTATCCTGCTGGGATCCGTGGGCTTTGAAGCGGAGCAGGGCGGCCATGTGAGCCTGCCTCCGGGGATGCTGAATGGCAGGCTGGAGCAGGAACAGTCCAGGGGTGTCAATGTATATGGGAATCCAACCGCTGTGAGCATTGACGATCCCCATGGGTATGCTGTTTTTTCCATGGATCTGTCCCGATACCGGGACCTGAAAGATCTGAAAGGCAAAATCGGTTTGGGCGTTCTCTCCGGAAAGGGCAGCATCATGATATTTGATTTGTCGAAGAAGGACTACGTGAGGATG
>DHDO01000005.1:47346-49430 GCA_002399435.1 Firmicutes bacterium UBA4874
CTGCAGGATGCTGAAAATTGAGGATCTGGTGAAGACATATGGCCGGTTTACGGCAGTGGATCATCTGAACCTGGAACTTACGCAGGGCAATATTTACGGATTCGTAGGCCCCAATGGTGCCGGCAAGACCACCACCATGCGGATTGCAGCCACACTGATGAGAGCAGATTCCGGAAACGTATGGGTGGATGGGATCAATGCAGCGGAGCATCCGGTGGAAGTTCGCGGGAGACTGGGTTATATGCCGGACTTCTTTGGCGTTTATGACAATCTGAAGGTCAGTGAATATATGGATTTCTACGGCAGCTGCTACGGCCTTTCCCGACAGGAGAGGATGATGCGGACGGGGGAGCTGCTGGAGCTGGTGGAGCTTCAGAAGAAAAAGGACAATTATGTGGATTCCCTTTCCCGGGGCATGAAGCAGAGACTTTGTCTGGCGCGGAGCCTCATTCATAATCCCGGCCTGCTGATTCTGGATGAACCCGCTTCGGGGATGGATCCCCGGGCAAGGATTGAGATGAAAGGCATTCTGCGGACACTGAAGGAAATGGGGAAAACCATTTTGATCAGTTCCCACATTCTGCCCGAGCTGGCGGAGCTGTGTACCCATATTGGAATTATTGAAAAGGGTAAAATGGTTTATTCCGGTGAAGTGGGGGATATCATGCGCAGGATCACCGGAAAGACATGGCTGAAAATAGAGGTGCTTTCCGATGTGGAAAAAGCGGTGCGGATTTTACGGGAGCAGCCTTCCACAGGAGAAATGCAGGTGGAAGGGCAGACCCTGGAGGTCGGTTTTTCCGGCGGGGAGGAAGATCTGGCGGAGCTGCTGCACATTCTGGTCGCAGGAGAGGTTTCCGTTATATCCTATGCCAGGGAGGAAAGCAGCCTGGAGGAAGTATTCATGGAGGTGACAAAAGGCTATGAAGATGACTTGGAAGTGGAATAATCCGGTGCTGTCCAGTGAATGGAAAACCCGTATGAGAGGGTGGAGAACGGCTCTGGGCATCGTTTCCTATCTGGGATCGCTGCTTCTCATTGGTTTCCTGTATTATCTTACCTTTGCACGGCAGTCCCTGATCGAGGATGTTTCGGTCAATGCGCGTCAAACCGTGGGGACGGCCATCTATACCATGCTGGCGGTGGTACAGTTCGTTCTGATTCTGCTGATTACGCCTGCACAGACAGCCGGCAGCATCAGCGGGGAAAGGGAAAAGCAGACACTGGACATGCTGCTTGCCACCCAGATGTCCCCGTTTCGGATTATTCTTGGGAAACTGTTGTCCTCCATGTCCTATATGATCCTTTTGATTTTTACCTCTCTTCCATTGTTCAGCCTGATCTTTCTGTTTGGAGGGGTGACGCCGGGGGATATGGCAAAGCTGTTTTTGTTTTATATCATTACCGTATTTGCCATAGGCAGCATCGGGATTTTCTTTTCCGCCCTGCTGAAACGAACGGTTCTGTCGACGGTTCTGTCTTATCTCTCTATGTTTTTGCTGGGGCTGATCAGCGTCATTCTGGGATTCTACCTGCTCAGCCGGCAGCAAATCGGGTCCAATCCGCCGCCGGCGTCCATTCCTTATGTTCTCTATGTGAACCCGGCAGTGGGTCTGGCAGATATCCTCCAGTCCCACGGTAGTTTTCCTGCCTTTTTTGGTTCGGGCAATATCCGGACCCTCCATGGGATGGATTTTTGGATAGGCAATTCCATCGTCATGCTGGTCATTGCCCTGTGTTTGCTGCTGATCAGTATGTATCTCATCAATCCCATCCGCCATTTCCCGGGAAAACGGCATAGCATAAAAGGTTGACCCGTGCGGAGGGGAATCTGCATGGATAAAAAGAACAAAATTTGCATTACACGGTTTTGCCAAAATCTTTGAATGTTACAGTCATTTCCGCATTACACGGTTTTGCCAAAATCTTTGACTGTTACAGTTATTTCTAAAACTGGAATACAGAAGATCTACATGGAGAGAAAGGAAATTCAGAGGAAAGAAGGGGAAAGCAAATGCGGTTCCAACCATGCAGCCGGAAGAAATCCGGTTTGAAGGGACGGCAGGCCGGTTCGAAGGGACAGC
>DHDO01000005.1:49618-50283 GCA_002399435.1 Firmicutes bacterium UBA4874
ACAGCAGGGAAGCCGGGATCTGGAGCGGACATTTGCTCCGGTAAAGCGGAGAAGAATTGCACAGCATATGCTGCAGTGCCTTTGTGGCGGGATTCTTGCATCCCTTGCGGCTGTCCTGCTGCTCTGTATTCTTTCCTTTTTTGTCCCCCTGGAGGTATTTTGGCGGATTTGCAGCATTGCTGCAGGGGTTTCCATTGTTCTGTCCCTGATGGTGGGATGGGTCATACGGCCTTCTCCCTTTCAAATTGCCTGTACCGTGGACCGGCTGGGACTTCAGGAAAAAGTTATGACGGCTCTTGAACGGGAGAACCGGATGCCTTTTCGATCCTGCAGCGTCAGGATGCGATTTCCAGCCTGAAGGGGTTCGACCGAAAGCGCATTCCGATGAAGGTTTCCAAACGCTTTCTCCTTTCTGCCGGTGTTTTGGCCGGCATGATTCTCCTCCTCAGCTTCCTGCCCAATCCCATGGATCGCATAATCCGCCAAAGACACCGGGTGCAGGCAGAGGTCCGGTCACAGCTTGCGAATCTGGAAAAAACGACGGAAAAGGAGCTGTCCGGGGACACGGGAATGACGGAAGAGCAAAAGCAGGAACTGAAGGGACTGGTTCAGGAACTGACAAACCGGTTGAAGAATGCGAATGACGATGGGGAGGCGTTGAAAGA
>DHDO01000005.1:50531-54488 GCA_002399435.1 Firmicutes bacterium UBA4874
CTGCGTCAGAAGGAACCCGAAGCAATAGCGGAAGAAATCAAAAAGCTCCATCGTTCTGCCTCCGGTGCCGGTCAGCCTGCGGAAGGGAAAAGTGGGGAAGCTGCCATGGAGGAGTTGGGAAAACTCATGGAACAGGCAGAACAGGCAGCAGGACCGGAGGAGTCAGCCGGTGAAATAAAATATGCCCTGCAGCAAATGCGGAGCAAGGTTGCCGAAGCCGGCGGATCGGACGGTCCGCAATATGCCGGCGTTTCCGGGAAGCCGTCCCGGGAATCCGGAGGGAGCTCCCCGGAAGGGGACCCGGATGGACAAAATGGTGCCGCAGACGGGCAGGGAAAGGAAAAGGGTGAGAACCAGGAACAAGGATCAGGCAGCAAGGGACAAGGCCAGGGGAATGCGGCGAAAAGCAATCCGGCAGGGAGCAGCCCGTCAGGAAGTAATTCAGCAGGAAACAATCCGGCAGGGAGCAGCCAGGGATCGGGAGATTCGGGGAACTCCGGGAAATCCGGCTCCGGCGCAGGCAGCGGCACCACAAACTACAAATCCGGAGGCAGCGGATCCCAACCGTCCGGAGGAGCAGAAACAAAGGGCGAAAATGACACATCGATCCATGAACGGATCTATGCGCCGGAACGCCTGGGAGACGGCGGAGAGGTGTCCCATGTTTCCGGCAGACCTTCCGGAGCCGGCGAACCCACAACGGAAAAGCAGAAAGATATCGGGGATTTTTCCGGATATATTCCTTATCAGGATGTTTGCCAGGAGTATCGTTCCGAGGCTATGAGCAGCATGCAGCGCAGAAAATTGCCGTCGCATGTCCGAAGCCTGGTACAGGATTATTTTGATGCCCTGGGTCAATAAAAAAACGAAGGCAGGAGTGGAAATGGAAAGTTCAGCTTTGGGACATGGGAACCCTGAGAGGGAGATACAGGAGTTCTCACGGATCACAGGTCAGATGGAGCGGGAAATATCAAAGGAAATCATCGGGCTGAAAGGAATCATCCGCCATGTGCTGATTGCGGTCCTGGCCGGCGGCAATGTGCTGCTGGAAGGAGTGCCGGGTCTGGGAAAAACCAGGCTGGTCAGGACCCTGTCCCGGGTGCTGGACCTGAAATTCAGCCGGATCCAGTTCACACCGGATCTCATGCCTTCCGATGTTGTGGGAACCAATATCCTGGTAAAGGACGGGCAGGGAAACAGCAGTTTCCGGTTTCAGCCCGGTCCGGTGTTCAGCAATCTTGTGCTGGCAGATGAAATCAACCGTGCCACGCCCAAAACGCAGAGTGCCCTTCTCGAAGCCATGCAGGAGCATACGGTAACGGTGGGCGGGGTGACCCGGGTTCTGCCGGAGCCCTATTTTGTGCTGGCGACCCAGAATCCTCTGGAGCAGGAAGGGACTTATCCGCTGCCGGAAGCCCAGCTGGATCGGTTTTTGTTCAAACTGATCCTGGATTATCCTTCCATGGACGAGCTTCGGCGCATTGTGGACCTGACCACCGTACCGGGATCGGCTTTGGCGGAGAAGGCGGCGGATGCCGCAGCCATTCTTGCGCTGAAGAATGTGGCGGCCCGGGTGCCCATCGCAGCGCCGGTACGGGATTATGCCCTGCGGCTGGTGATGAATACCCATCCCCGGCTGGAACACAGCCCGGATGTCACACGGAAGTATGTGCGTTATGGCTCCAGTCCCAGGGGAGCGCAGGCAATCATACAGGCAGCAAAGGGAAAAGCACTGATGGAAGGGCGGTACAATGTATCCTTTGAGGATATCCGGGATGTGGCCTATCCCTCTCTCCGGCACCGGATCTTCCTGAACTATCAGGCCGTTTCAGACGGAAAAACGCCGGATGGGATCCTGGATGCCATTCTCGGGGAGACGGAAGAGCTATGAAGTCCTTTGATCCGGATTTTCTGAAAAAGCTGGAACGGTTTACCCTGTACAGCCGCCGTCCGGTATTGGGAACCGCCGGAGGAAACAGGCGGTCCAGGGCAAAGGGAAGTGCCATTGAGTTTTCCGATTTTCGGGAATATACATTGGGTGATGATTACCGGAGCATTGACTGGAACGCCTATGCACGGTTTGAACGGCTGTTTGTCAAGCTTTATATGGAAGAGCAGGAAGCCAACATCACCGTGTTCGTGGATGCCAGCTCTTCCATGGACAGCGGGGAGCCGAACAAAGGCACTCTTGCCCGGGAACTGGCTGCCGTGTTTGCCGGTATCGCCCTGGCAGGCTACGATCGGGTGGGGATTGCCGCCATCGGCGATTCCGTACGGAAGGAGCTTCCTTCTTTTTCCGGCAAGGCAGGCTTCCCCAGGGCCCTTGGATTTCTGGAGGGAATCGGGTTCCGGGGGCGGACCGATCTGAAAAAGGCCCTGAAGGCCTATGGCCCCCTGCGCGGGAGGGGGATCAGTATTCTCCTTTCCGATCTTTTCTCGGAAGGCGGGGAGGATGGATTTCGGGAAGCCATGCAGTATCTGAAGTTTCAGGGACAGGATGTGATTGTGATCCCGGTTCTGTCGCCGCAGGAGCTGGAGCCGGCTTTCGAAGGGGCGCTGCGCCTGATCGATGCGGAAACCGGAGAATCCGTGGAGGTGGAAATGACACCGCAGGTCCTTCGCCTGTATCAGAAGGAACTGCGTAATTTTCTGGAAGTGCGGCAGTCCATCTGCGAAAGCATGGAAATTTCCTGGGTCCCGGTGCAAAGCGGAGTATCCCTGGACCGGCTGGTGTTTGAAACATTTCCGCAGGCAGGAATTATTCGATAAGGAGGGCTTGCATTTGAGATTTCTGAATCCGTGGGGATGGCTGGCCCTGCTGGCATGGGTTCCTGTGATTTTGCTGTATCTGTTGAAAAGACAGCATGAAGACCGGACCGTTTCCAGTATTCTGCTGTGGCGGGAGGCGCAGAAGGATCTGCAGGCGACACGGCCGTGGCAGCGTCTGCGTGCCAGACTGCTTTTGATTCTCCAGATCCTGGCGGTGGCGCTGTTATCCCTGTCCCTGGCCCGGCCGGTACTTTCCGGAGGCGGGGGAGGCGTTCATTATATTGCCGTGATGGATACCTCCGCCCGGATGCAGGCGACGGATGTGTCCCCTTCCCGGATTGGACGCGCACGGATGGATCTGCAGGATCTGATACGGGATATGCGGAGAAAGGATACCATGACCATTGTACAGGCGGGGATCCAGCCGTTTGTCCTGGTGGGTCCGACAGGAGAAAAAGGAAGGCTCCGGGAGTATGCCGGCGGCATTCAGGCCACCAATGGCCGGTCCGACCTGGAACGTGCCGTGCAGCTGGCCCGGACTTTACTGCAGGAACCCAAAAAAGAAGCCGGGGAGATCCACCTGTTCAGCGACAAAATCCCGGAAGACGACCGGTCCCTGGTTTCCCATGTCTATTCGGGAAACGGTCAGAATTCCGCCGTGACTCATGTGAGCTGTGAGGTCCGCGGCGGGGAAATGACGGTGCTCTCCCGGGTGGCGAACTATGGGGACAAAAGGGATCTGACACTGGAGCTGAAAGCGGATGGAATGCGAAACAATGTAAGGGAGGTTTCCATTCCGAAGCAGGAGGAAGTCAGTATCACCTGGACGGGGGTTCCGGAGGATACCCATACCGTGGAAGTGTCCCTGTCGGAGAAGGATGATCTGCAGCTGGACAACCGGGGCTGGGCGGTCCGGAAGGAAGAACATCCTGTCAGGGCGCTGATGGCAGCCGGACGGAATGTTTTTCTGGAACGGGCCCTGTCCCTGCGCAGCGATATGGAGGTGATCAAGGCTGATCCCGATGACATGCCTGAGTCCGGGGATTATCTCCTGTACCTGTTTGACGGTGCCTTGCCGCATGCCATACCGGAAAGCGGGAATCTCATGCTGTTCTGTCCGCCGTCCAGCAAGGAACTGGGTATTTCCGCGGAAGGGGAAACGGTACCGTCCGGGATCACGGTCCGTCA
>DHDO01000103.1:0-617 GCA_002399435.1 Firmicutes bacterium UBA4874
TGTTTGCATCAACGGCATGGACAACAGGGAAACGACAGATCTGACCATGGCAATGGTAGATTCCGGGAAAAAGGTGGACTTATCCGGTGTAAAAGGTGTAAAAGTCGACAAGCACAGTACGGGAGGGGTGGGCGACACGACCACATTGATCGTCGCTCCTCTGGTGGCAGCCTGCGGAGTGCCGGTAGCCAAGATGTCCGGGCGGGGTCTGGGATTTACCGGCGGCACCCTGGACAAGCTGGAGTCGATTCCGGGTTTCCGGGTCTCTCTGTCCATGGGAGAGTTTCTGCAATCCGTGCAGTCGGTTGGCCTGGCAGTCATCGGCCAGAGCCGGAATCTTGTTCCGGCAGATCAGTTACTGTATGCACTGAGGGATGTTACCGGAACAGTGGAGAGCATTCCTCTGATTGCAAGCAGCATTATGAGCAAAAAAATTGCCGCCGGCACCGATGCCATTGTGCTGGATGTCAAGACAGGCAGCGGCGCCTTTATGCAGTCTGTGGAAGATTCTTTTGCACTGGCGGAGGAGATGGTGAAAATCGGTACCCGGGCAGGCAGGAAAACTACAGCTGTTGTAACGGATATGGATCAACCTCTTGGCATGGCTGTCGGCAATG
>DHDO01000103.1:944-8194 GCA_002399435.1 Firmicutes bacterium UBA4874
GTTCTTGAGGATTTCAGCCGGCTTCCCCGCGCAAACCGGATCCTGCCGATAAAAGCGGAGAAGGAAGGCTGCATCACTTCCGTGGATACCCGGGAAATCGGGCGGTGCGCTTTGCTTCTGGGTGCGGGAAGATCCCGGAAAGGGGACAGGATTGATCCCGGTGTTGGCCTGGTTCTGCACAGGAGGATCGGAGACCGGATCCGTCCCGGCGATCTTCTGGCAGAGTTTTATGTGAACCGGGAGGAAGAATTGCAGGAAGCAGTGGAAAACTTCCGGAAAGCGGTTCGGATCGGTACGGACAAACCAACGCCCAGGCCCTTGATTCTGGGCTCGGTCACGGCATCCGGCGTAGATCATACGCCTGTTTATGCAGAATGAGATATGCGCCGCATGAGGGCGCTCATATCCCAGTCAGAATAATGTGGACATCCGCATGGACCGTAACCCCCACGTCCGGGTAGATGGAATTCCAGTCCGAGCCCATCCGTTCCCAGTAAGCCGGTTCCCCGGCCTGTAGGATGCGGTCAAACTGGAAGACGTCTGCTTTGAATTTTTCCTGCATGGATTCAATTGTTTCCGTGCAGAGATCCTGAATTTCCTTTTCGTATTCTGCTTCCAGGCTTTTGAGAAAGGGCTCGCTCAGCTTTTCGTGGGTGTGTAGATTAATGTCTTCTGAGTAATCCCCCTCCACCTTGATGTCAATACGAAAGCTTACCTGGTCTCCGTTTACAATGGGAGTGATTTCAGCTTTTTCATTGGTTATTTCCATAGCGACCCGTCCTTCTTCTCCCTTCGGTGTATCAACGGTGATTACGCCGCCTTCATAGGTATTCCGTATCAGGTTGATGGCTTCCACCTCCATCTCCGTTGCCCATCCTGCCATTCTTCCGTTATGGAAGACCGCTCCGCCGCTTGCCTTGTTTTCATCTTTTGTGGAAATTACTTTTGCCAGAACAAAGTCATGGCCGTCATGCAAAGCGCATATCACATCTCCCATATTGGTATGGTATACCATTCGGGAATTTCTACTGGAATTATCAAAGATACCGGACAAATAAACGGAAGAATACTTATCAATTCTGGGGACAACATCCAAAATGCTTTTGGCCTCTCCCGGGCAGATCAGTACCTTGATTCCCCGCCTCATTTCCGGTTCCCTCATAAACATATCCAGAATATTGATCAGCCCTTTTCTGGCCACTTCTTCCGAAAGGATGAGGACCTGAAGGTGTTCATAATAGAGGGACAGGCCGGTGCGGGATGCCATTTCACGATTTATGCTGAAAAAGGAATTGCCAATTTGCGTAATTTCCCAGGATTGTGAACCTTCAGCAGATTGAATGCCAGGCCCTTCCGGCATATCCGCATTTGCAAGTATGGGCAGCTGTATGGTCATGGCATAACCCGGTTCCCCTGTGTGGAGCTGCATTTTCTCCAGCTTTTCCTCTTCCTGGGGAGAAGCCTGATTCGGGCCGGTGGATTCCGATGATTGGGGATCGGGAGGATAGGAATCGATGGCCAACCCCAGTACATAGCCTCTGGTATCGATGTCCTTTTGATCCCAGCACCCCGTAAGCAGCAGGGCCCCAATCAGAAAAAGCAACAGGGAGGAACGCTTCAGGGAATGTCTCATGCTCTTGTCTCCCTTCTCTTCTTTATATAACCCATGGCCGTGATGAAGGGAAAGATCAGCAGTCCAAAAATACGGCTTGATTTTTTTATTTTGGAAAAAAACGATATGGCCTCTGTTCCGCTTCGGATGAAGAGGGCAATCCCAATCAACAACAGGGCGATTCCCCAAATGACGTAATTTTGGTGTTTGGTTTTCATATGTAGCAATTCTAAAAAATTTCTTTTTGTACGGAAGAGGAGCAGAGCAACCGATACGAAGACGATATTGATCCACAATATGGCGGCAAAGGACTCCGCTCTTTCCAGAAAAGTGCCTGGGATTTCAATGGATTTCGCCAGTGTCAGGGTAGGATACGTCAGATAACCAATGTCCGTTGGCCCAAATACCATGATGGTAATAAGTGTTAAAGCAATGTACAGGAAGATTGGAATTCCCAGGCCAGCAAGGTACCACTTAAAAGTTCCCTTCGTTTTTTGGGTATAGCAATAGAAATAGGCTATGGTGCCATATCCGGTAAACTGCTGATATCCTGTCAGGATTCCCTTCACCACATTCCCTGTGTTTTTGTACAGAATGGGCTTTAAGTTGCTGAGGTGAATCTGATTCATCGGCATCAGGAGAATGCCCAATATGGTAACAGCACAGAGTGGGAAAATAATATCCATAATTCCTCCAATGGCGAAAACACCTTTGCAGACTGCATATCCGGCCGCCAGAAGGATCAGAACAACAATCGGGAGCATCGGTGTTGCGCTCAGCAGGAACATTTTCAGTGCCTGCGCAAAAATTCTCAGGGACATGCCAAGATACAGCACATCATACACAATAAAGGGAAGCAGGATAATCCTGCCGAAGAAGTCCCCGAATATATGCAGTAGGATCTGCGGCAAATCCATTTCCGGATACAGATGTGCCAGATAGTAGCAGACACTGCCCAATATCATGGCTGTCATACCTCCCAGTATCAGGGATATCCAGGCGTCCTGTCCGGCAACGCCAACCATGTCCCGCTGGACGATCAGAATGTCGATTCCCAGGATTCCGCATGCGGTCAGTGTCATAACCTGAGGGGGCATCAGCCTTTCTTCTTTCATGAAATCTCTTTCTCCTTTTTCCGGGAATGGCTCCTTTCGGTATCTTCCGGATTCAGGAATTCAGGACGCTTTTTCAGGTCCTTGAACGGTGCACGGATCACCGTGTCTTTCCAATCCTGGAAGCGATAAGGGGTAATGGGGCTCAGGTATCGGATGCCGAAGTTTTTCAGGGAAGAGAGATACGTCAGCAGCAGAAGCATCCCTATGGCGATCCCGAAACTTCCCAGGGTTGTGGCAAGTATCATAAAGGGCACCCGGAGGATCCGGGAAGCCAGTCCGAGACTGTAATCCGGTATGGCAAAGGAGGTGACCGCAGTAACAGAAATCACAATGACCATGATGGGGCTGACGATGCCTGCCTGAACTGCGGACTGACCGATCACCAGTCCTCCTACGATGGAAACGGTCTGGCCCACTGCCTTGGGCAGCCGTATGCTTGCTTCCTGAAGGAGCTCCAGGACAGCTTCCATTAACAATGCTTCAATGAAAGCGGAAAAGGGCACCCCCGTGCGGGTGGAAGCAATGGACAGCACCAGTCTTGTGGGCAGCATCCCGGGGTTATAGGAGGTGATGGCAATGTATATAGCGGGAAAAAGGGAAGAAAGAAACAACCCGACATATCTGGAAATCCGGATAAGCGAGGATACCAACCAGCTTTCACAATAATCGTCCGGACTTTGCATCAGTATGGGCAGGGTGACCGGAACCAGTATGGCATTGGGAGAGCCGTCCGTCAGGACCGCAACTCTTCCTTCACTCAATGAAACGACCAGCTTGTCCGGCCGTTCGGTGATCTGAACCTGAGGAAAGATGGAGTCGGGCCGGTCTGTCACCAGAGTTCCGATCTGAAAAGCAGACTGTCCCATATCCAGATCAACAGAGCTCAGCCTTTTCCGGAGATCCTCCACGATATCCGGATCGGCGATTCCCTTGATATAGACAAGGACAGACTCGGATTTGGAGCGCCTGCCGATTTTATACTCTTCAAGCATCAGATTCGGATCCCGGATCCGTTTCCGGATCAATCCAAGATTGATTTTCAGGGTCTCCACGAATGCTTCCTGCGGACCTTTTACCGAAGGTTCCACAGTGGGTACGGCAAACGGTTTCCCGTTTAATTCCCTGGTGTTTACAATCAACCCTTTTGCGTACCCCTGAATGCACAGAAAGGTGTCCCCGGACATAACAGCCAAAACAATTTCATCAAAGGTTTCCGCTTCCTGAACGCTGCCGATGCTGAGCATGGAATCCTTTACGGATTGGAAATTCACTTCCGTATCCGAATCAATTACCGCTGTCGACTGCAGAATCAGCGGTTTGAGCAGATGGCTCATAATCATTTCCTCATTGACCAGATCCGCAATGTAGAGAATGGCAGCCTGATACTTTGTTCCTCCGATTTGGAACTCCCGTGATTTAATGTCGAAGGTGTTGTTCATGGAGTTCTTCAACCGCGTAATATTATCCTCCACAATTTCTGAGAGTCGGAACGGCTTCAGATGATCCGTGTCTCCCTTGATTCCAAATTTCTTATCTTTTTTCCTATCTTTCTTTTCCAATCGTCGCTTCAGCAGTTTTACCATATTTCTTTCATCCTTTTTTCATGCGGCTCCGGCCGTTCCATGATTTTTCCCGTTAAAACGATCTATTTTTATTATTATGGCCCATTTTCATCATAATGATGACAAAAAACCAGAATATAGGCATAGGCATGGTATTTTTTTCAGGCCATTGATATAATAATGGAAAAGATCAGTGTGGGGGCAGACGGATGAGGAGAGGAAGCAGGGAGATCTGGGTTAAAAGGCCGATATTATGGGGGCTGGCCGCCTATATCGCCGGACTTGTTTTTTCGGTTTATTTCCGGGTGGAAGCCTTGTATTGCTTGCTGGGGATGACAGGGGCTGCTCTGCTGGCTCTGGTGTTCCGGAGAAAAGCTGTCTTTCCGCTTCTGCTCAGTCTGGTTTTGATCTTTGGCTGTCTTCGTGGAGCACTGTTTTTCGGAACAAAGAATCCTCTGACTCCCTACATCGGGAGGAGAATCACGATCCAGGGTACGGTCATTGGAGATCCGCAGATCGAATCCGATCGGGCTGTTTACGTTCTGGATGTTCAGGCGGTGCAGCAGACAGGCAGGGAAACCCGTTCTGCAAAGGCGAAAGTGCGGGTTGGGCATTATGCGGGATTTCCCGATCCGGCGGAACGAAGTCTTTTCGAAGCCTTTCAAACGGGGGATGTGCTGCGGGTCACGGGAATCCTGAAAGAGCCCACCGGGCCCAGAAACCCCAAAGGCTTTGATTATAAAGGCTATCTGGCGGGAAGAGGCATTTACAGTACGATGAACGCTTCCGGCCGGAACGTTGTTTTTCTCAAAAAAGACAGATCCTTTTCCATAGGCAGCATGCTTGCCTGGTTTCGCCGCCGGGCGGATATTTCGCTGGATCGTACGGTTGGGGGGCAGGAAGGGGCTCTTCTGAAAGCCCTGCTGCTGGGGCAGCGCTGGACCATTGAGCCGCGAACGGTGGATGCGTTCCAGCGGACCGGCCTGGCTCACGTTCTTTCCATTTCCGGTCTGCATATCGGATATATTGTGACGCTGCTGCACTTTCTGTTCTCCCGGTCTCCCCTTCAAAGGTGGACGCCCCTGATCCTTGAGGCGATGATTCTCCTGCTGTATGGACTGCTGGTGGGAGCTGCTCCGCCAGTGGCGCGCGCGGTCGTCATGGCTGTGATTTATTCCGCTGGAAAGACCATGGGCAGGAAATCGGATCCGATCAACAGTGCCGGAGTGGCGGCGTTCCTGATTCTGCTGATTCGGCCAATGGATATTCTGGAAGCCGGCTTTCAGCTGTCCTTTCTGGCAGTTGGTTCCATTGCCCTGTTTTATCGGCCAATCCAGGAAAAACTGCGCTTTCTGCCGTCCAAAGTATCTTCGCTGATTGCAGTCACCTTATCGGCCCAACTGGGTACCTTTCCCCTGACGGTTTACTGCTTCAATGTCATTACGCCATGGTCGGTCCTGACCAATTTGGTTCTGGTCCCCGCACTGGGGCTGGTTACCATGGGAGGATTTTTGATTCTCCCTGTGGGAATGATTTTTCCTGCAGCAGCAAAAATCGCGGCGGCTCCGCTCCGGGTTCTCTGCCGCCTGGTTCTTGCGGCGACCGGGTTTGCCGCAAGGCTGCCTTTTGCGTCGATACCGGCTGTGTCCCCATCCATATCGGCGGTTCTGGTTTTTTATTCTGTATTGCTGATTTTATCCAGGGAAAGGCCCGCTTTTATCCGAAAGCCTTATGTGGTGTGTACTGTACTGATTGGTGCTTTGGTGGCGGGTTCCTTCCTCGCTGAAGTCCAAAAGCCAAAGGATCTGGAAGTAACGTTTGTGGATGTGGGGCAGGGAGACTGTACGCTGATTCGGACTCCCGACGGGAAAACCATACTGATAGACGGTGGCGGCAAGGAGGGCAGAAACGTGGGGGAGGATACGGTTCTTCCCTTTCTGCTGAAAAATGGCATTTCTTCCCTGGATCTTGTCATTATGTCCCACTGTCATTATGATCATATCGGAGGATTGCTTCCGGTGCTGGAACAATTGCCGGTGGATGCCTTTATGGAATATCCGCCCGGCCAGGCGGAGCCGGCATACCTGGAACTGAAGGAAACGGTCCGGCGAAAGGGTATTGATGTGCTGACGGCGAAGCGGGGGCAGACCTGGCGGATTGGCAGCGAAGTAAAGCTCCATATCCTGTATCCGGAGGATCGTGTGGTGAAATCGTTGGCCCAGGGCAATGAAAATAATGTTTCCCTGGTGATTCTTCTGGAATACCAGGATACATCGGTTCTTTTTACAGGAGATGTGGAGGACCGGGTGGAATATTATCTGACCGGAAGGATCCGGCAGGAAAATGTGGATATTCTCAAGGTGCCTCATCATGGCAGCCGGACTTCCAGTACGGAACCGTTTCTGGATGCCATTTCTCCAAAAGCCGGCGTGATACAGGTTGGAACCAATCTGTTTGGCCATCCGAGTTCCCAGACATTGGACAGGCTGAAGCAGAGGGGAGCCCGGGTTTATCGGAACGATGAGCAGGGGGCGGTTCGGATGCACTACCGGGACAATCAATGGAGGATCCATACCATGCTGCACAGCCCGTAACGGATTTTCGGAGACAAGTCACCAATGCCGGATATGTTTTGTATGATAAGTATGGATGTATCTTTGATATTCCCTTTGAAAAGCAGGTTTTTCAGTAGAACCATCGTTCTATTTGTGTTAGAATAGTTTTTGTTGAATAAAATCGAATTTTTGAGAATAGGGCAGCAGATATGAGAATGACAACGGTTTGGAAAGGATGATTCAATAGATGAAGAGATATGAGGATCCGCAATGGAAGGAAAGCATGGGAATTACCCTGGACTTCAATAACATGATGTCCGGGATGATAGGCGGGGAGCAGGGCATTTCCGGAAGCAGCATGGAAGCGATGTCCGATTCCCTTGCGTCTGCCGCCAAAGCCATGGAA
>DHDO01000101.1 GCA_002399435.1 Firmicutes bacterium UBA4874
GCTTTTGGAGTCTTTCGCAGTTTCAAGCCGAAAGCCATGTTGTCGTATACGGTCATATGGGGATACAAAGCATAGTTCTGAAACACCATTGCAATGTCCCTGTCTTTGGGAGCAACATCATTCATCAGTTTGTCGCCAATGTACAACTCACCTTCGGTGATCTCTTCCAAACCGGCGACCATTCTCAGTGTAGTCGACTTTCCACATCCAGAAGGACCAACTAAAACAATAAACTCTTTATCGGCTATGTCCAGGCTAAAATCACTGACTGCTGTAACGCCGCCTTCATAGACCTTATAGATGTTTTTAAGCGTAACACTTGACATTAAAACCCCTCCATAATTGAATTTTTCGCACCTGTCGAGCACTCACATATCGCATTTGGCTTTTGTTCTCCCCTTAATACTACCTTCATTATATCCGTACAAGCAGAATCTGGCTATAGCACTTCTTAACAAAAAATTTACACTTTGTTTTGAAAGGGTTGCATATAACATATCCTTTATATATCCACATATGGAAATAAAATGCTTACTCCTTCTTCCGCATTTCCTGTTTCCTTTATTGAAAGAAATCATTCCTATTCAACGATTCATTTTTGTATGATTGACAAAACAAGAGACCGGAAAACAGAATACACTTCTAAAGGCACTCCGATCCGGAATAGAATGAAACAGACATATTACATTGGGCGGTGGCATTTACTTTGAAAATCAATAGGAAATCATTGCTTTATGGGACCCTGATACTGACAATCGCCAATTTAATAGTCCGGCTGCTGGGTTTCGTTTACCGCATTATACTCAGCCGATTGATGGGCCCTCAGGGGATGGGCCTTATGCAACTGGTTTTCCCTGTATACCATATTGCCATTACCCTGACGACAGCAGGCCTTCCCATTGCGATTTCCCGATTGGTATCTGCGAAAAAAGCCCGGGGAGATATTCAGGGAATCCGCCGTGTGGTAAAGACAACCCTTATGCTTGTTACAGGAATCTCCGTTGTGATTACCATTGCGGCGCTATGCAATCTGGATGGAATTGCCGAAAAGATTATCGGGGATGAGAGAGCAAAAAAGGCTCTTTTTGTTTTGTTTCCGTGCATCACCATCGTCGGGCTGGGGGCATCCCTGAAAGGATTTTTTTATGCCCTGAAGGATGTGCATCCCCCTGCTCTGGCGGAAATCATTGAGCAGCTGACCAGAATGACCCTTGCGGTTTCCCTGCTCTGCCTGTTCGCTTCCAGCACGGATAACTCCACAAAAGTCGCGGTTACCATGCTGGGAACGGTCTTTGGCGAGCTGGCCAGCCTGTTGTTTCTGCACTACAAATATCATCGGACCACAAAGGAATTGTATTCTGCCAGGCAGTCCATCCGACCCGAACGTGATAAAATCCTTGGTACGATTCTGGCGATTGCCCTGCCAATCACCGCGACCCGGCTGATCAATTCCCTGATGAATGCCGTCAATTCCATCATGATCCCGCAGCGGCTCATCGCCGGCGGCATGCTCCGGGAAGAGGCAATCGGGATGTACGGCATCCTGTCCGGAATGGTCCTGCCCGTATTGTTCCTGCCTTCTGCCATAACCAGTGCCCTTACCATAGTGATTATTCCGGACCTTTCAGAAAATCTGGCTCTGAAAAACTGGAAGGAGATCCGCAGCAAAGTATCCAAGGCAATGTTGATCACATGTCTGACCGCCTTTCCATGCATGGCATTGGTTTCTTCCCTGGGAAGACCGATCGGAGAAATCCTGTATCGCCAGCCAATGGCAGGCACGCTTTTGGTTCCCATCTCCTACGCCATTGTATTTCATGCGATTTCGCATACCTGCAGCGGCATTCTGAACGGCCTGGGCAAGCAAAACCGGGGAGCCGTCCATTTTTTGATCGGAAATATAATCCAGATTCTCTGCAGCTTTTTCCTGTTAGCCAACCCGTCCATCCGGGTTTACGGCATCCTGATCGGAGTCTTCCTCAACAGTTGTATTGTCTGCATCTGCAATCTCGTCACTGTCCTGAAAACAACCGAAATGCCGTTCCGCTTCCCGGACTGGGTTCTCAAACCCGGGGCTTCCGCACTTCTGATGGCATTTGTATGCAGTGTTCTGCATAACCGTTTAGGCCGCCTTCACGTACCTGCCCTGACCAATCTGCTCCTGTCTGTTGTGGCCGGTTTTATTGTTTTTTTCCTTTCCCTTTGGCTCGTCAAAGGCCTGCCCCTGGATCTCCTGAAAAAGCCGAAAAAGAAGCCGGCAATGGAATAGCAGCTCCGGCAGAGTATATGGCTTCTTACCGGAGCTGGTTTTTATCGGCCGTCACAATAAAGACAGTACCTACCTATTTGGCAGATCCAGTTTTACAAGTGCAGGTTTGGTTAGTCTATATATCAGGAATCCAGGCATCGTTCCAATTGTGTTCAGAATGATATCATCCACATCAACGACCCGATATCCGTACCCTATCAAATAAGAAATAAAGCCCTGCAGAAGTTCACTGTTCGGCGTTGAAATATAAAATTTAGTTGACATTTCCTGTGTCCTTTCATATACTATATGATAATCTCTTTGCACTGCATTACATTCCATGAGAATGCGAAATCAACAGTACAAACTGAGCAGGCGATGCCGTATGGCATGGTGCCGGGCCGCCCAGCAAGCGGCAACAGATGAACGGTCAGCACATCTGTGGGACAGTGGTATGTTCTGCAGGTGTGCTTTTTCATATTCTGACAGAACAGCCGACTTTTGAAATGGAGTGCCATAGGAGAAATCTTTTACGCCAAAAGGCCATTGGAGGATTCTTTTATGACAAACACAACAAACCCTGTTGGAACAGGGGTAACCTCAGACGAAGCCAAACATCTTCAGGAGAAGTTTGGAAAAAACGAACTGGTACCGCAAAAAAAGGATAACCTTCTCAAAAAGACACTGCACATTATCTTTGAGCCCATGTTCGTGCTGCTGTTGGCGGCAGCCACAATTTATTTTGTTCTCGGAGAAGCCCATGACGGAAGGATCATGCTTATTTTTGTAACCGGCATGATCACCATAGAGGTGGTTCAGGAATGGAAAACCGACAAAACCCTGAATGCCCTGAAAGATCTGTCCGAGCCCCGCATTGCCGTCATCCGTGATGGAAAGCAGCAAACCATAGCCAGTGCGGATCTGGTACCCGGCGACCTTATGATGATCCAGGAAGGAATAAAGGTTCCCGCCGACGGGGTGATCGTCAAATGTGCAGATCTCCGCATAGACGAGTCTTCCCTTACCGGAGAAGCCGAAAGCGTCTGGAAAACCGCGGAAGGAGATGCCGAACCTTCGGGGGATTACTGGCGAAAGGACCGCTGTTACGCGGGAACACTGGTAAACCAGGGGTCCGCTGCCGTTCGGGTGACGAACATTGGTACAGGCACAGAGTATGGGAAAATCGGTAAAAGCGTAGCGGGTGCTCCACAGGAAGATACTCCGCTCCAGAAGCAGATAAACCATCTGGTCAAAACCTGCGCCGGCATTGCAGGCGGGCTGTTTATCCTGATTGGCATATTTACCTGGCGCAATCTCCCGGATCATGGTTTCCCGGACCGGCTGACAGAGAGTGTCCTGTCGGGCATTACTCTGGCCATGGCCATGATTCCGGAGGAATTCCCGGTTATCCTGACCGTGTTTCTTTCCATGGGCGCATGGCGGCTGGCGAAAAAACATTCCCTGGTGCGCAGGCTTCCCAGTGTGGAGACGCTGGGCGCCGTATCCGTACTTTGCGTGGATAAAACCGGAACCATTACCAAAAATCAAATGTCCGTTGAGGATATCTGGGTTGCAGCCGGCGACAGGCAGGGCCTGGTGGAAACCATGGGACTGGCCTGCGAGACCGAACCCTTTGATCCAATGGAAAAGGCAATGCTGTCCTATTGCGAAGACCAGGGTATTTCACGGAAACACCTCTTTGAGGAAAGCGGTTTTCTCACGGAATACTCCTTTACCAATGACCTGAAAATGATGGGCCATGTCTGGCGTCATGAGGGAGAAATCCGAATCGCTGCCAAAGGCAGTCCCGAGCAGATTTTCACCGTCTGTGACCTTACCGGCGAACAAAAGGCGGAGGCTGGGCGGCAAAACACGGAGCTCTCCGGTCGGGGACTGCGGGTGATTGCGGTTGCCATGGCAAAGCCAGCCAGCGAAGCGGAGATTCCGGATGCCATTACCGACTGCCGGCTCACCCTGCTGGGACTGGTGGGCCTGGCCGATCCGCCGCGGGAAAATGTCCGGGCGGATATCGCAGTTTGTAACCAGGCTGGTATCCGCGTCGTTATGATTACAGGCGACAGCGGCGCCACGGCTTCCGCCATTGCCGGAAAAATAGGGCTGCCTCACAGCGGCATCACCGTAACGGGCGACAAGCTCAGTGCCATGAGCGACGAGGATCTTCGGAAAGCCGTTCAAACGGTTTCCATCTTCTCCCGTGTGCTGCCGGAACATAAAATGCGCATTGTCAGGGCGTTCCGGGAGAACGGGGAGATCGTAGCCATGACCGGCGACGGAGTAAACGATGCGCCTGCCCTGAAATATGCCGATATCGGCATTGCCATGGGAAAACGCGGCAGCGAGGTGGCCAGGGAGGCCGCCGACCTCATCCTGATGGACGATAACTTTACCACCATTGTGGAGAGCGTACGGGATGGACGCCGTATCTTTGATAATATCCGCAAGGCGGTGGGATATGTGTTTACGATTCATATTCCGATTGCTTTTGCTTCCCTGCTGGCGCCGCTGCTGAAGATTCCGCCTGCAGCACTGCCTCTGCTTCCGCTCCATATTGTGCTGCTGGAGATTCTGATCGATCCCACCTGCTCCATTGTACTGGAGCGCCAGCCGGCGGAAACGGACATCATGGAGCGACGCCCCCGCGACCCGAAGAAAAAGTTGCTGACTCCCGGCTTGTTCCTCAAAAGTTCCCTGCAGGGTCTGTTCATATTCGCCGCCTCATTCAGCGCATATTTTTCCCTGCTGAAAGGAGATGTTTCCCGTGCGCCCGTAGCCCGCTCCATGGGGCTTGCCATCCTTATGCTGGCAAATCTGTTCCTGGTACAGGTCAACAGCTCCGACAGCGATCCCGCGTTCCGATCCATGCGGCGGCTTGCCGGAGACCGGGTGATGCAGGTGGCAAATACCGGAACTTTGCTGTTGCTGGCCCTTATCCTTTACTCGCCCCTTTCCGGCATCCTGAAGCTCTCCGCACTGTCCGCCCCCCTGCTGCTGGCCGCTGTGGGACTGGCTGCTGCTTCGGTTCTGTGGTATGATCTGATCAAATATATTAAAAAACGGAATACAAAATAGCGTTTTGAAAATGAGTATTAAAAGTCCGCCCGACCGAAAGGAATCCGGGCATCAAAGGTGCCTGGATTCCTTCAGACGGCGGATCGGTTTCCTTTCCGGAATGACACACTGAAGAAATCTCACATAATACTTTGAAATCGGCAGAAACAGCATGGCGCTCAGCACATTGAACATCGTGTGGGCATTTGCAATAAGGCGGCTGCTGTCCTGCCCCATCCAATGGGTCATAAACTGAACAAACCTGCAGAATTGAGACAAGAAAAGCCATGCCAGCAGAACGCCGGCAATATTGTAAATGGTATGGGCCCATGCGGCCCGCTTCCCCGCCGTGCTGGATTCCATACCGGCGATCTGGGCGATAATACAACTCCCTATATTGTCTCCCAGGGTAAGCGCAACAGCGGAAGGAAACGGCAGCAATCCGCCGTTGAACAGCAATATGGTCATTCCGACCGTTGCACTGCTGCTCTGCACCAGCATGGTGATTACCAGACCGGCAAGCAGACACAGAAAGACGTTGTCTGAGTGAACCTGCAGCCATTGAACCAGAAAAGCATTGTTCTTCAGGATGTTTACGCTTTTATCCATCAGCTCCAATCCCGAAAACAACAAACCGATTCCTGCAAGTACACTGCCTGCCGTTCTGAACTTCCGCATCGGGCCAAAACTCAGAATACAGCCTGCTATCAGAATATACCGGGAATATTGGGTAATCTGAAAACTCATGAACTGAGCGGTAAACGTCGTCCCGATATTTGCGCCGTAAATGATGCCGACCGCGCTTTCCAGCTTCATGATGCCGGAATCCACAAAACCTATGGTCAGGATCGTTACCGCTGTACTGCTCTGTATCAGGCCGGTCAGCAGGATGCCGGTAAAAAAGGAAGTCCATTTGTTCCTTGAGAACGCACGCATGGCTTTCTCCAAAAGCTTCGAGTTTGCCTGCTCGAGAGTATTTCCCATGGTGTTCACGCCGGTCACAATCAATAGGGATCCGACGACAAAATGGATCAGTACCTGTAAAATATCCAGCATCCTGCCCTCCGGTCACGGCATATTGTATCTGCCACTGATACTATCTTATCGGATGCAGGACAGGAATATGACTCTTTTCTATCGGCCTGCTATACCGCACTGCCGACCGGTTCCCTTACTTTCCCTTTCAGTACATATTCCGGCTTCTTCTCCGGCCTTGCAGTCAGCTCTGCCTTCTTTGCCTCATACCCAGGGCGGCCCAGCAGAGCATAGGTTGCATTCTTTCCTTCCTCCACTCCCGGCTGGTCAAAGGCATTGATGCCCAGAAGTTCCCCGGCAAACGCCGTCTCCACTTCAAGGAAATACAACAACTCGCCTACGGTAAAGGCATTCACTTCCGGCAGGGTAATGGTCCGATTCATCCGTTTTGCCTTCAGCAGGGCATATTCCGTCGCCGTTTGCTCAGCATGGATCAGCTCATTCATGGTATGCCCTCCAAGAAAGGATACAGCGGGAATCTCTTCAAATCCATTGGAAATCTTCACCGTAGTACGGTATCTTCCCACTTTCAGGAAGGTAACCACCTTGTCAAAGGGACCCTCCGTATAGAGCTGAACCTGGGAATGCTGATCGGTCACTCCCAAAGCCTTGACAGGAGTCTGCCCCGCATGAACCGTCTCTCCCCTGGAGTTGAAACGTTTCCCCAGGCTTTCTGCCCAAAGCTGCGCATACCAGTCCGCAATATACTTCAGGGAATCCGCATAGGGCATCATGACGGAGATATTCTTGCCGGACTTCATGGCAAGATACTGAAGGGCAGCTGCCATGTAAGCAGGATTTTCACGGATATTTTCATCCTTGCAGATCTCATCCATGTAGGCTGCGCCGGCCAGCATCTCCTCAATGTCAATACCGCACACTGCCGCGGAAAGCAGACCGACGGGAGACAGTTCGGAAAACCGGCCGCCCACTCCTCTGGGAATATAAAAGGTCTTCAGCCCTTCCGCCTTTGCAATCCGGATCAGATTGCCATTTTCCCGGTCTGTCGTGGCAATCAGATGCTCCCGGTATTGGTCGCCAAGTTTTTGCTGAAGCATGTCCTTTATAATCAGAAACTGGGACATGGTCTCCGATGTACTGCCCGACTTGGTAATGACATTGAATACGGTTTTCGTAAGATCGATCACATCGAACAAAGCCTGCATTTTCTCCGGATCCACATTGTCCTCCACATAAAACCGGGGATATCCGTCCCGCTTCTCCCGGGACAATTCATTATAATGGGCATGATTCAGTGCCTGCTGCACGGCAATGGGACCCAGGGCAGAACCTCCGATCCCCAGAACCACAAAGGCATCAAACCGATCCCGGATCCCAGATGCGGTACGCTTGATATCCTCCACCGTTTCCTTCTGGTTATAAGGAAGATCCCTCCAATCCATCCTGCCTTCCGCACGCTTTTGTTCCATGGCTTTGGCGGCAGACG
>DHDO01000029.1:0-1077 GCA_002399435.1 Firmicutes bacterium UBA4874
GATTTTTATTCCATTGATACACGCATCGAACAGGTGGCAAATGGGCTGGGACTGCATTCCATCGGTTTGGACCGCAGGATGGAGCAAATGAGCAGCGGGCAGCGTGCAAAAGTAATCCTTGCAAAACTGCTGCTGGAAAAGCCGGATATCCTGCTTCTGGATGAACCGACGAATTTTCTGGATCGGGAACACATCGCATGGCTTGCAGGCGATCTTTCCTCTCTGGAGAATGCCTATATGGTCATATCCCATGATTTTTCGTTCCTGGATAAGGTATCAAACCGGATATGTGATATTGATAACGCCACGATCACAAAATACTACGGAAGCTATACGGAGTTTCTGAAAAAGAAGACGCTCCTAAGGGAGGACTACATCCGGCAATATTCTGCCCAGCAAAAAGAAATTAAACGGACCGAAGAGTTCATCCGGAAAAATATTGCCGGGCGAAAGTCCAAAATGGCAAAGGGACGGCAAAAGCAGCTGAATCGTATGGAGAAAATGGAAGCATTGGAAGAAAAGGAAATCAAGCCGTATTTTCATTTTCCGGAACTGCCCCTGACCGATGCCGAACATTTGACGGTGAAAAATCTGGCGGTAGGATACTATTATCCCATTTTGAAACATATCAGTTTTCGTATCAAAGGTGGGCAGAAGGTTGTTATGACAGGATTCAACGGAATCGGGAAATCCACATTGCTGAAGACCTTAATGGGGCAGATTCCATCCATGGAAGGACATTTCGACTTTTCACCCCAGGCGAAAATCGGATATTTTGAGCAGGAACTTGGATGGCCGGACGACACGCGGACACCGATACAGATTGTTTCCGATGCCGTTCCTGACCGGATCGTCAAAGAGATACGAAAACACCTTGCGCAGTGCGGGATTTCCGCCAGGCATGCCATGCAGCCCATTGGAACATTGAGCGGGGGCGAACAGGTCAAGGTGAAGATGGCCCTGCTTACTCTTTCTCCCTGCAATTTTCTGATCATGGACGAGCCGACCAATCACCTGGATGTTTCGGCAAAGGATTCCCTGAAAACGGCTCTGTGCGAATTTTCGGGTACCGTTCTG
>DHDO01000029.1:1258-5904 GCA_002399435.1 Firmicutes bacterium UBA4874
AGAAGTGCTAGGCTGATAAATGCTACGCTGATAAATGCCAGGCTGATAAATGCCAGGCTGATAAATGCTACGCTGATAAATGCTACGCTGATAAATGCTACGCTGATAAATGCGTTCATGGGGCTGATCCAATTGGATCAGCCCCACGAACCAGCCCCTCACGACTGGCATCCGTTCTATTTACAAAAGAAGGCCTTCTTTTCTGTGTCTTCTGTGTCTTCCATGTCTTTTCGTCTTCTTCATCTTTCGGAATTCCGGGTTCTTTCATGGGGCCTGTGAGTCAGCCTCAATCATTCCGCTTTTTATGCATTCATGCTTCCATTGCGGCCTGCGGCTTCTTTTGCAGTCTGTGCCACATCCAGCACCCGGCAGGCAAACTGATCGTTGTCTGTCGTGAGCTCCACGGTATTGCGCGGGCCAATCTCACCTTTAATGATTCCCCTGCCGAGAGTGGTCTCAATATAACGTTCGATAAAGCGTTTGATGGGGCGGGCGCCGTATACCGGATCGAATCCTCTTTCTACGATCTGATCCTTTGCTTCGTCGCTGACGATAAGCTTGATTTCCTGATTTTCCAGGCGTTTCTGCAGGCCTTTCAGCTGGATGTCCACGATCTTTCGGATCTCATCCTTTCGGAGAGGCTTGAACAGCACAATATCGTCCACTCGGTTCAGGAACTCGGGGCGGAAATGGCCCTTCAGCTCATTCATGACCAGGTTTCGGGTCTGTTCATCAATCTGACCCTTGCCGGACAGGCGATCCATCAGAATATCGCTGCCGATATTGGATGTCATGATGATTACGGTATTTTTAAAGTCCACCACATGGCCCTGGCTGTCGGTCAGCCGGCCATCATCCAGCAGCTGCAGCAGGATGTTGAATACATCGCTGTGCGCTTTTTCAATTTCGTCGAACAGCACCACGGAATAGGGCTTTCTGCGCACCGCTTCCGTCAGCTGGCCGCCTTCCTCATATCCAACATATCCCGGAGGAGCCCCCACCAGACGGGATACCGAGAATTTCTCCATATACTCTGACATGTCCAGACGCACGACATTGTCCTCTGTATCAAACAATACCCTTGCCAGGGTTTTGGCTACTTCCGTCTTGCCGACACCGGTGGGTCCCATAAAGATGAAAGAGCCGATGGGGCGCCTGGGGTCCTTCATTCCGGACCGGGCACGGATTACAGCATTGACAACGGAGCTTACTGCCTCGTCCTGTCCCACGACCCGTTCATGCATGATGTCCCCCAGACGCAGAAGCTTGTCCCGCTCGGATTCCACCAGGCTGGATACGGGGATTCCCGTCCACTTGGATACGATATCGCTGATTTCCTCTTCCGTGACCTCTTCCCGCAGAAGCCGCTTGGTATGATCGGAAGACTCCGCCTTGTTTTTCAGCTCCTCCAGTTGCTTTTCCAGGCCGGGCAGGACCCCGTATTTGAGCTCTGCCATCCGGTTCAGGTCGTATTCTCTCTCCATCCGTTCGATCTCTGCCTTGGTCTCTTCGATCTGTTCCTTTATGTGATTGACCTCTTTGATGGACTTTTTCTCCGACTCCCACTGCGCTGTCATGGACTTGGATTTCTCCTTCAGTTCAGAGATTTCCTTGATCACATTCTTCAGCCGTTCAGCAGAGCGCTGATCGTCCTGGTCCTTTTTCAGAGCTTCCCGTTCGATCTCCAGCTGCATGATTTTCCGGGTGATCTCGTCCAGCTCGGCCGGCATGCTGTCAATCTCGGTACGGAGCATGGCGCCGGCTTCATCAATCAAATCGATGGCTTTATCCGGCAGGAAACGGTCCGAGATATACCGGTTGGACAAGGTAGCGGCGGCGATCAGTGCATTATCGGTGATCCGCACGCCGTGATGAATCTCGTAACGCTCCTTCAGGCCACGAAGGATGGAGATGGTATCCTCCACACTGGGCTGATCGATCATAACCGGCTGGAACCTTCGCTCCAGTGCCGCATCCTTTTCAATATATTTCCGGTATTCGTCCAATGTGGTGGCGCCGATGCAGTGGAGATCCCCACGGGCCAGCATGGGCTTGAGCATGTTGCCGGCATCCATGGATCCTTCCGTTTTGCCTGCTCCTACGATGTTATGGATCTCATCGATGAACAGCAGGATCTCTCCTTTGGAATCCGTAATGTCCTTCAGGACGGATTTCAGACGCTCTTCAAACTCGCCCCTGTATTTGGCTCCGGCGAGCAGGGATCCCAGGTCCAGTGCAAATATTTTCTTGTCCTTCAGGGATTCCGGAACATCCCCCTTTACAATCCGCTGCGCCAGGCCTTCCACCACAGCGGTTTTCCCGACGCCGGGCTCTCCGATGAGGACCGGATTGTTCTTGGTCCGGCGGCTCAGGATACGGATGGTATGACGGATCTCCTCGTCCCGGCCGATGACCGGATCCAGCTTGTTTTTGCGGGCTTCCTCCACCAGGTCCCTGCCGAAGCGCTTTAGCGCGTTGTAGGTGGATTCCGGGTTGGGAGTGGTGACCCGATGCTGTTTGCGTACCTCCGCAAGCTGCTTCAGAAAACCATTTTTGGTGATGCCAAAGGATTTCAAGCCCTTTTGCGTGTCCCGATCGTCCAAAATTGCCAGATATATGTGTTCCACGCTGATGTAGTCGTCCTTGAATCCCTTTGCCTCGGATTCCGACCGGACCAGGACTTCGCTGAAGCGTCTGGTGGCGTATGGCTGCACGTTGCCGACAACCTTTGGCCGTCTGTCCACCTGGTCTTCCAGATACTTTACATATTGCGGGACCGGTACATTCATTCCCTTTAGCAGCATGGGGATCAGTCCGTCTTTCTGATTCACCAGTGCCAGATGAAGGTGCAGGTCGTCCAGTTCCTGCTGCTGCTTTTCAATGACAATATTCTGCGCATCCAGGATGGCCTCCTGTGCTTTCTGTGTAAATTTCTCCAGATTCATGTCTTTCGCCCTCCTGCGTTTTGTATTTCCAATTACACTTTGAATTACACCATGAAATACGCTTTGGATTACACTATATTTAAAGGTCCAAACCAGGGTTTTAAACCCGCCATCTTCAGCAAAGGTTTCTCAACTCAAGTTTGACTTACTTTGACCTTTAAAAGATATTATAATGCTTTTCCCTGAATTGTGCAAGAGGGATTTGAAAATTTACATGCCTGTGTAGCCACATACCTGTGTAACCTCATTCCTGTGTTCCCACATAGCCCTGTAACCACAGTGCTCTGTAACCAAGTTGCACTGTAACTGCATTGCTATGTAACCAAGTTGCCCTGTAACCACAGTGCTCTGTAACCAAGTTGCCCTGTAACTGCATTTCTATGTAACCAAGTTGCCCTGCAACCACAGTGCTCTGTAACCAAGTTGCCTTGTATCTACATTGCTCTGTAACATATACCTTGGTTTTCAGCATTCTGAGCGAAGTATTCTTTATAACAACATCAACAGTCCACTATAAACAATGGAAACGATATGCCGAAAGGCAATAACATACAGGCTGAATATTCAGGCTGAGTCCGAGCATGGAGAAAATCGGAATAATTGTTAAATATAATCGAAAAGAAAAGGAAACGGAGGATTTTTGGAGAATGATCAATAAGGAAACGGAGGAATTTTGGAGAATGATCAATAAGGAACCGCAGCAATGAATAACAAGTATTAATACAACGGGGATAATCAGTTTTCGGCAATAAAGGGGGAAGTCATGGGAAGAACGCGTGTTTGTGTACACTATAGTGTCTGATTACTGTGGTAATAAAGAGAAAGCCACGGGAGGAACGTATATTTGCGTACACTATAGTGTCTGATTACTGTGATAATATAATAAAGGAAATTGATGGAGGAAGAGGTCATGAGTAAAATTGCTATGATGTTTAAAATTGTCGCCCTGCTGCAGACCAATTATATGATCAGTGCCGGGAGACTAGGCGAGCTGTTGGAGACATCCCCGAGGAACATCAAGGCCTATGTAGAAAGCCTGCGGATGGAGGGCGTACCCATTGAAGGCATGAGCGGCAAAAACGGCGGATACTATTTGAGTGAAGACTATGAATTCCGGCCGCCTGCGCTGGATGAAGTGGAGTACAGTGCCCTGCTGCTTGCCGAAGAATTTTTAAATAAAACCAATGGATTCACCTATGAGCATGAGATCAAAACAGCATTTGCCAAAATCAAGGTGGCTCAGGGCAAAGCCATAGACACTTCCCATCCCACAGATCAAAGCGAATTTGCCGACAGCAGGGGGAAAGCGGATATCACAAAGAAAACAGGCGACTATCTGCATACCATCCAGCAGGCCATACTGCACAGAAACAGTATCCGCATTGATTATAACAATCCTATTAAGAAGCAGTCCACCGTCAGGAAATTGGATCCTTATAACCTTATTTTCCGGGATTCCTCCTGGTATGTCATCGGTTATTGCCATCTGCGGGAGAAAATCCGCATGTTCAAGCTTATGCGGATGGAAGGGATTAAGGTGCTGTCTGAGACTTACAAGATAAAGGACGATTATTCCCCACATACTTATCTGCAGGATACCTTTACCCTGATAAAGGGGAAGCAGAGGATGGTGGAGATCCAGTTCTATCACCCTGCTTCTGTTTGGGTATCCGAAAAACTATGGCTTCCCACTCAGAAAAT
>DHDO01000031.1:0-31036 GCA_002399435.1 Firmicutes bacterium UBA4874
TTGCATGGAAAAGCTGTTATAATAAGATCAAACTTGTTGCAGGCGTTGAATGGGGTTCATGACAAGTGGATACATTATACAATAAAATATGTTTGGCTAATTATGTTCAGCCAAAAAGAGCAGACGAAAGGAAAGAGTACGCATACCTGAGCAAAGAGCCCACTGAGCTCCAGTCATGGACCGGACAAACTTTCACGGAGGCAGAAAACATGAAAACAAACGGCTTCTTATTCTTTTATCAAACTCCCATCGGCAGAATCGGCATTACCGAAAACGGAACCGTACTGACCCATGTCTTTTTTGAGGAGGATTTCATTCCCGATCCCGATCATTGGGAAAGAAGGGAAACGGATTTGCTTCGGATGGCCGCAACACAGCTGCAGGAATATTTCAGCGGCCGGCGAAAAGTCTTTGATGTTCCCCTGAGCCGGAAAGGTACACCCTTCCGGCAGAAGGTCCGGGGAGCCCTGCTGGAAATTCCATATGGCGAGACAAGAAGCTACAGGGAAATTGCACGCGCCATAGGCATGGAAAACGCATGCCGCGCCGTTGGTATGGCAAACAAAAGCAACCCGCTTCCCATCTTTATCCCCTGCCACCGTGTCATCGGGTCCAATGGCAAGCTGATTGGTTATGCAGGTGGACTGGACAAAAAGCAATTCCTTCTTGATCTTGAAAAACAATATGTGTGAAATCCTGCAGGATCCCAACCATTTGAATTGAAAAGCCACAGCCTGATCTGTACTTTTTCGACAGTTTGCAGCTCCTTTTTTCATCTCACCCGTTGAATTTACAATTTTTACACTCGATATTTACCATAAATATTCATTATATCAATAATTAACCTTCCGTAAATATACGAAAGTTCGTATAATAGAATCATTATGTCATCTGAACCTGTCAGCGCTTAATGATATATCCAGTGGCAGGGTCCATATCAAATGTTATAAAACGTCTGGATTGCCGATAAGAAAAACCTTCCGGCTCATCCAGCACTTGAAAGGTAGGAGTCAATATTGTTTCACAAAAGGCAGACTGTTCATGAGTTATATTTCTTCCCAAAGCAACTGAAGGTTCAGTTGGATTCTATCAGACAGTATCCATTGACCATTGTGGAAGCACCCTCCGGTTTTGGAAAAACAACTGCCATACAAAAATATCTGGAGAAAATCTCAGGACCCGCATCTTCTGTCTATTGGTATACCTGTTTAAACGAGCCGCCTTCCGGTATATGGAATGGTATCTGCAGCCTCTTTGCAAAAATAGATGGGAAAACCGCTGTAAACCTGAACAGGCTGAACCTTCCTGATGCAGATGCCCTGGCGGATTTATCCTCAATGATACGGGAAGTTCGCTGCCCGTCGGAAACTTTTCTGGTAATTGACAGCTTTCAGCTTATGAAAAGCCGGATTCCAGAGCAGATCCTTCATGCCTTTTCTGTTCATGGCAATGCCAATCTGCACATTATCTGCATCTTCCAACCGCTCCGGGACCGTCCGGAAGCCACCGTTTATCATGCCAATATCCACACCATTGACAGCAGACACCTCCTGTTCACCAGGGAAAGCACAGGCAGATACGCCCGTATGGCAGGTGCAGCACTCACGGACAGAAAGCTGGACAGTCTGTACAACCGTACGGAAGGCTGGATATCGGCGATCCGTCTGCAGCTGCAGCAGTATCAGGAAACCGGGACCTTTGCGCGCACTCAGGGACTGGACCAGCTGGTGGAAACAGCATTCTGGAACACTCTTGCCAATGAGGAAAAAGAATTCATCCTTGATGTCTCCGTACTGGATGAATTTACAACCAGGCAGGCCCAAAAGATGCTGAATCAAAAAACGCTGCCGGACAACATACAGCATTTACTTGACAGCAATGAGTTTATCCACTATTTCCCTGAAAAAGATCTCTACACCCTGCACCGTACCATACAGAATTATCTCCGGGGCCGCTTCTTTAACCAAAAATCGAAAGAGTATCAGACGCAGACGCTCCGCAGGGCAGCCAAAACCTGTTCTGCCATTGCCGACTATTACTCTGCCGCTTTGTTTTATTACCGGATATCGGATTACGATGCCGTTTTGAATCTGCCCCTGGATATGGAGTATCTGAGCAATCAAAGAGAAAGAAAAGTCCTGGATTTTATTGTTGATTTCGTTCTTGCCTGTCCGGAAGAAATCCTGTGCAGACATCCCCGGACGATTATGATATTTGCCCTCCAGTTATATATGGATGGGCGGTGCGCAAAGCAAAGGCATGCATCAAAAATGCATTTCCCTTTGTACGGAATTTGTTCTTGCGCAGATTGCCCTGCTCCGGGGAGACACGAAAAGCTATTGCTCGGCTACGGATCGGATACGGCAGTACCGATCTTCCGGCTCCGAACGCATCCTTCTCCGCATGGCGGAGCTTTGCCTTGCAGAGCTGTCCCTTACCCTGGGGGAGGACGACGGACTGGCAGACTGGCTATATGATCCGGAGAGCATAAAAAAGGTCCTTTACACTCCTGCAGTACCTTACGGCCTCATACTTTACAGTAAAATTTTGCTTCTCCGCAAACGTTATAACGAATTTCGCGGTCTTTCCGCACTGATCCTGGACATATCCAAAGAAATGCATTATCTCCTGCCGCAGGTATATCAGCTGATTTACCTGGCGATTGTCAAACATGCACAGGGACGGACAGAAGAAGCGCAAACCCGTCTGAACCAGGCACTTGCCATCGCCTTGCCGGACAAGGTGTATCTGCCCTTTGCGGTGCATGGCACCGCTCTTGGATCTCTTTTGGAAACCGCCAAACTGTCAGTATCCGATCATAAGGGGATTCGTAATATTATGTCACTCGCCCGGCGCCAGGAGGCAGGTATAAAGGCTGTGAGGAAAGCACTGCTTCCCGGAAAATCCCCTCTCACCCCACGGGAACGGGATATCGCCCTGCTTGCCAAAAAAAGGCTGACGGCCAGGGAAATCGCCAAACAACTTTTCATAACGGATTCCACCGTTCGAAGCACCTTGAAGTCGGTTTATAAAAAACTGGATATTCACTCCAAATCCGAACTGGCCCATATGGACCTGTAGTCGGCCTTTACCACAAAACGCCTTACCATAAAACACGGCCTCATGGTTGGATACCAGCTGCCGCATGGGAAAGCCCCCCATAATGGGGGTGTAAAAAAGGACAAACCATCGTATCATATAGGATAGAGGTGGTTTTTTCCCAGGGGAGGCAGGCAATGGCTATGGAACGGAACAGGTCAAACATCAGTGAGATCCCGCGGGTATGTACCATATATCGTTGGGCATCCCTCCTTGTTTCCACACTGATTTACCTTTTTGTCAGTCTGAATGACATCACTCCGCTTCGGGGAGCCATTGCCGCGGGAATGATCGCTGCAAGCGGCATTGGTACCCATCTGTATGGAAAAATCACCTCGTCCCATATGAATCATGCAAACTCATGGATCCTGGCCTCGGAATGCGTGGAGATCACGGCAAATGGTGTCCTGCTTTATCTTTCCGGAGGATTTTCCAGCCCTTATCTGTGGTATCTGATCAGTTCCATTGTCATGATCATGGCAACGGAATATTCGGATAAACGATGCGGGTTCGTTCTTTTTCCGGCTGTTTTCTGGTATCTGATCTGCGCCCGGTTTGGCAGTCAGCGGATGAATTTTCCCCCATCGGCATCCGGCCCGTTCCGCATCAATACGGCAATCGGCTTTCTGATGGTGATCTGCGGATTTTATATGCTGTTTCTTTCCATCCGGAAACTGAACCGGGCAAAAAAAGATCTGGAATGCCTGAATGACTCCCTGCGTCAGGAGACAGCCCGGAGCGGACAGGCCCTCCGTCATACAATGGAACTGTACGATACCTTTCAGCTGTTCGGCATTTCCGAACCGCAAAAGGTGATGGATGAAATGGCGGAGCTTTTGTGCCGCGTCCTGTCCCTGGAATGCTGCATGCTGTTAAAAACAAGCCTTCCGTTTCAGACAGAACACTCCGGCAGTTGCAACCTTTCCGAAGCGGAAGGGAAACAAATCCTTGAGTATATGGGCAAACGGAATCCGGCCTCTCTCCCGGAACAAAGTAAAAACCAAATTGAAATCGATGGAATCTCCTATACGCTGACCGGGATTCGGAATCAGAGCGGCATCGCGGGAGGATTGATTTACCGGAAGGAAAAAAATCCCCCGGAAGACGATATCGATCAAAAAGGCGCTTTCTATCTGCAACTGGCAGGAATCATTTTTCAAAATATGGACCTTCAGGCCATCGCCGGGGAAAGCATCATCGGAGAGGAGCAGAACCGCATTGCCAGTGAAATCCATGATACCGTAATTCAAAAGCTTTTTGCCATTGCATGCAATGTCCGGCTGCTCTCGGAACAGAATCCCATGCCTCCTCCTGAAAAGAGCAAATATCAGCTCCGGCAGGTTGAAAAATCCCTGAAATCCACCATGCGGGAGCTTCGGGAAGCCATATACAGTACCCACTGGGATTCCGGGGGAAAAGAATCTTTTTCCGAAAAACTGACAAAGTATCTGGATGAGATACAGGCGCTCAGCGGAGTACGGATCCAGGTCGAAATGGGCGCCGACCCCCAGCGACTGACCGTGACGCAAAAGACAACAATGTACCGGATCGTCTGTGAAGCAGTAAACAATGCAATACGCCATGGCAAGGCAAGCAGGATCCGGGTAACAATGCATCTTTCCGAAGAACAGTGCATTGTGGGGATCTCCGATAACGGTTCCGGATTTAAGCCCGGCAGCCAGCATTACGGTCAGGGACTGAAAAATATGTACCGAATGACAAGCTGTCTGAAGGGACAGCTGAAAATCAATTCAGGCGCCGGAAACGGGACGGTCATACAATGCCGTTTACCCATTGATTCGTCAACTGGTCAGAGCAACCAGACGAAGGAGGAAACTCGCTTTGATCTTAATACTGGAAGATCATCCACTCGTACAGCAGGGGCTCCGTTCCTTAATGCAGGCGTATAAAAGCGAAGAAGAAATTGTCTGTGCATCATCCATCGAAAACGCCATGGAGATTCTGAAGGCCCATACCGTCCACACGGCATTCGTGGACATCTATCTGGGAGCAGAAAATGGCCTGGATCTGCTCGCCTGGGTCAAAAAGCAGAAAATGAAAACCAACGTATTCATCATCACGTCATCCTCCCGGCAAAGTGACTTTGCAAAAGCCCGCGCCCTGGGAGCAGACGCATATGTTCTGAAAGATGCGTTTCTGGATGAAATTATATGCGGCCTGAAAGTGGTGGAAAAAGGAGGGCGATTCTATTCCACCGCCCTGATTGACAAAATGGGCAGCGGCCAGAAACAGAATTCCCTGATAGCCACCTGACAAAACGGGAGAAGGAAGTGTTCTCCCTTTTGGGTAGCGGCAAGAGCAATTCCCAGATCAGCAAGGAGTTGTTCATCTCAGAGGGAACAACGAAAAAACACATCAGCAATATTCTGTCAAAGCTGAATCTGACCAACCGTGTGGAAGCTGCCCTGCTTGCCGCCAAAACGACGTCAGAGCAAAAAAATATAATGGGATTGTGAGAAGGGAGAAAAACCTGTGAAACGGATATGCAGCAACAGAAGAACCAGACATGGCGTACAAATTATCCTGATCCTGCTCGCCCTTTACCTGTTGGGAGTGGGCACCGCATATTCCTCCTGGGCTGACAGGACTTCCGTAGATTTCAGAATGGCCACAGGTAAGCTGGGCCTGATTTTCCCTGATTCACCGGATCAGGCACCGGTGCAGGCCTGCATTACCGATGCACAGGGCAAAAATCCGGAGAAAATACCGGCATCGGAACTCCATTATGTATTGGACTACGACAAAAAATCCCTGCAGTTTTCCCTGGACCAGGTCCTGCTCACGGATGATTTCCGAAAGCATGGCAAAATGCTGATGTTCCAATACACCATCATTGGAGACGAAGCCAACACGATAAATGATTTCAAACGATCTTCTGCTGCTTTTAAAACGGAACCGGAAGAGCATCTGGTATTCACACCGAAAAGTTCCAGGGTAAGGGTATCCGGAAAGGAATATGAACTGCCGGAGGATGTATTCGATCAGCTGCCGCCGTTATCCTGGGAGGTATATCGCCAGACGGAAACGCAATCCGATAAAGGCCGTTCGGAAATAACAGTAATGGTATATCTGAAGCCCTCTCCGGATGTCACAGAGGGATCTTTCCTCCCGGAGGAATTCCCGCTCCATGCAGAAGAACTGCCGGCAGAGCTGATTTCGGATCTGACTGCAGCACAAACGGATCCCGAAAACGCTGCAGCCGCCCTGCCGGAAAAGATCGAGGCGGAAATCGATATTACCTATTCTTTCGAACTGCCTCTGTGGGTGGAACAAAAACACTGATGGGAGGAGAGAACAGCTTGAAGAGAAAAAGCAGGATTCCATGGATTGTTTCTGTCTCATTGGCGCTTTGGCTGCTTGGGATTGGGCAGGCTGCCTACGGATACTGGACAGACCGGCTGAACTCCAGCGGGACAGCAACCATGCGGCAGAAGGCCACAATATCCGTACAGAAACCGGCTGATCCAACGCCCGAACCGTCTGCCGGTCCAACACCGGACCCCGCAGGCAATCCATCACCCGAAAAAGAAGTCCGGCAGCTGCCGGATTCCATCCCGGACGGGGAGCAGCCATCGGCAAAACCGGCGGAAAATCCGGATCCCACACAAGACAGCAAACAGGAAGTTCCAAATATCCCGGATCAGGGGCTGGAAAAAAGGGGATCCGACATATCTCCGCAAAATACGGATTTGCCGCAGGGAATCCCTCTTCCCGACGCACTCCGGGACAGTTCTTCGGATAAGGGAAATGGAAATTCGTCTTACCCCAGTAAAACGCAGGAAAGGAAGTTGCCATGATCCTTTCACAAAAATACAGCCGTCCGGCTTTCCTTTTGACAGGCGCTGCCATTACGGCAACGCTTTTTTACAGAATACCGGCAATCAACTCCTGGCTGACAGAAATCTGTTTCTTTTGGCATCCCCTGTTCTGGTGCGGGCTTTCCGTTATCCTGTGGTATCTGCCCCGACCGCATCTGCCTGCCCCGCTTCGTTTCCGTGATCTGTTCCCCGGCCTTGCCATAAGCTGCATGGCCGTTTATACCTTTCTGCAGTTTCTGGCGGGGTTTTTGCTCAATGAAATTGCAGTAAGTCCATATGACCTTTCACCAAAGGGAATCCTGATCAATTTTGCGAATCTGCTCCCTCCCATCGCAGGCAGTGAGCTGCTGCGGGCATATTGCATCGGTGCATCCTGCCGCAGCTCCGGTCGTCCTGCATTCCGGATTGTCCTGGGGGCCTTTATCCTGGGAGCCATGGAGATACCATTTACAAATATCACCACCCTGCATGCCGGAGAGGACTGGTTTATCTTTCTGGCCGAAGATTTGCTGCCGCCCCTTGCTCAAAGCGGATTCCTGAGTCTTTTGACTTACTGCGGCGGTGTTTGGCCTGGCATTCTCTATCGGGGACTGATCAGTATATTTTTTCATGTGATTCCGTTCCTGCCCTCACTCCCATGGATCGGAAACAGTGTCCTGGGAATTGCCTTTCCGGTCCTCGCCTCCTTTTTTATCTGGGACCAATACGGGATTGCAACACACAGGGCAAAATGGGAAAAACCACAGTCCATCCTTTCAACCACAATCCTTATGACGGTCTGCATTGCACTGGCATGGTTTGTCGTCGGCGTTTTTCCGGTGTATCCTTCTGTCATTCTTACCGGAAGCATGGAACCGGAGATTTCTCCCGGAGATGTGGTACTGGTTGAAAAAATGAAAACAGAAAAGAATATCGACACTCTCTCAAAAAACGACATCATCCATTTCCGGCGGGGAGATATCACCATCACACATCGGATCACGCAGGTGCTTCATGACAAGGACGGCAATCTATCTTTCCGGACAAAGGGAGACAGCAATGATGATGAGGATACGGAGACCGTGGAACCAAATGATGTCAAAGGGATTGTAAACCATGCCATCCCGAAAATCGGAATGCCCGTACTGTGGCTGAAAGGCCATGAATCCACACCGGAAGGAGTAATTGACAATGAAACGCCCTGAAGCAAAAGCACTCAGGAAATCGGCCAGGATAACGATCCTTATTTTCGCATTTTTCTTCCTGGCATTATCCATCTACCAGATCTTCAAAGTCACCGGATCAAAGAAAAAGGTCCGCACGACACTTTACAACTGTTTGATCTCCGCGGACTGCAGCTACCAGGTGATCCTGAAGAAAAACGATCTCTTCCCGGAGGGTGTTCTGGAGGAGAACCGGATTTATCCCCTGGCCCTGGTGGACCGGGCGGAAATTCTGTTCCGCGCGGAGTACGCCGGATCCGGCAAGGCTGACGTTACCGGGGACTATACCATTGAAGCCGTCCTGCAGGGATACAAGAACAACGGGGACGAACAGCAGACCGTTTATGAAAAGCATTTCCCCCTGATTGACCATACTACGGTGAACGAAACCGGCGCTCTGAAGATCTCGGAGTCGGTCTCCGTAGATCCTGCGTCTTACAAAAAGACTGCCGAACAGGCCAATGCCATCCTGGGCTTACAGGTTCCTGCCAACCTGAAAGTCACGATGAGCGGTACCTTCCATGGCGACTCAAAGTTCGGGAAAGTGGAAAAGCCTTTCCGGTATTCCCTGGACATTCCGCTGGAAAACTCGCTGTACACTATAAAAAAACCGAACCCGGTGTCGATCCAGGATTCGATAACCGAAACAAAAACCGGCCTGTTCCAATGGACTCCAAAATCCTTTCTGCCCGCTGTCCTGCTGTTTCTCCTGGCAGCTGCCATGTTTGGGATTCTTGCTTTCCATACCCGAAGACCGACACCGCAGGAACAGCATCGTATGGATATGCAGAAACTAATCCGGACCTATGGCAGCCGGATGGTTCGGCTTACCCAAATGCCTTCCGCAGCCGATATGGAACAAATCGTAATCACGGATCCGGACAGTCTGATCCGGCTGTCCGATGATCTTCAGCGGCCCATTTATTATTGCCCGGATGATGAGGGCCTGCCCCGGAACGACCTGTTCTGTCTGTTTGAGAACCATCGCTGCTATCTGCTGCACCAGAGAGCTGCGGATACAATGAATACACCGGTAAATGGACATACAGGCGGCAGTCACCATAATACTACTTTCGTACCATAAAAAATACATCTTTTGCCGGGAAAAGAGTCGACTTCCGGCTGATTTCATCAGAGCTGCCAGCCCTTATACTGTAAGTAGGATAAATTCCAATAAAACATAAGGGAAAGGAAGAGAAAGTATGAAGAAAAAGAGTCTCATCTGCACGATCCTGGCCATGACATTGATCCTGGCAGGTATTGGGTACGCGTACTGGACAGACACCCTGCAAGTCAACACAAAAGCCACAACCGGTGATCTGGATGTTACATTTGTGGACTTGGGCCTTTACGCACAGTATGGCTCTGATGAACTGGTCAATGGATCCGACTGGAGCATCATTGACGGTGTTGGCGACAATGGATATGTGGATGCGCAGTACTTCCGCAGAGGCACAGATTACAACAAAATCGCAGCGGATGGCACCATCGACAATTACCATAAGCAGGCGGAAGGCTACAACGATGTATCATTCGATGCCAGTCTCAAGGACAGCAAAGAGATCGGAAAGCAAATCCGTGACTACAATGCACAGGTACTCGGCAGTGACGAAATCGAAATTTCCGTCAACAATATGTATCCTGGCTATGCACAGGCCTTCCGTTCGGATATCCTGAACCTCGGCTCCATCGCCGCAAGACTGAGCAAACTTCAGTTTGATGTCAATGGGATCGATGGCAAGGAAGAAACTGCAAAGGATATGCTGGGGGTTGCCCTCCTGATACAGCGGGAATATTACAAAGGCAACAACGATCATGAACATGTATTCGGGCTTGCAGAATCCCTGGGCCTGGATCCCAGTGATATCTTCACCGTCGGCAATGTGGACTTTGTCCGTCTCTCTGCCCTGGATAAGGTGTCCGAAGAAGTTCTGAAAGAAAATGCTGAACTGCTGTCCCTGCCCAGTGGAAACAGCATGGATCTGTTCCTTGGCATTGGCATGGATCCTGATGCAGAAGGCGTTTACACAACCGGTTCCACAAAAGTCATGGCAGACAACGATGACACGCAGAGCCAGAACACCGGCGCAACCGTCAACGTTAAGCTCATGTGGGATCAGTTCAACGAAGGCAGGGATATAAACTCCACAAACAGACTTGCAGAGCAGAACGCCCGTTAAAGGATTAAAGATATTTCAAGATCCTGAAAAGAAAGGCTCCCGGTCAAAGCGGCAGTAAGTCAAGAAAATATTGAATGCGATTGTCGGCATGGCATCAGGCTATGCCGGCTTTCTTTATTTCATGGTTATTTGGCTGGGCTTGGGTCCCGCGCCATGCAGGAAGCTTGTGTATCGAATTGAGAATGACCTGCTGGTCTTATTGTTGGCTCGTACCGTCCCGCACAGCAATTTGTCCGGTGAAGAATGGGCAGGGCGAAATGCGTGTATTGACGTGAGGGGATGACGATTTGTCATCCCCTCACGCTATCGGTTCCTGTCTCCAATCGTGAACTTCTTTGACCGGGCAACCCATCGGCGGTCTTTCCTGTCAGCCTTTCCTTTTCGAAAGAGCATTGCGGATCACCTTGGTCAATTCGCCGAATACCAGCGGAAGAAGGGCAAGCGCAATCACAAAGTCCCAGTCATACCAATGGAACAGCTCCACATTAAACACACTCCGCAGCCCCGGGACAAGCAGGATGACAGCCATAAGCGCAAAGGAGAAAACAAAGGCCAGATTCATGCTGCGGTTGCTGAATATCCCGATCTTCCAGATGGGATACTTCTCGGATCGTGCGGTATAGGCCCGCAGCAGTTCACTGGTAATCAAGGTAACCAGCGCATAGGTCTGCCCCATTTCCAGTCCATGATTCTGCCACCCATAATAGAAGGACGCCAATACCGCAATGGTCATAATCACACTCTGCACTGCAATGGATATTGTCATTCTGCGGTCAATGATGGATTCATTCGGGTTACGGGGCGGATCCTTCATCAGACCGGGTTCCTTTTTCTCGGTGCCGAGAGCCAGAGCCGGAAAAGCATCCGTCAGCAGGTTGACCCATAAAAGATGAATTGGCAGCAATGGGATCGGCCAGTTGAACACCATGGCCAGGAAAATAATCAGAATCTCCCCCACATTGCAGGACATCAGGAAAAATACAAACTTGCGGATGTTGCTGTAAATCACACGGCCTTCCCCCACAGCTGCAACAATGCTGGAGAAGTTGTCGTCTGTAATAATCATATCTGCGCTTTCCTTGGCGACATCCGTGCCGGTAATCCCCATTGCCACACCGATATCGGCACGTTTCAGGGCAGGCGCGTCGTTTACACCGTCGCCGGTCATGGCGGTGATCTCGCCGTTGTCCTTCAGTGCCTGTACAATACGCACTTTATGCTCAGGGGAAACCCGGGCAAATACACTGACCGTCTTCACCGCCTTGTTCAACTGCGCGTCGTCCATGCGATTCAGCTCCGCGCCGGTCAATACTTCCTTTTCTGTGGAAATGATGCCCAGCTTACGGGCAATGGCAGCAGCCGTCTCCCGATAATCCCCGGTAATCATCACGGCACGGATCCCGGCAGATTTGCAGGTCCGGATCGCTTCGATGGCTTCGCTCCGGGGCGGGTCAATCATACCCACCAATCCGCAGAACACCAGGTCCTTTTCATCCTGTTCCGGCGTCGGATTCTCCGGAATGTCCGGAATGATTTTAAATGCCATGGCCAGTACCCGGTAAGCCTGTTTTGCCAGGGCCTCATTCTCCGCCATAATCGTTTGGACATCCTCCGGAGATATAGGCACCACCGTTCCATCGCTGCGCATAATATGCGTGCAGCGCTCCACCAGAATATCCGGTGCGCCCTTGGTGAATGCCACTGGCTGATTGTCCTTCGTCCGATGAAAGGTGGTCATCAGTTTACGCTGGGAATCAAAGGGAATCTCCTGCAGCCTGGGCTGCTCCCGATTGATTTCGTTCCGGTCAATCCCCGCCTTGGCAGCTGCAACCACCATGGCTCCCTCGGTGGGATCCCCGATCACACGCCATTCATCGGAACCGCCTTCCGTATCCTGCTCAAGACGGGAGTCATTGCAAAGTACCTGTATTTCCAGCAGGCGTGCCACCGCCGGCTGCTCCGGCAGATTGATGTCCCTGCCCTGAATGGTCAGGGACCCTGTCGGATTATATCCATCTCCGGTCACATCGATTTCCTGTCCCGGGGTATACATCTTAACAATGGTCATCTGATTCTGGGTCAGTGTCCCGGTCTTATCCGAACAAATCACCGTTGTGCTTCCCAGGGTTTCCACAGCGTGAAGCTTCTTCATGATGGAATTGTGCTTTACCATACGCTGCATGCCCAGGGCCAGCACAATCGTGACTACTGCAGGAAGCCCCTCCGGGATAGCCGCGACAGCAAGACTGACAGCGGTCATAAACATTTCAAGAACCTCTTCCCCACGAATCAGTCCCATAACAAAGACAACTGCGCAAATGATCAGGCAGGCAGTGCCCAGCATCTTGCCCATCTGCGCAAGCTTTTTCTGCAGAGGGGTGTTTCCTTCCTTATCCTCCTGAATCATTTTGGCGATATTTCCCACGACGGTATGCATGCCGGTGGAAATTACGATGCCGCTTCCCCTGCCATAGGTAACAATGGTACTCATAAAGCCGCAGTTGATCTGATCGCCGAGACCAATATCGCCTTCCAGCTGTGTGCCGGCATTCTTGTCCACCGGAACGGATTCCCCCGTCAAAGCCGCCTCCTCCACTTTCAGGTTCACGGAAGAAGCCAGCCGGACATCAGCAGGAATATAATCACCGGTTTCCAGCAGGACAACATCACCGGGCACCAGATCAGTTGATGGAATGGTCTGGGTTTTGCCGTCGCGGATCACATTGGCGTTGGGCGCAGACATCTTCTTCAGCGCCTCCAGTGCCTTACCGGCACGATACTCCTGCACAACGCCAAGAACGGCATTGATGATGACAATACCGATGATCACCACGGAATCCACCACTTCTCCAATGGCGATGGATACAAGGCTGGCGATAATCAGAATGATTACCATATAATCCTTCAGCTGCTCCACGAACATCTGAAAAATGCCCGGGCCTTCCTTGTGCGCCAGTTCATTGGGCCCATATTTTTCCCGCCGGGATCGGACATCCGCGGATCGCAATCCGGTGGTGGGGTCTGTACCAAGTGCTTTACAGGTTTCTTCAATGCTTTTTTGATACCATGGACGTTTCTCCAAAATTACACCTGCTTTCTGCTACTATCAAATGTCGACTGAAAAGCCGCAAAACATCCGCCGATACGGTCTGCCCTCCCCGCGCGGCAAACAAATGGTACCGGCAGATATTACACTATGTTATTTTGCCGGAGGCAGAAAAAAGATAATTTCCCTGCCAATTGTCATAATTTTATCACTGCTGTCCGGGTTTGGCAACACACATTCCATCGTTAGTGTATAATTTTCGATTCCATCCCCAGCCTGGCAAGTTTCCTTCGGAACGTGATATAATAAAGTACGGAAAGGAGATTGATCGAAAATGCGATTGGGGAGAAATGACAGCTGCTGGTGCGGCAGCGGGAAAAAATATAAACAATGCCACGAGGCGTTTGACGAGAAAATTGCATCCTATCGAAGAAAGGGGCACATCGTCCCGCCCAGGAAAATCATCAAGATCCCGGAGCAGATAAGCAAAATACGGGAAAGCGCAAAAATCAACGTTGCGGTTCTGGACGCGGTTGCAGAGCAGATACAGGAAGGCATGTCCACGGAAGATATCGACCGGATCGTTTATCAGAAAACCATCGATCTAGGCGGTACGCCTGCCCAGCTTGGATACGAAGGCTTTCCCAAAAGCGTCTGTACCTCCATCAACGAAGAAGTCTGCCATGGGATCCCTTCAAAGGACCGGCTTCTGAAAAGCGGAGATATCATCAATGTGGACGCCTCCACCATACTGGACGGTTATTTTTCGGATTCGTCCAGAATGTTCTGCATCGGAAACGTGGAGGAAGACAGAAAAAAGCTGGTACGGGTCACAAAGGAATGTGTGGAACGGGGATTAAAGGAAGTAAAGCCCTGGGGATTCCTGGGGGATATGGGCCAGGCTGTGCATGAACACGCGGTGGAAAACGGATATTCCGTGGTGAAGGAAATCGGCGGCCATGGTGTAGGCCTGGAGTTTCACGAAGATCCATGGGTTGGATACTGTTCCAGGCGGAATACCGAGATGCTTCTGGTACCGGGTATGATCTTTACGATAGAGCCCATGATCAATATGGGTACGAGCCGCATCTATCAGGACAGGAAAAACGGCTGGACCATCTATACCGCAGACGGAAAGTCATCCGCCCAGTGGGAGATTATGGTGCTGGTGACAGAGGACGGCCATGAAGTACTGGCCTGGTAGAATACACAATAATGGAGTCGATATCCTGAAATACGAACCCAAAGGCGGAGAAAACAAGCAATGCAGTTTCAATATGTGACAGAGGGAAAAGACAGCGGAAAAACAGTAAAGAGCATTTTACGATCGGAATTCCGATTTTCCAAGAACCTGGTCAAGCGGCTTCATTATCATGGACAGGTACTTTGCAACCGGGCTCCGGTTTATATGAACCATGCCGTACAATGCGGGGATGTGGTGGAAGCTTCCATCGACTTTGAGGAGGAATCCAAAAATGTCCGGCCTGTGAAAATGGATCTGAACATTCTCTATGAAGACGAATCGGTCATTGCACTGGACAAACCGCCGGGGAAAATCATTCACCCCATCAAAGGCAATATGGAAAACACCATGGCGAACGGACTGCTGTATTATTACCAGAAGAGAGGACTTCACAGAAAAATACGGCCGGTAGGCCGGCTGGACCAGGGAACAACAGGAGTCATCCTGTTTGCAAAAAATCAGTTTGTACAGGATCAGCTGATCCGTCAGATGAAAACAAATGATTATCGAAAAGAATATATCGGAATTGTCCATGGCTGCCTGAAGGAGAAATCGGGCACCATCGACTTTCCCATTGCCAGAACACCGGGATCCATTCTTCTCCGGGAGACTTCCCCGGACGGGGCGCCGTCCGTTACCCACTACCGGGTACTGAAAGCCTTCCGGGATGCCTCCGTTCTTCATTTTGACCTGGAAACGGGCCGGACACATCAGATTCGGGTCCATTGCCGGGCCATAGGGCATCCCCTGATCGGGGATACCCTGTATTCGGATATTCCAACCACCCGGATCAGCCGGCAGGCGTTACACTCCCAAAGCCTTCGGTTTCTTCATCCCACTTTGGGCAGGGAAATGAAAATTACTTCTCCCCTGCCCAAAGATATGCTTGCACTGCTGGAGTCTCTGAACACGGAGCCCATAGGTGAAGGATCATGCAGGCAGCCTGAACCGGAAGGCCTGTAAACAGTTCCTGAACACAGATCCGATGGACGAAGGATCATGCAGGCAGCCCGGACCGGAAGGCCTGTTAAATTATTGACAACATTGTTGCGCCATGGTAAGATGATTTCCGGTACAATATAATATAAATTCAACTACGGTTCATCAAGGACGGGTCGTTTTAAGAATTCCTGAGGCAGACAGTTTACAGAAACTTCTCACCTTTTTTCGGGTCATAAAGCCACACTCCTTCTGCCGTATGAAATACAAACAGAAAGGGTGAAATTTATGTCCATAACAGATCATTTATCCATATCAAAAAGTTTATCAATCTCATTATTCAGTATGGTTTTGGTATTTTTTGTGCTTGCTGTCCTCTCCGGATTGATTACCCTGTTGTCAAAGCTCCTGAAGAAGGACTCCAAAACAGACCATCCGCAGGATTCGTAGTGCAACCTGCGAAGCAGGACACTTCGCAGGGATGAGCCATGACCATTGAGAACTTCCTCCGTATCCATGGAGGATATCCCTTTACACTAAATAATGAGGTGATAGAGTGTTTATCGAAACATTGAAATCCATTTGGACTGGTTCCGGCTTTGCCGCCATGACGTGGCAGCAGGGTGTCATGATTGGAATCGCCTGTGTCCTTATCTATCTGGCTATTGTAAAAAAGTTTGAGCCGTTGCTGCTGCTGCCCATTTCCTTTGGCATGCTGCTGGCCAACCTGCCGCTGGCAGGGCTAATGGCGGAGCCGAAACCCGGTTCAGATCAACCGGGAGGCCTTCTGTATTACCTTTATCAGGGTGTTAAGCTGGGGATCTATCCCTCCCTGATCTTCCTTGGGATCGGGACCATGACGGATTTTGGTCCCTTGATTGCAAGGCCGTCCGGACTGCTTTTGGGTGCCGCAGCGCAGCTGGGGATCTTTACGGCATTCACCATTGCCAACGCACTGGGATTTACTGCCCAGGAAGCGTCTTCCATCGGCATCATAGGCGGAGCAGATGGTCCCACTGCCATCTATCTGACGACCCGGCTCGCCCCGCATCTTCTGCCCCCCATCGCCATTGCAGCTTACTCCTATATGGCACTGATTCCCCTGATCCAGCCCCCTTTGATGCGGCTGCTCACAACAAAAAAGGAGCGGGAAGTCAAAATGGATCAGATGCGGGAAGTATCCAAACGGGAAAAAATATGCTTTCCCATATTTGTGACACTTTTTTGCGTCCTTCTTCTGCCTTCCGTCGCACCGCTGATCGGAATGCTGATGATGGGCAATCTGTTCCGCGAGTCCGGCGTGGTGGATCGGCTTTCGGATACAGCACAAAACGCCATGATGAATATCGTTACGATTTTCCTTGGAGTGTCTGTCGGAGCGACAGCTGTTGCTGAACGCTTCCTGATGCCGGAGACTCTAAAGATCATTGCTTTGGGACTGATCGCCTTTATGTTCAGCACCATCGGCGGGCTGCTGCTTGGAAAGCTGATGTGCTGGCTGTCCGGCGGGAAAATCAATCCTCTTATCGGCTCCGCCGGAGTATCTGCCGTACCCATGGCCGCAAGAGTATCCCAGATCGAAGGGCAAAAAGCAAACCCGGCCAACTTTCTTCTCATGCATGCCATGGGCCCCAATGTGGCAGGCGTGATTGGTTCAGCGGTAGCTGCCGGTATCCTGCTGTCGCTGTTTGGATAACAAACTGTCATCTAACGAATTGTCATCCAATCCAGAGTGTAAAGCATTAAAAGGAAGCCGTTTTACTTCCTGTCACTGACAGAGCAAAACGGCTTCTTTTCTTTACAGGATCTTTTATACGGTAATGTATTGTTTCGTTACTTTACTTCTAATTTCCTTGCATGCGCAGTAGTGGTAAAGCAATCATTATACATAGAGACCTTCCAGGCCGGCCAATCGGATTCCATTTCCGCAAGCGCCAGACACGCCTCGGGAAAGGGCTTCAGCGCCCTGGGGAGGATCCCCAGCACATAGGCGATCAATACTCCGTAATTGGTAACAGCCACTCCCTGCTGCCGGGCTGTTTCCACCCGGTACTGCATTTCCCTGCGGTTCAGCATGCAGCCTCCGCAATGGACAATCAGGGCATAGTCCGTGAGATCTTTCGGGTAACCGGCTCCGCTTGTCCACTCAAATGCAATACCATCCCCTGCGCTCTTTCGGATCCAGCGCGGAATCTTTACCGTGCCGATATCATCCGACTGCCTGTGATGGGTACATCCCTCAGCTATCAGCACCTTGTCTCCCGGCGACAGCGTTTCGATCCGCTTCGCTCCCCGCACCATCTCCGCGAGATCTGCCTTTTGACGTGCAAACAGGATGGAAAAGGAAGTCATGGGGATTTCGGAAGGCGTCTCCTCCGACACTTTCTGAAAAGCCTGGGAATCCGTGATCACAATGGCGGGAGGCGTATTCAGACGCTCCAATGTCCGCGCAAGCTCATTCTCCTTCGTGACGACGGCAATGGCGTTGTTCTCAATGATGTCCCGGATCGTCTGCTGCTGGGGAAGAATCAATCTGCCTTTGGGAGCCGATTTATCAATGGGCGTCACCAGTACGGCAACTTCCCCTTCCCGGATCAGGTCACTTGCCAGAGGCGGCTCCGTATCGCCCATATCGGAGTTTTCAATGATTTGCTGTTTCAATGCATCAATCCCGAATCCACTTTTTGCACTGGCGCATACCACAGGAGTCCCAAACTGCTTCTGAATCTGTCCCACTTCCTTGGTGCCGGGCATCCGCTTATCGCATTGGTTGAGGACCAGAATGGCCTGGATTTTCCTTTGCCGAAGCTGCCGGATAAAATCCTCCTCGTACCTGGTGGGGCCGGCTTCCACATCCATGACGACAACTGCCAGATTGCATTTGCGCAGGACTTCATAGGTTTTTTCAACGCGAAGGGCGCCAAGCCCGCCCGTATCATCCAGTCCCGCCGTATCAATGAGCACCACGGGGCCAATGGGCAGTAATTCTATGGCTTTGCGCACGGGATCCGTCGTCGTTCCCGGCACTTCTGACGTAACGGCGACATTCTGTCCGGTCAGCGCATTGATCAGGGAAGATTTCCCCGAGTTCCGCTTTCCAAACAACCCGATGGCAAACCGGTTTGCCATGGGTGTTGCATTCATATCTTCCATTATATGGCCCCTTTCTGTTGCCTGTCCGCATGATCCCCGCGGGAAAAATCCGGCTCAAATCCTGCCTGGGCAATCCGGCGGGAAAGGCAGGACAGGCATTCCGCCGCTTCCTCTCCGGTACAGATCTTATTGTCATACAGGGCATAATCCTTTCGGTGCTCCACAGGGGAAAGATTCGGCATCACCACATTGGCACCGGCCCGGAGGCCTTTTTCCCTTCCCAGTGGATCCACCGTACCCAGAGCCGTTGTGGCGGGAAGCAAAACCTTCGGCAGTAGAATGCGCAGCAGGGAAAGCAGAACCACAGTCCGATCGGAAGACGGCGTATCGTAATCCCGGAAACGTGTATCCTTCTGCGGGACGAACGGTCCGATACCGATCATATGGGGCTTCAGCTCCCGCAAAAACTGAAAATCCTCCGCCAGGGTGTCATAGGTCTGACCAGGCGACTGTACCATAAACCCGGCCCCTACCTGGTATCCGATCTCCTTCAGATCATACAGGCACCGCTTCCGGTTCTCCAGACTGAGCTCGGGAGGGTGCAGCTTCCTGTAGTGCCCTTCCGCCGCCGTTTCATGACGGAGCAGATACCGGTCCGCACCGGCTTCAAACAACCGTTGATAGGAATCCCGGCTCCGCTCCCCAATGGAAAGGGTCACCGCGCAGTCGGGAAATCTTTCCTTTATCTTCGCTATCAGGGAACACAGCCTGTCGTCCGTAAAGTATCCATCCTCACCGCTCTGCAGGACAAAGGTGCGAAAGTCCAGCCGATGGCCCTTCCGGCAGCAGTCCAGAATCTCCATTTCGGTCAGGCGGTACCTCCTGGCGTTTCCATTGTCCCTGCGCAAACCACAATAATAGCAATTGTTCCTGCAATAGCTGGAAAACTCGATCAGTCCGCGGAAATAAACCTTTTTTCCATAATATCGTTCCCGCAGCTCATTGGCAGCCAGACAAAGCTTCTCCCTGTCCTCCGGCGCTGCCTGTTCACAAAAAAACCGGATCATCCCGGCAAGCTCCCGCCTGCCTGCAGTATTCATCCAATCCGAAAGGGCATAGCCGTTCCCTGGCAAAGTCATAATTCGCCACTCCTACAGGCGCAGATCCCGTTCTCCGTTTTCAATTCTCTTCAGATTCTTTTGAATCGTGTCGTAAACAGGTTCGCCCTTGAATTGTTCCACATGGTTCCGAAGGGTTTCTTCTCCTTTAGCCTTCGTCTCCGGCGTCGCGTAATCCAACAGATATTCCTTCAGTGTAAAGATCGCGTTGGGGATACAGTAGTTATGCACAAACCGGGATTTCGCCACTTTCATAAACTGCTCGCCCGTGCGTCCCGCGCGGTAACATGCCGTGCAAAAGGAAGGAATGGCTCCCATGTCGCATACCTCCTGCACAACGCCGTCCAAAGAACGGTCGTCGCCGATGGAGAACTGTTCCTGATCCGGCATGGCATTGGCTTTTTCGGAGGCAGCATAGGCACCTACGCCGATCCGCGTTCCTGCGTCAATCTGGGATACCCCGAAGTTGAGCATCTGTTTCCGGACGGCTTCCGGTTCCCGTGCGGTACAGATCATGCCTGTATAGGGCACACTGAGACGCAGAACGGCCACCAGCTTCTTGAAGTCTTCATCGTCCACTTTATACTCGGGATGATCGGAGTACGGCGTATCGGTAGCAGGCGTGATCCGCGGGAAGGAAATCGTATGAGGTCCTACACCGTTGAAGGTTTCCTCCAGATGTATGGTATGGTACAAAAGGCCCATTACTTCAAAACGCCAGTCGTAGAGTCCAAACAGGACACCGATGCCGTTGTCGTCCACCTTTGCCTGCTGTGCCCGATCCATGCTGTACAGTCTCCAGCGGTAATGCCCCTTGATCGTTCCTTCCGGATGCATTTTGCGATAGGTCTCCCTGTGATACGTCTCCTGGAAAACCTGAAAAGTGCCGATTCCCACTTCCTTCAGCTTTCTCAGTTCCTCCACCGTAAGCGGAGCGCAGTTGATATTGGCGCGCCGGATTTCCCCGTGTTCCGTCTTGACACTGTATACTTTTCTCACAGTATCGCACATAAAATCAACATTGGTTTTCGGGGATTCCCCATAGACAAGAACGGTGCGTTTCTGTCCTTCCCCGATCATGATCCGGACTTCCTTCTCAATCTCATCCATGGTGAGCGTCCTGCGCTTCATGGACTTGTTGCTGGAGCGAAAGCCGCAGTACTGGCAGTTGTTCGCACATTCGTCGCTGATATACAGCGGTGCAAAAAACACGATCCGATCCCCGTACACTTCTTCCTTGAGCTGATGAGCCAGCTCATACATCTCCTGTATGGTGCTCTCGTCCTGATTCTGAATCAATATCGCGGTTTCCTCGGGCTCCAGACGCACGCACTGCTCCGCCTTTTTCAGTACACGCCGCACATCTGCCCGGGACGGGTTTTCCCATTTGTTCAACTGTGCCCATATTTTATCATCGTCGATAAAGTCATGGTCCAGTTTGTCATACTCCGCAAATTCCTTCTGATACTTTTCGAGAAAATTCATACCCTACGCTTCCCTTCTGTATTCTCCTCCAAAAACCTCTGCATTCTCCTCCAAAAACCTCTGCATTCTCCTCCAAAAACCACTGCATTCTCCTCCATAAACCGACCCACCGGACGATGATCAAGGTGTCCATCGCGTTTTAAGGCAGTTCTCCGGCTACCGGTCGATCTTTGAGATCATGGACTTCACTTTGACAGCGGAAATCCGGCCCAGTTTGCCGGTCATGGCGCTGATCTCATCATTGGTTCCATCCACAATCAGCGATATCACCGATACTCCCCGTTCCCGATACGGAATACCCATCCTTCCAACAATTAAGTCGGCATGCTCATGTAAAACAGTGTTGACACGATCCGCAGAGGATAGATCCTGTACCACAATACCCACAATTCCGATTCTCTTTTCCAAAAAGGCCTGCTCCTTTCCAAATAAAAAACTCCCTTTCCAGGACAGAAAGAGAGTAATCGGCTAAAAAGAAGTCACACACCGAATGCGCCTTTCCGCTCGGAAAACCTTGCGGTCGGGTAAAAAACAGAGCCCTGTATCTTCCGGCAAAGAAAGCGGGCAGATACATTGCATTTCATTGTTTTTCCATTTTTATGATACCTATAAACTTTATCATCCGCTCCAGGATCTGTCAAGCATTGCCCGCAAAGAAAACACAAAAAAGGATCGCCGGGCCTCAGCTTATCCCTTTTTTAACTTTTATTAACTTGTCTTAATCATCTCTACTTTTATTAAAATTCCAATTCACATATAAGCGGCAGATGATCAGAGGCCACAGAGGGCCGTGTATAGGTATTCAAAGTTTTCATATCTTTCGAAGACAATATATAGTCAATCTTTGCGCGTGGATTCCTTGAATCAAACGTCAATAAATCAGAACCGTCCCCGATATCTTCCGCCGTATCCCTGAGTACATTCCCAAGAGGTAATAGTTCTTCAAAATCCTTCGCATGCACAAGATTAAAATCTCCCAGCAAAACAACACTGGTATCCATGGCCCCTAACACATTGAAAATATATTGTATGGATAATTGCCTCTCAGCCTTGCTCAATCCAAGATGGGTGGTAAAAACCTTTATCAATTTTCCATTCCTATTCACATCACATTCCAGCATCGACCTTGGCTCACTGATCGCTGAGCTATGAACCGGCAATCTGTGGTTTTTTGATGCGGCCACAGGATATTTGCAGAGAAAGGCATTCCCATATTCGCCGCCGCTATGGTTGATAGCCTTGCCAAATACATAGTGACAGTGTAACTTGTCAGCAATATATTTTGCCTGATCCAGTCCTTTGCTTCTGCGTGTGCCTTGATCCACTTCATTGAGTCCAACCATATCCGCATTTTCTTCCGCTATAATATGAGCAATCCTGTCCAGATTGAAGCCCCCATCCGCATCTCTGCCGGCATGAATATTATAGGAGATAACCTTTATCTTGTCCTTCACTGTATTTTCTCCTTTTCCATATGGATTTATGGACTTAGTTCTCCGTCTCTCCCCTGAAATCCTTGCACATTTCTATGAATTCCCTTGAGGTATTGGTGAGATATTTGTTCTTATGATAAATGATACGAAACCTCCGGTCAAGATGCAGATTTTCCACGTTCAATTCCACAATCGTTCCTTTCTTCCGTTCCTCCTGCACCAGAATATCGGACAGAACCGAAACGCCCAGGCCCTCCCGGACCGCATTTAAAAGAGCCTCCGTACTGGTGCTCTCCCAGGATGGGGTGTACGTATATTCCAGAGATGCAAGGGCATGATCAAACAGTTCCCTGGTGCCGCTTCCCTTTTCCCGCAGCAGCAGCGGCCGGGAGAGAAGCTGTTCCATGGAGACCGTGCCCTTTCCGCACAAAGGGTCAGACGGACTGCAGACGACAGCCAATTGATCCTTTTGATAGATTTCACTGCGTATATAATCGGAATGGACTGCACCTTCAATCAGGGCAAAATCCAGATCGCTTTGCAGAATCTTTTTTTCTATTAAATCGGAGCTGCCAATGAAAACTTCTATCCTTGCCTGAGGATGCGTTTCGTAAAAGGCACGGACATACTGCGGCATAAAGTGAGTCCCCACCGTAATGGAAGCGCCGATTCGAAGCTTGCCGGAGCGCTCCCATTGGTGCATATTGCTCTCCATGTCGTCAAACAGTGAGACAATATGAGTCGCATACTCAAGAAAGCTCCTGCCAATGTCGGTAAGATAGAGCCGGCGGGAGATGCGGTCAAACAGCCGGACATGATAATGATCCTCCAGCTCCTTCACAGCAATGCTCACAGCAGGCTGCGCAATGTGAAGCTTCTCCGCAGCCTTCGTAATACTTTTTTCCCCGCATACCGTTACAAAAATTTTCATATGTCGTACCGTCAACTGTTTCACCTTCCATTGCTATCGTATGCCCTTGTTCCTGATCTATTTTACCACACAAAAAAGCAGACTTCTATTCATAAGCTAAACAATATGATTTATATAAAGTAATAATATTATACTTATGCAATGCTCAGGGCTATAATAGAACAGGAACAGGAAAAGATAGAGGAAAACAATATCAGGCAGTGGATTTACAGTAAAAGGAAACCGGTAATTCGGGGAATTCGTTCCAAACGTAAGAAAGATCGTCTCAAAGAAAAAAGACAGGGGGATTTTTGTTTGAAACAGGATAAGAAATTTTACTGGAAGCTCTTTCTTGAAACTTTTCAGTTAAGCGCTTTTACCTTCGGAGGTGGGTATGTCATCATTTCCTTAATGAAGAAGAAGTTTGTGGATAAACTTCATTGGATTGATGAAAGGGAAATACTTGATTTTACAGCAATTGCGCAGTCCTCACCGGGTGCAATTGCCGTAAACGCAGCCGTTTTGCTTGGCTATCGGCTTTCCGGGATTCCCGGCGCTCTCGTTGCAATACTGGGAACCGTATTGCCGCCATTTATATTGTTATCCATTATCTCCGTTGGTTACAGTGCTTTTATCGGGAACACGATTGTGAAAAATGTCCTGCGGGGCATGCAGGCAGGCGTCTGCGCCGTCATTATTGATGTTGTGATCACCATGGGGCGAACCATTTTAAAGGAACATCACTGGATCGTCCCGGCGATCCTTATGGCAGGCTCCTTTATCGCAGCCGCCTTGTTTCATGTCAATCCGGTTTATGTTATTTTGATCTGCGGGCTGGTCGGCTGCCTGTCCGTGAAAAAAGAGACAGGAAAGGGAGACGGCAATCATGATTTATCTTAAATTATTCTGGGTATTCTTTCAGATCGGGATGTTTAGTTTTGGCGGCGGCTATGCATCATTGCCATTGATCCAGACTCAGGTCGTCAATCAATACGGCTGGCTGGACATGAGGGAGTTTACCGATATCGTCACCATATCGCAGATGACACCCGGACCAATCTCGATTAATTCCGCCACATTCGTCGGTACACGCATCGCAGGAATCCAGGGAGCGATGGCAGCAACTTTTGGATGTATCCTTCCGTCCACCATTATCGTTTTGCTGATCTCGGCATTGTACAAAAAGTACAGGGATCTGAAATACATCCAGGGGATCCTAAACGGTCTTCATCCTGCTGTCGTGGGGCTGATCGCATCGGCAGGGATATCCATGATTGTCCAGGCCGTGTGGAGCGGAGCCGCTGTTTCCTTTCGGATAAACCGTATCGACTTCATTGCAGTTGCCCTGATTGCCCTGTGTGTGACCATCCTGAGGAAAACAAAAGTGGACCCGGTCTTCGTCATGCTGGGAGCCGGAGTCCTGGGCGGAGTCATCTATCATTTCCTGTGATCCCCGATCCCTCTCCCTCTTCATCCCATGCAATGATTCATGACAGTGGAAATGGAAATGGAATCAATTCCCTATCTTCATGCGCCTTCCGATATACATATATTTTGAAGGCGTTGATTATTTTACCATCCAACTTGACAACAAAATATTTAAAAGGGATAATGGGAAGGATTGATTTTGGGATTCACAGCATAAACAGCAATCCCACAGGAGGTGAACCGTGGCATCTTGTCTGGCCATCCCCAAAAGGGAACAGGAACTTGCCACAAACCAATGGAAAAATATAATAGCATCATCTGGGATCTGGACGGTACCCTGCTGGATACTCTGGATGATTTACGGGACAGCGTCAATGCTGCCCTTACAAAATTTCATCTGCCAACCAAAACAAAAATGGAAGTACGGCGTTTTCTTGGCAACGGCATGCTGGCACTGGTGGAACGATCCGTACCGGATGGACAGCAGCACCCACAGTTTCAGGAGATTTATTCCTTTTTTGGAAGCCATTATTCAAAGAACAGCCGTAACAAGACAAGGCCCTATAAAGGACTGGAAAAAGTCCTGCCGGAACTAAAGGCTCTGGGTTATCACATGGCCATTGTTTCAAATAAAGCCGATGTCCTGGTCAAGGAGCTGGCAGAATACTATTTCCGGGACGTCATATCGGTCGCCATCGGCGAATCAAAGGGAATCCGGAGGAAGCCCTGTCCGGATACTGCATTGGAGGCTATGCGGCTGCTTCATGCGGAAAAAGCTTCTTCCGTATACATCGGTGATTCCGAGGTGGATATCAAAACCGCTGAGAATGCAGGGATCGACTGTCTTTCCGTTTCCTGGGGATTCCGGAACAAATCCGACCTGCAGGCTTCCGGAGCAAGCCGGATCGTGGACACGCCAGCAGAGCTGCTGGAGATTCTGAAGGGATGAAGGGCTGCCCCCTATTCCCTCCATTCCAGTACATCGCCCGGCTGACACTTCAGTGCCTTGCAGATTTTATCCAGTGTATCAACCCGGATCGCTTTTGCCTTCCCGTTTTTCAGTATGGAAATATTGGACAGGGTGATGCCAACTTTATCCGAAAGTTCAGTGACACTCATTTTCCTTTTGGCCAGCATCACATCTATATTGATCACAATCATACTTTATTTTCACCTCAAATGGTTAATTCATTTTCTTCCCGCATTTTTGCCGCTTTATAGACAAGATGGGACAGCCCCGCAGACACAATGATAATGACAATGCCCACACATAAAACGAAAAATGCCGCAATAACGATACTGCTGTGAATCATGTTCAGCAAACTGAATACAACAATGCCGATAAAGAAATATAGGGTGTCTGCAACAGCAAGTTGGGAGATCCGTTTCAGGCTCACTGCATTCTCTCTGGAAAAGGAATTGTCCAGCCCAATTTCCCTTGCGATCTTCCAGCCAAAAACAGCAGCAGCATATAAAGGAACAGAAGTTATCCAAAGAAAAATCAGCCAGGGCCAATAGCAATAGGCAAATTCCGGATTCAGCGTGACGATGTCCTTCCCTACAACGGGAATCATAAGAAAATAAACAATGGTGATACCAATTCCCGCTCCGATCATAATGGCCTTGAGCCACCTGGATAATTTGGCTTGACTCATAAAAAGATCCTCCTTTAAGTCATCATTTCATAAAAATCAAAATTCCAGCTCTTCTTATTATAAGCTATTTCTTTATGAAAATCAATTGTTATTTATCGTAATACAATAAATATTTTTTGATATATGATAATATTGACCAGGAAATGCATTGATAGCAAAGCTATATACACCAGCGTATAATATTCCTGAAGTCCATATCAGGGAGAGGGAACATGGTACAACGCATTACAGATGTGAAACAAAAAGAGAACATATCCACACAGATACTGGAATCCCTGCCGGAATGGTTCGGGCTTCCCGAAAGCACGGCAGAGTATATTCACTGCAGCAGGGAGATGCCTTTCTGGGCAGATATAGAAAACGGAAAAGCACGCGGGTTTCTTGCACTGAAGGAAACAAGTCCTTATACAGCGGAGATTTATGTGATGGGAGTTCGCAAAGAGTATCACAGGTGTGGTATCGGAAGAGCTCTGTTCGAACATTTTCACTCATACGCAAAGGGACATGGGTACTCCTTCCTTCAGGTGAAAACGGTACAGGAAGGGCACTATAAGGAGTACGACCAAACGTCCGCCTTTTATAAAAGAATGGGATTCCGGGAACTGGAGTGCTTTCCGACCCTTTGGGATGAATGGAATCCCTGCCAGATCTATGTTATGTCGGTCCGCTAATGAAACAGGAAGCATACGAATCCGTCCCCGGCTTTTATCAATCCGCCTGGGGAAACACGACAATCAAAATCATTTTGAACGGATTCTCCGCTGCCACTGCATGGGGAACCTGAGCCGGCATAACAATGGTCTGTCCCTGCGCCAGGGCATGATCTTTCCCGCCAACGGTAATCTTCGCATCGCCTTCCAGGACCGTCAGCATGGCATCACCATCCGAAGTGTGGGTACTGATCTCTTCTCCCTTGTCAAAGGAAAAGAGAGTGATGCTGACCGCCTCATTCTGGACCAGAGTCCGGCTGACGACCTGCCCTTGCTGGTAATCCACCAGTTTCAGCAGGGACAGGACCTGCTCCGATTCAATGTTTTTAAGATACTTGCTGTTCATTTTCATTCCTCCCTGTTTATCATCATAACAACTGCATTTCCTGTTCTGATTTTATCATGCATGTTCCGATACGTACAGATGTTTCACGATTTTCAACATGACAATATTGTCTGTGCGATCCCGATGAAATATTCTGATTCCCGGCGAATATGATTCACAACTGTCGAAACGACGCTATTGTTCTGCACTGCCGCGCTTTCCGCCAAAATCTGATTGAGCAGCAAAATGAACTGCTGGCTTTGGCAAATGGCAAAGCGTATCAGCTCCATTATCTGCTGCTGCATATCCGGACCGATATCCCCTTTTGAGCGGATAATAGTCTCTATGTACCGCACAGTCAACCCTTCTGTTTGTTGAAAGGCCCGTTCAAACTGCTGCAGCCGACAGACAAAAGCCGGTTCCAGATCACTGGCTACTTCCCGAATGACAACCGTGTGTTCGGCTTCCTGATGCTTCCAGAATTCCATTTCATCCAGAACCCTGTGCAGGTTCTTCTCCCCATAATAAAAGCGCATCTTTATCCTTCCTTTCCAAATCACATACCATTATCTTATTTGGAAAGGGCCGAAAATGTGCAGAATGTGAAAGAGTCTACATCTTATGGACTGTCTGTACCAATTGAAATTCCTTATTCACTATGTTATCATGATGTAAAATGGCAAATGAATGCAAGGGCGAATACGGCGCTCTGTTTATTCTATGGAGCAGGAGAGGCAAATGATAAAGAATAACATCATATCTCAAATCAAACAGCAAAAGGGCACCTTTTTGTCCCTTGATCAACTGAGAGAATGGATCTCTCCTGCCAACTACAGGGAGCTCCATAATACCATAGCGCAGCTGCAGGAGACCGGCCTGCTGCGCCCGGTTGGATCTCCCCGCAACAATAACGGCATGGTGCCGCCTCTTCGGCTGAAGTACCGCATTCTGCACCCGGCAAGAGATGACTCCGATGTTCTGGAGGAAATCAAGCAGCTTTCCACGGAACTGAATATTTCCGGCTATCTGAAAAGGCCCGTACTGTATCGAAAGCATCGGGACATTCTCCTTCCCCTGAGCCGCTATCTCAAAAACAGCAGGAGCCGTCTGGATGTGCCCATGTCAAAAAACGAGCGGGCGTTTTCCATCTGGAACCGGGAAAAAGTGCTGGACAGCGCCCATTGCCAAAGCGTCCTGCGTTTTAACGGATGGGAAAACCGTCTCAATTATTATCCGACGCCGGAGCCTTTCTTTGATTATCTCACCGGATATCTCACAGGAGACGAAATTCACACCCTGCTGATCCTGGAAAACAAGGATACCTGGTATACGCTGCGAAGACTGTTGCTGCAGTTCCCTGAAAAGCACAGGTTATTTGGAGCCCGGCTGGACGGCGTGGTGTTGGGAGAAGGCAGGAAAGCCGCCCGCCCCCATGCTCTGGAGGAATACGCTTCCCTCCTGCCGTATCAGCCCCCGCAGTTTCTGTACTTCGGCGATCTGGATTACGCCGGGATTGACATCTTCCTTTCCGTCGCAGCTGAAAATCCTTCCCTTTCCGTTTCCCTGTTTCTACCCGCTTATCAGGCAATGCTGAGGCGCAGCAGGAAAGTCGGATATGGAAAATCCCACACCGACCAGACAAAGCCGGAGCGGCTGCCGGATTTTCTCAGACTGTTTCCCCCGGAAGAGGCTGATGAGATCAAAACCCTGCTGGCCGGCGGGCGGTACCTCCCCCAGGAGATCCTGAACCGTCCGTTTCTGGAGCATTATCTGACGAATACAGTGGATATAACGGAGGATCGTGATGTTTGACTTTCTCGAACGGTTCGAAAAGCGGATGGAGTTTGTTGCCGCAGTGGACTCTGTCGTAAACCGGCTGAACCGGAACAATGATATCGAGCAGCAGTTTGCACCGCATGAGATCGACAATCTGCTCTTTTCCGTATTGGTATATATTATGGAACGCACCCTTTCCGAAGATCATGATTGCACTCTGGAGAGCATCTCCGGCTTTCTGGGAGACATTCTTCCGTGCTACGGCAAACATTTTTCCCCGGCAGAAACCGACACCCTGGCCCGGTACCTTGTGAAGGACATCCTTCAGAACAAGGGTGTGAAACGCACCTACAAGGCGATGGATTATTCCGCCGGCTTCCGGGAATGGACCGTCCGGCTGATTGCCGATTCGGTCAACGACCACAACCAGATTGTCTTTGAGCTGACCAAACAGGGATATGACTTTCTCTTCCGCACCAAGGAAGTGGACGACCAACTGGGCTTTCAGATGGAGGAAATCCGTCTGCAGATGCAGATCGAGAAGCACTATTATAAGGAAGCAATCGGACAGAGCCAGGAGCTTGTGCGGATGCTGATCCAGAAACGCCGGGAGCTGGAACAGTTCGAGCGTCAGATCCGCGGGGATTTATCCTCCATTTCAGGTCAGGATTATGACGTGCTGATGCACAGCGTGGACGCCATGCTGGCTGAGGAATACGAAACCATGCAGGGCATCGAACAAAAAGTACGGCTTGCGCAGAACCAGTTTGAAGAAGAGGAAAGGCGCCGCGGCTATCTGGACGACAGCGCCCTGGAAGCCCGAAAGGAAGTCCTCGGCATCCTGGACAATGTACGGCGCGCTCTTTCTCTCCAAAGACAGATGCTCATCCGGTGCGAAGCAATGAAAAAACTGTATTTGAATGTTCTCGAGGATTCCATTGTTTTTCATTTCACCCGCCGGTACAATATGGAGGATGAGATCCTCATCCCCCTTACATCCTTTACTATGAAAGGGCCGGAGGAAATGGACCGCCTCAGCCGCGGTCTTCTGGCTCCCCTGTTCCAGCCGGAATTTCCCCGGTTCCTGAACCTGGAGCTGATCTATGACCGCCAGGCCAAAGTACGGGAATCGGATCAGGAGCAATCCAGGGAAGAGGAAGCGATGGAATCCGAAGAGAAAGCAAGGGAACGCCGGAATTGGCGCAGCCGTTCCCATGTCCGGGTGGTAAATGAGCTGCTCCGCTTCGCTGCAGCTCATCCGGAGGGCTTTTCCTTTGCATCGTTTTATCTCGCTCTCCAAAAGGAGGAAGGGTTCGGGGAGCTTTGCAGGGAACGTCTTCTGTTCCTTGCCATACTGCGTCTTTATGAAACCGAAAAAATAGATCTGAGTCTGTGGAAAAAGCAGCATGCCGAATGGACGCAAGACAGTACGGGAGAATTTGACCTGTCCTTTTGCCTGGGGCAGGTCGGCCGTCTGCACCCGGATTTCTACGGGCTGAAGTGCATCCGGATCAAAAAAGCCGGACGGATGTTTGCCTGCACCCTGCCTCCCTGT
>DHDO01000031.1:31305-36797 GCA_002399435.1 Firmicutes bacterium UBA4874
CCGGAATTGTTTGCCGATTTCAAGGATCCGCAGGTCCGGTCCGAGCTGGAGGATTTTGCCCGGGAGCTGGCATTTCACCTGGTGGAAGTCCCTCACGCAGTGTATCTGGTGCCGGAGATGGACAATCCCTTTCTCAGCATATCACTGGGAGACATGCGCAAGGGCATCGGCAGTACCGCCCGTACAGTGGATGCCTTTTTGCAGTGCTACATTATCATGATCATTCTGTACCTGTTCTTCGGCGGGAAAAACGCAGACCCGAAGCGCACCCCGTTTTTGCAGATCAGGGATATTGTGGCCGAGCTGGACCGGCGTCTTTCCGTCCCCGACGGGCAGGCTGCCCCGGTATGGCAGGAGCAGATGGAAATCAATTTCACCCAGGTAGCCCAGGCCTGGAACAACCAATCTGTCCGGGAGGAGAACCGACGTACCTCCCGGGAAGAAACTGTCTTGAAAGCCTGCCGCCTGCTGGAAAAGCAAAAGCTGCTGACCTTCTATGATGAACAGAAGGAAATTCGCACGACCCGGCGGCTGGATGATCTGATGGTACATTATTACCTCAGTGAGGAACGGATTGCCACGATCCAGAATCTCTTCGCAAGGGAGGAGGCGGGAAACATTCATGCCTGAAATCAATCGGATCCGAATTGCCAATGTCAGCTGGGAGAGACGTATCATCCTGGATGAAATGTATGACAGCTGCGATGGGGAAAATATGCTTCTCAATCTTGCCAACGGCGGAGGGAAAAGCGTGCTGGTCCAGATGATGCTGCAGCCCATTCTCCCCACCCGCCGCATCCATAATCGAAAGATCGAATATTATCTTTCCCGGACCAGCGCTCCCACCTATATTATGCTGGAATGGAAGCTGGACAATACGGAACAGCCTTTTTATCTGATGACGGGGATTGCCATGTGTTCCATCGGCCAGTCCGGCGATCAGGCATCCCGGACCAAATATTTTACCTTTCTCAACTATTATGGTGAAGCCAATGCTTACGATATCCGCAACATTCCCCTGATTGAGCACCGGGAAGGCGGCATAACCTATATGCCCTATGAAGCAGCCCGCAATCAGCTGAGGCAGGCCAAAGGCGATTCCTTCCAGCTCCGCTGTTTTGCCTTCGATGAAAGCGAAGCCTACCGGGCGGCTTTGCGGCAGTATGGTATCCTGCCGGAGGAATGGAAGCTCATTGCCGACATCAACGACAAGGAAGGCGGTGTGGACGAACTGTTTTCCGCCTGCAAAACCTCCGACAGCCTGATGGATCGATGGATCCTGAAAACCGTGTCCGAGGAACTCAGCCAGGGCAGCTCGGAGCTCACGGAGCTGTTCCGTACCCTTATGTCTTCCATTCTGGATAAGGAAGACAAACTGCAGGAGAAAGAATTGCTGGAAGCTTTCTCTCAGGAAACGGACGATTTTCTTCAAGGCATCTCCGATCTGTGCGCCAGGCTGGAGGAATCCGAAAAAATGGCAGGGGAACTGTCCGGTCTCCATCGATTCCTTTTGCAGCAGCAGGAGGAAACGGAACGGAAAAGAGAGGAACTTGCCACAGGGGAAGAGAAGCAAAATGCAAATCTGGAGCAGATCCGCGAGGAAGAAGTTTCGGAACAGTTCCTGCAAAAGGAAGAAGCTGCCGGACAGCAGCAGGAGCTTCTGGAAAAGGCCCATTCCGTGCTGAACAGTGCAAATCAGGAAAAAAACCGGGCCAGGGAGGAACGGGAATGCATGGAAGCTTCCCAGCATGCCAAAGCATGCCGGGAAGCACGGGAAAGACGGCTCTCCCTGACGGATCAGCTGCAAAAGCTGCGTGCCGGGCGGTCGGACGAAGATTTCAACCGGGTGGTCGGAACTCTCTGGATGCGTTACGGGGAATTATTGAAGCAGAAGGAGTCGGAGCTTGCTCATCTGGAAGCCGACCGGAAAGAAAGCCTCCCGAAGCTTGCCAGGGCGGATCAATTGGGAAAAGATCTGGAAGCAAAGCGGCAAAGGGATGCTCAGGCCATAGGCAGACTGGAACAGCGGACAGAAACCTTCCGCCTGGAAGAAGAAAAAAACCTGCAGGAGCTTTCTCTTTCCCTTCCCCGGAACCTGTTGGGAGAAGTGCCGCAGCAGGAAATCCAACGGGCCCGGGAGGAACTGCAGAACCGGGCAGCCTCCCTGGAAGAAAAAAGAAAAGGGCTGGAGCAATCCGTCGAAGAAAACCGGGCACAGGAAGCCAGTCAGAAAGAAGAGCAGGAAACTCTCGAAACGGAACACGAAGCAGCCGGCATTGCCCTGGAACGGCAGAAACAGGCACTGGAAGCCTTTGAAACAGCAGAGAGGGAACGAAAGGAGGTACTGGAGCGGCAGAACATGGATCCCGCACTCCTCTACGACAAACACGCCTGCCAGAATATCATGGAACAGACCCTGGCCGCGGCGCAGAAGGAATGGGAAAGCACCCAAAGACGGCTCCTTACCTCTGCGGAAACCCTCCGGGACTGCGAATCCGGCAATCTGCATACCGCCCGCCGGTTCGGCGAACTTCTGGAAGAAGCGGGGATCGTATTTGATACCGGTGAGACCTATCTGCGAAGGCTGGGCCAAAAGGAACAGGACGCTTGTCTGAAGGCCAATCCCATGCTTCCCTTCTGCTTTCTGGTCTCCCGGGCGGATCTCAGACGTCTGCCCATTGCGGATGGAGAAGCCCTGAACCGGATCTGCCCGGTTATGGCATTTGAAGACGTTGCCGCAGTCCGGCAGATAACGGACCGGATCGTGGAGTTTCCTCCGGAGCTCCGTCTGGCTTGCCTTTACAATGAAAGAAGTCTGCGGGCGGAGACCCGGGAGGCATATGCTGAATTGCTGCAGCAGGAAATCAAGCAGCAAACCGCTGTAAAAAAGCATCTGGAAGAACAACGCAGCCGGATGGAAGCCGATCTGCGCATTCTGACAGCCTTTCCCTATACTGCGGAAAGCAGGGAGCAATACACGGAGGTCAGGACAAAAGCGGAAGAAACCTACCATAAAATCACCCTGCGCAGAAAAGAATTGAAAGAGGAAATGGAGCGGAACCGCAAAGAATCGGACCGGACTGCGGAAGCACTGCATCAAAACGAGGGGCAAATGGAAAAAGCACGCCGGGATATGGATCGATTCCGCGATTTCCTGGATCAGAATGCACAATATGTGGCGGATTGGAAACAAAAGCGGGAGCTGGAAGCCGAAGTCCATCTCCTGGAACAGCAGTTTGCAGAAAACAAGGAGCTTTGCCGCAGTCTGGAAAAACATCTGGACAGGATGGAAGCAGGGGAGAAACAGCTTCGCCAGGAGCGAAACGAGTGCACCGGAAAGCGTGACAAACTGGGGCGGCCCCAGGACATTCCCCGGATCGCAGAACCTTTGGCCGACAGCCTTCCCGTGCTGGAGGAGCGTTACCAGGATATCCTTTCCCGGCGAAACAGGGATGAAAAACTCCTTCAGGCACGGATCGACGATGAAGCCGAAGCAGAGCAGTCTGCCCGGAAATCCCTTCAACGATACCAACACCTCTCCCCTTCCAGGTATGAAAGCCTGTCCTTTTCCGAGGAATCGCTTTCCTGCGCTGAAAAGAAGGAGCGGGAACTGGAAAGGAAGGCAGACGTTGCGCAGGAAAAGGCTGCGAAAGCGGAAGCCGACGCCGCAGTTGCCAGGGAACGTCTGGAGCAGGCCCAGAAGTCCCTTGCTGCTGCCGGGCTGCAGCAGCCCCTGCCAAAAGATCAGATTTTCGGGGATTACCCGCGACGACGGCAGGAAGCAAATGATCTGCTGCGTCAATACAGGAAAAAGCAAGCGGAATATGACAAATTGCAAAGGGAGCTGAATGGAAAATCCAACAGCATCCAGCGCTATATCGCTCCTGCGGAAGTACCTCCCCTGGCACAGCCCCGGCAGGGAGCCTGGGAGGATATCGACATCCTGCGGCTGGGAAGCGCCTATGACCAGGCAAAAGAGGAAAACGGAAAAGCCCGGCAGATCGTCTGGAACCGGCTGGAAGACCTGCGCCGGAACTACTCGGACCGGCATCCCATCCTGTCCCAATACCTGAAGAACATCCCGCTTAAGGAAACTGCCGCAACATATGACGCCTATTATTTCGTTTACGAGCGTATGGTGGAACAGTCCGACCGTCTGCAGGACACCCTTATCGTCCTGAGATCCGACCTGGCTCATCTGGAAACGGATAAAAGGAACATTGTCCGGCATGCCCTGATTCAGGGGCAAAATCTCTATGACGGACTGCAAAGACTCTCCAGGGGATCCTATGTAAAGATCTGGCCGGACGCCCCGCCCCGTCAGACCCTGAAAATCGGCATACCTGAGGCTCTGGATGGAAGCGAGACTGAGCGTATGACATCCTATGTGGAAAACTGTATTGCCACACTGCGGGCAGAAAAGTCGGAGGGTGCCCTGACGGAGGAAACCCTGCGCAAACGAATCAGCAGTCTGTTTTCCGACCGGGAGCTGCTGAGCCAGGTGACCGATACGGCCCATATTCCCGTTTGGCTGTATAAGGTGGACCGCATTCCGGCAAACAGCAAGCTTCGCACCTGGGAAGAAGTGCTGGTGGAGAACTCCGGAGGCGAGCTGTTCGTTTCGTGCTTTGTGTTGGTTTCTGCCCTGATGAGCTACCGCCGGGACAGCATTATGGGAAAAAACGGTGTGAAAAACACGACAAGAGCTTTCCTGATCGACAATCCCTTCGGCAAGACATCCTCCAGGCATCTGCTGGAAGCCATGCTGCGCATCGCCGATAGGTTCCACACCCAGATGATCTGTCTTTCCGACCTGAGCCAGAGCTCCATTACCAACCGGTTTGCCCTGATTTATCAGATTTCCGTCCGACAGGCCCTGTACAGCCGGAATTCCTACCTGAAAACCGATGAAGTCCGCCGAAATGGCAGTGTACGTCCCAACGAGCGCCTGGAACACGCCGTGCTGCGCACTCCTTCAGAGCAAATGAGTCTGTTTCAGGAGCAACTTTGAGAGATGGGTCTGTTTCAGGAGCACTCTGAGAGATGAGTCTGCTTCAGGAGCAACTCTGAGAAAGGAAGTCCATTGTTGATGCATATTCTGACCCGGGACCGATCCTATTATAAAAGCCTGATCACCCTTGCCCTGCCGGTGGCAGCCCAGGGCTTGATTGCCTTCCTCTCCTCCTTTGCGGACAACCTGATGGTGAGCTCCCTGGGAGATCAGGCGGTGTCCGGCGTTTACTTTGCCAGCCAGATCAACACCTTTGTACAGATGTTTACCAGTGGCATCAGCGGAGTCATCCTGATTCTCTCTGCCCAATACTGGGGAAAGAAAGATGTCGCCCACATCAAAAGCATTATCGCCATCGGAGTACGTCTCTCCCTTACCGTCGGCGCAGCCGTGTCTCTGATCTGTCTGCTGTTCCCCGGTGCGGTAATCGGCATTTTCACCTCTGAGCCGGGAGTCGTCCGGGAAGGCATCGTATACCTGC
>DHDO01000031.1:37079-54465 GCA_002399435.1 Firmicutes bacterium UBA4874
ATCGGACGTGTCATCGAAGCGGCTGGGATGATGGTCTATGTTTTTGTATTTGACAAAAAGCTGAGCCTTCAGTTTTCCGATATGCGGCAGTTTGACCGGACGCTTCTGCATGATTTTATCCATTACGGACTGCCCCTCATCGCTGGCGAACTGGTATGGAGCGTAAACCTGATGGGAAATTCCATGATCTTCGGACACTTCTTTAATGCTTCCGTTGCCACGGCAGTATCCGTGGCCAATACCATGGGCACGCTGGCTCATATCGCGATCTCCGGTTTGTCTTCCGCGGTCGGCATCCTTACCGGGAAAACAGTGGGAGCCGGGAAATACGATCTCATGAAGGAATATGCCCGGACCACCCAGGTGATTTTCCTGTTTGTCGGCCTGCTTTCGGGAGCGCTGGTGGCAGGACTCAGCAAACCTTTTATCCACCTGTATTCCGGTGTGTTTGGCGGAGGCATCAGCACGGCAGCAGCCCGGGAAGCCGCTCTTCTGATCCGTGTTTTGGCCGTTACCACCATTGGCGGAGCCTATCAGGGTCCCTGCCTCTTTGGGCTGGTGAAATGCGGCGGAGACATTTCGTTTGTCTTTAAAAATGATACCATCTTTGTATTTGGCGTGGTACTGCCCTCAGCACTGATTGCTGCGTCCCTCGGCGCCCCGGCCTGGGTGGTCTTTGCCTGTCTGAAATCAGACCAGATTTTAAAATGCTTCGTCGCCGTGGTCAAGGTCAACCGGTACAACTGGATGAAAAACCTGACACGCCCTGGTACAGGAGAGCCGGCCGAACAGCCCGGCATTGAATGATCCGGTACAGGGCAGCCTGATTATGACGTATATTCAACCTCATACAGAAAGATTGACGTTAGGGAGTATATGGTAAACATGAACCTGCAGAAAGGAGAACAATCATGATTTCCCGGCTGAAAAAAAGCGCCCTGTTTGGCGACATGTCCGATGCGGAAATACAGGGGTGCCTGAAGTGCAGCAAATCCGTCTGTACAAACTACGAAAAAGAGGAATTCATCTTCCGGCAGGGAGAAATTCCGGAAAACCTGTTTGTCCTTCTGGAAGGAACTGTTCTGGTAGGCAATGACTCCAGCGACGGACAGCGCAGTGTGGTGGCAACCTTTGATCAGCCGGGGGAGCTTTTTGGGGAAGTCTACCTGTTTCGGCACCAACAGGACCCAAAGCAGACGGGATACGACCATTATGCCCGGGCAGCTACTGCCGCAGCGGTTCTGCAGCTGCCCGGGGACTTTTTGTATCATACCTGCGGGAAAAACTGTGAGTATCACAGCAAGCTGATTTCCAATATGCTTTCCATACTGGCACAAAAGGCCTACTACCTGAATCAAAGGCTGCAGATACTGTCCTGCACCACCCTGCGCCGGAAAATAGCAAAAACCCTTCTTCTGTATTCTTCTTCCGACGGCAGCGTAACTCTTCCCATGAACCGGGAAGAACTGGCGGATTTCCTGAATGCCGCCCGCCCGTCCGTATCCCGGGAGCTTATGAAAATGCAGGCAGAAGGGCTCATTGCCATCCATCGAAACGATATCTTCATTCCGGATAGGGGAAAGCTGCGGCATATCCTATAACAATGATCAACAATGATCAATAATGATCACAAAAAAGTCCTTTTGAAGCCCGCAGAGTTGTCTTAAAGGTTTTAAGGCGTCCATTCCGTCCATTCCGTAACATATGTTACGGAATCTTTTTGCTGCGCATGATAGTCTTAAGCTGTTCCAATAAGAAACAAACAGAAGAAACAAACAGACAATCAACCGTTTAGAAGGGAGATATTCCATGCAAAATAAAATGTTTTGTTTTCAATGTCAGGAAACTGCCGGTTGTGCCGGATGCACACAGGCCGGAGTTTGCGGAAAGAAACCGGAAGTCGCCGCCATGCAGGATCTGCTGGTGTATGTGACCAAAGGTCTTTCCGCCGTGACCACACAGCTGCGCGCAGAGGGAAAGGAAATTCCTCACGAAGTCAACCATATGGTCACCCGGAATCTTTTTACCACCATAACAAACGTGAATTTCAACAAGGATGCCATTACTTCCCGTATCAGGGAAACACTGGGCAAAAAGCAGGAGCTCAAGGAGCAGGTGCAGAATAAAAAAGCGCTGCCCGACGCTGCACTCTGGTCGTCCGATGATCCGGCAGAGTTTCAGGCGAAAGCGTCTGAAGTCGGTGTGCTCTCCACCAAAGACGAAGACATCCGCAGCCTGCGGGAACTGATCCTATATGGTCTGAAGGGCCTTTCCGCCTATACAAGCCATGCAAACGCCCTGCTGCAGGATGACGAAAAGGTGGATGCCTTCCTTCAGCGCGCACTGGCTGCGACACTGGACGATTCCAGGACTGCAGACGACCTGGTCGCCCTGGCACTGGAAACCGGGGAGTTCGGTGTGAAAGGCATGGCGCTGCTGGACAAGGCCAACACCACCGCCTATGGCAATCCGGAGATTACAAAAGTAAATATCGGTGTGGGCACCCGCCCGGGCATTCTGATATCCGGCCATGACCTGCGGGATCTGGAAATGCTGCTGGAACAAACCCAGGGCACTGGCGTAGATGTTTACACCCATTCCGAAATGCTGCCGGCCAATTCTTATCCGGCTTTCAAGAAGTACCCCAATTTCATCGGCAATTACGGCAATGCATGGTGGAAACAGAAAGAGGAGTTCGAACGGTTCCACGGTCCGATCCTGATGACCACCAACTGTCTCGTGCCTCCAAAGGACAGCTACAGGGACCGTCTTTATACCACGGGCGAAGTCGGATATCCCGGCTGCAAACACATTCCCGGCGGCATCGGTAAGAAAAAGGACTTCTCCGAAATCATCGAACAGGCAAAGCGCTGTGCTCCCCCGGAGGAAATCGAACATGGAGAAATCATCGGCGGTTTTGCCCACAACCAGGTATTGGCCCTGGCAGACGACATTGTGGATGCCGTGAAATCCGGAGCCATAAAAAAGTTCGTGGTTATGGCCGGCTGTGATGGCCGTGCAAAGTCCAGGGATTACTATACGGAGTTTGCCAAAAAGCTGCCAAAGGACACCGTTATCCTGACAGCAGGCTGTGCCAAATATCGTTACAACAAACTGGACCTGGGGGATATCGGCGGAATTCCCCGCGTGCTGGATGCCGGTCAGTGCAACGATTCGTACTCCCTGGCAGTTATTGCGCTGAAGCTCAGGGAAGCTTTCGGGCTGGACGACATCAATGACCTGCCCATCGTTTACAATATCGCCTGGTATGAGCAGAAAGCAGTCCTGGTCCTGCTGGCACTGCTGTCCCTGGGGATCAAAAACATCCACCTTGGCCCCACGCTGCCGGCCTTTCTTTCCCCCAACGTGGCAAAAGTTCTTGTTCAAAACTTCGGAATCTCCGGAATCGGTACCGTGGAAGACGATATGGACTTGTTTGTTGTTTCCCATTAAAATTACAAAGTGCGCAGCTGAAATCACAAAGCCGCAGCTGAAATCACAAAGTGCGCAGCTGAAATCACAAAGTGCGCAGTCCGGGACGACATAATACAGAAAGTTGTCCACAGGCTGCGCGCTTTTGCTTTATGGCCCTATAAAATGGTCCGGATCCTGACCTTTCCCATTCCGCTTTTATTCCGGCATTTTTATGTTTTCCAGAGAAACATGAAGATTGATAAAGTTTGCACCGTCCCAGTCAAAAGACAAGTGGTCCAGGACGATATCGGCGCCCTTGTATTTTCCCCCGAATTTCAGATGAATCAGCTCATCCAGATGCTCCCTGAAATAGCTGCAGGTCGCCTCCCGCTTTTCTCCCAATGCAAATGGATCGAGCTTCCCTTTTGTCTCCTTCAAAAAGGAGCGGAGAACGTTGGACTGGTAAAGCCAGTCACAGACAATACTGCGCAGCTTGAATTCCTCCGAGAGCCGGAATTGTCTGTAGCTCTTTTGAAAGCGATCATAAAGAGAAGCCAGAACTGTCTGGGCCAGAACCACGCCGATGGTATTCTGCGAAGTATTCCAGCCGCCTACTGCCTGCACCTGATCCAATACCCCGGAGATTGCGGCATAATCCATGAATTCATTTTCGCAGCCGTTGCTTACCGAGACCTCTGCAAGGCCGACGGCTTTCTGGTAATTGTCCACATAGTACCCGATATACCGCAGGAATTCATGCATGTTGATATGACTGGAAAATGTCAGGTCCTTGGTCTCCTGATGGACAGATTCAATCATGTATTTCCCCGGAGAATTAACCGCCAGCATACAGTCGGAACGATCCGGATTATCTTCCAGGATGCCTCCGACGGAAGTAATCTGCGACTTTATGCTTTCATTCAGGGGACGGTCCTCATAAAGAGGCACAATCGCCGGTCCCAGCGTGGAAGAATACCGAACATAGACACGGGGCGTATAGTGATGAATCAGGTTCAGAACCCGGGCAAAAATCACACATCCTACCTCATCGGCGCCCGGATAAACGAATACCCGGTTCATCAGTCTTTCCGCCCGGACTTTTTTGGCAATGGCGGACTGATCCATGGCTGCATACCCATATTCCGCCGTATCATCCTTGGGTATGGTGAGAAGATCAAAGATCCCTTCCCGCACAAGGTCAACACAATACAGGTTGACAAAACGGTCCACTTTCCGGCGCGCCAGAAAATCCTCCAGATATTCTGACGGGATCCGGGCAGTCTGCTTTGGCAGCTCGGCCGTTTCCTCATCGCTGGCATGGCCGCGGTCAATTTTGTCCTTCAGATAGGCATAACGCCAGATCCATTTACCGTAATTTTCCCAATAATCCGGATCTTCATGGGAATCATTGGAGGCTGCCACCCTGGCCACAAGGTTAAACGCATGGATTCTCAAGGCTGGATTCTGTTCCTTCAGCTTTCTGAAGTTGTCCAGCGTCTTTTCACATTCCTCACGGGAACGGTGATGAATCCGTGAATTGATAATGTTGCCATAAACCAGAGTGTCCACGGAAAGTATGGCATACTCACAATCCGGTGCATTTTGAAAGATCCATTGCCAGATCCGCTCATAATCTGCCGGCGCTTTCATCTTCCCCATATATTCACGCGGCGGGACCAGCAGCTCCGCCCCATCGGCCATCCGGGCAAGACTTTGTGGAAAAATATAGTTGCAGGCCCTTTCATCCAGGGGGACATAAATGATCTTTGTCATTAGGTTCCATTCCTTTCCTGATGTTTATAACAATACTTGTATCATATCAGAAGTGAAATTACAATGATTTTATAAATATGTGGTTGCGGCCTTTACAAAATGATAAAATGGAAACCGGAAGAGAGACTCCTATGACTGAAAAATGGAAAGGCGCAGGAGCATGACAAAAGAGAATCCTATGACTGAAAAATGGATAGGTGCAGGAGCATGACAAAAGAGACTCCTATGATTGAAAAATGGAAAGGTGCAGGAGCATGACAAATATCCTGGTGATTGAAGATGACAAGGAAATCAACCAGCTGCTTTGCAGCATACTGTCCGGAAATGGCTATCAGTGCGTTTCAGAGTTTGCAGGAAATTCCGCATACGGGACGATGAAAGACAGGAAATTCGATTTGGTTCTGCTGGATTTGATGCTTCCCCAGATTCCGGGTGAGGAATTGCTCCGGCACTATCGGCGCATTTCCGACACTCCGGTGATTATCCTTTCCGCCAGGGGAGAAACGTCTGTGAAAGTTGATATGCTTCGCACCGGCGCAGACGATTATATCACCAAACCATTCGATAATGAGGAAGTACTGGCAAGAGTGGAAAGCAACCTGCGGCGAAGCCGGGGCAGCTCCTCTCCCCTGCTTGCCGCCGGGCCGCTGGAATTCAATACGGAAACCAACTGCTGCACCGTGGCTGGGAAAGAAGTCCCATTAACCGGAATGGAAATGAAAATACTCAGACTGTTTCTGGAGAACCCGCGGAAACTGTTTACCAAGGCCAATCTTTTTACAAGCGTCTGGAAGGAAGAATACCATTACGATGACAATGCGGTCAATACCCACATCAGCAATCTCCGGCGAAAATTAAAATCTGTCTGCCCGGATCAGCAGTTTATTGAAACCGTCTGGGGCATCGGATACAAACTTGCCGTCCACTCCTGAGCATTTCATCTTTCTTTAGAAACTCTTGAGAATTGCCGTTCATAATGGAGAGCATGGGAGATGAACGGAATGGAAGAAGTCATATTTGAAGCAAGAAACCTGACAAAGAAATATCGGAACAACCTGGCACTGGATCATATCAATCTTTCCCTGCGGCGCGGAGAAGTGTATGGTTTTATCGGCGAAAACGGTGCGGGAAAGACCACTGCGATACGTCTTATCACTGGCTTGTCGTTCCCAACAGAGGGAAGCATGGCGCTGTTTGGAAAATCGGGAACAAAAGAACTGCAAAGGCAGCGGGCCCGCATTGGATGCATGGTGGAAACCCCTGCGCTATATAAAAACATGACTGCGGTGCAGAACCTGGAGGCGCAGCGCATTCAGCGCGGCATCCCAAACCGGGACTGCATCGGCAAAACATTGAAGCTGGTGGGCTTATCCGACACCGGCAAAAAAGCCGTGCGTCACTTTTCTCTTGGTATGCGCCAGCGGCTGGGCATCGCAATGGCTTTGCTCAATGACCCGGAATTCCTGATTCTGGATGAGCCGATCAACGGCCTGGATCCATCCGGCATTGTGGAGATACGGGATCTGATCCGGCAGCTCAATCAGGAAAGAGGAATTACCTTTCTTGTATCCAGCCATATTCTCAATGAGCTGTATCAGACAGCCACATGTTATATCCTGCTGCACAAGGGCCGCGTACTGGAGGAACTGACGCAGAGGGAACTGGATGAAAAATGCAGGCGACATATTGCGATCAAGACAAACGATGCCGCCCAAACAACAATTACGCTGGAAAACAATCTTCTCACGACGAACTTTCAGGTCATGCCGGATGGCACCGTCCGCCTCTACGACCATTTGGACAATATGGAGGAAGTGGCGCAGGCTCTTTCCCGGGCAGGACTGCTTGTGACAGGTCTCAGCCTTGCCGGAGACAGCCTGGAAGATTATTTCTTTCATAAAATAGGAGGCCGATAATATGGGAAAACTCCTGCACACAGAATGGTACAAATTCGTTCACGATAAAAACTTCGGAGCTCTTTCCATTGCAGTCGTTCTGTTCAACATGATTATGCTTTCGGGAACTTCCGTGTGGGATCTGTCCGGGCAGTCTGCTTTGACGGAATGCATGAAAAAAGAAATCGCAACCGTACTCCTGGCCTGTATTTACGGGGGGATTTCCCTCGGCGGTGATTTTGCCGACCGTACTCTGTACCATGGCTTGATGACGGGAAGAAGCCGGAGCTCTGTTCTGATTGCAAAAACGATTGTTTTTACAGCTGCGGCAAACTTTCTTTTGTTTTGCTTTCCGTTTCTCCTTATCCTTTTCTGCTCCCTGAAAAATGGATGGGGAACAGCAATTTCCGCGGAACATCTTCTGCATGGGTTTGGTGTGGTATGGTCGCTGCTCCTTCTAGGATGTGCCATCAATGCCCTTCCCCTGCTATCCGCCGTCTGCTTCCGTGATATTGGCCGTACGACTGGCATCCCCATCGTCCTGTATTTTATCATGATTCTTTTATTGAACAGTCCCCATACTGCCATATGGTCAAAAATTCTGCCGGCTGGGCTTCTGATTTTAACGGCAGATGGGACGATTTCCCCTGCTTATGGCATCCTGGCCGGAGCATTGTGGTTCGCCTGGCTCACAGCGATTTCCATTTTTACTTTCCGCCGGGCGGAACTGCGTTAAGGAGGCGTATACGAAATGAGCAATTTAATGAAACACAGATGGTTCGAGCTGCGTCATCAGCCCATTTTCTGGTGGACCTGGGCGATATGCTGCGTATTTTCCTTCCTTTTGATTGGCATGGGCGGGGATCAATATATGACAGAAACGCCCATGGTCGCCGGGGTTTCCCCGGATTGGACGGGCCTTTTTATGAATGCGGCAGCAGACTGCATCCTTCCACTGATGATCGTCAGCGGAGCGTTTACTGCCATGCTGCTCAGCCAGCCGTTTTCCAGCCGGACCGTGGACCTGGAAGTCGCTGCAGGGCACAGCAGGGCAAAGATCTTCGCAAGCCAGTGCATTGTCGGTTTCACAGTGATCAATATCACCGTGCTGATCCCTGTCTTGCTGGCAGCCCTGTGCTGGATCGGAAGAGTCCCCATGCCCTCCGCGGCGATTGTGGTCCCTTATCTGATACGAGTCCTTTTCCTTCTGCTTCTACTGGATTTTTGCGCTTTTTCATCCTGTATCCTGTTTATTGTCCTGTTTCGCGATACCGCAAAATCCATGGCAGTATCCGCAATTTTCCTCCTTATAATGTTCTGGACGTTACCTGCGATGGAAGCTCCGCTGGCCAAAGCGCCTGGAATGGCCTACCCGCTGACACCGACCCTGCCCCTGCTGCTGCATCCCGCTTTCCTGATGCGATATGCCCTGTATGCAACACTGACTCCCTCGCAGACGCTGTGGACAGCCGGCATAGCCATTATCTGGACTGTCCTGCCTCTGAGCGCTGCCTATTGTGTGTTCCGTAAATGTGAGTTAAAATGACATGAGAAAAAAGATAGGAAGCGAATCACGGAAAGAAGGCGGTGTAAACGATCCGGATACTGTTACTGGTCATAAGTATACTGGCACTCGTTTCAGGAATCCGCCTTTTTCGTCTGAAGAGGCAGCTTCGGGATATCACCGTGCAACTGGAAGAACGCACCGACGGGAAAACAGAAAAAAAGGTCACCGTAGCATTGGTCGACAGGGATCCCAGTAAACTTGCCGCGGCGGTAAACCACAACCTGGATTTTCAAAGGAAGCTTCGAATCGACACACGCCGCAGCGATCTTCAGTTAAAAGATTCCATTGCAAACCTCAGCCATGATCTGCGGACCCCTCTGACCTCCACTTTGGGATACCTGCAATTGTCCCGGAATCCGGGATGCCCGGAGGAAAAGCGGGAGAAATATCTGAAAACCGCCGAGGATAAAGCGCATAGTCTGAAATCCATGATCAACAATCTATATGAATTATCTGTGCTGGATGTCCGGGAAGCCTCCCTTAAAACAGGAGCAATGGATTTGAATTTATTGTTGGGAGATGTTCTGGCGGATCAATATGAATCCTTTCAAAAACTTGGGATTTCCTTTGATATTCATCTTCCGAACCATCCTGTCCGAATATCCGGCGACCGAGTCGCCTGCACCCGCATCATCCAGAACCTGCTGAACAATGCATCCCGTTATGCGGAGGAAAATGTGGAAATCACTTTGGAGGAATCCGGATCCCATGCCTTTTTATCCGTCCGCAATGCCGCACCCAATCTGAGGGAAGAGGATATCGGTCATTTGTTTGAACGGTTCTATACAGCAGACAAATCCCGGAGCAACGGCGGTTCCGGATTGGGCCTTACTATCGTAAAAACCCTGCTGGAGAAAATGAATGGCAAGGTGGCTGAGGTGTCTCTGAAGGAACACATCCTCACGATAAAAGTGGGATTTCCGAGGATTCGCTCGTCTCCTCTCCGCTAGCCCCGCCAGTGGACCATCATAATCATCCATGAATCTCCGAATTTGCCGAGCAAGGACAGAAGATGTCAGTGATACACAAAACAATGACGCCAGGACAAGCTTTGATAAACCCGTTGATATTCTCATTCAAGTCGCGTATGCTATGGTTATTCCCAGAGACGTGAGGAACCCCATTGACGGCGATAGTCACGCAGAAAAATAAAGGACGGTAAAAACCAATGAAACGAATTTTCTTTGTGGAAGATGATTTGAGCTTAATCAGCGGTTTATCTTTTGCCCTCAAAAGGCAGGGGTATGAGATAGCTATTGCCCGTACCAGTCTTGAAGCGGAAAAACTATGGACAGACGGGAAATATGATCTGGTGATTCTGGACATATCCCTTCCCGATGGTTCCGGCTATGATATATGCAAAAAAATCCGTAAAACATCAAAGGTACCGATTATGTTTCTTACTGCTGCGGATGAAGAAACGGATATCATAATGGGGCTCGATATTGGCGGCGACGATTATATAACAAAGCCATTCAAACTGGCGGTGTTCCTGTCGAGAATAAATGCTCTGCTTCGCAGAAGCGATAACTTTTATCAGACAGATACTGAATTAGATTCCAATGGTATAAACGTACAATTGCTGAAGGGAGAAGTTTATAAAAATGGAGAACAACTTGACTTGACAGCAAGTGAGTATAAATTGCTGTGCCTGTTTATGAAAAATCCTGATCTTGTTCTTTCTCCGGAACAGATTCTAGGCAAACTATGGGACTGCAATGGAAGCTATATCGATAACAATGCTCTTACCGTATATGTACGCAGACTGCGTACAAAAATCGAAGACGACCCGAGTGAGCCACGAAAAATAGTAACGGTTCGACGCATGGGATATAAATGGAATACTGCGGATTGAGGTGCTTTATGAGAATACTGGCAAATAGAAAAATAAAATTGCTTTTTTCCTTAACATTGATGTTCATCATCGCATTCATCTTGCTTTCTGTCCTTTTTATAGGTTTGAAATTGGAAAATGCAGCACGGTATATACTGATTTCTTCCCTGATCATGGGCCTTTCCATATTGGCAGCCGGAGCCTGGTACTTCACGGGACAAAATAAAACCATGGAAAATGCGGTAAGGGAAATCAGAGAATATATTTCCGGAAATCAGAGCGCACGTATTGAATGTGATGAAGAAGGAGAGCTGTACCGGCTATTCCATGAAGTAAACTCCCTGGCTTCCATTTTAAATGCCCACGCTGAAAAAGAGGAAAGAGCAAAGCAGTTTTTGAAAAATGCCATCTCCGATATTTCCCATCAGTTAAAAACTCCACTTGCTGCCATGAATATCTATAATGGTATTCTGCAGGACGAAGCAAAGAATCTTCCAACAATCCAGAAATTTACGGTTCTTTCTGAAGAGGAGCTTGACCGGATCGAAATGCTGGTGCAGAACCTCTTGAAAATTACAAAATTTGATTCCGGAACAATTGTGATTGAAAAGGCGGAAGAAAATGTATCCGAAATGATGAACAGCATAGAAAGGCACTATTCTTTCCGTGCCAGGCAGGAAGAAAAGGAATGGCATCTGTCCGGTGATAACAACATTACTTTCTTATGCGACCGTAATTGGATAATGGAAGCCATCAGCAATATTGTTAAAAACGCTTTTGACCATACACAAAAAGGAAATGCCATTCATATTGAATGGAAACAATTTGCATCCGTTCTTCAAGTCATCATAAAAGACAATGGAAGCGGCATTCATCCGGAGGATTTACACCATATTTTTAAAAGATTCTATCGCAGTCGCTTTTCTCAGGACACACAGGGAATCGGACTCGGCCTGCCGCTTGCGAAAGCCATTGTTGAAGCACACAGTGGAACCATTCTGGTGGACAGCGAATTGGGCATTGGTACCACCTTTACAATCAATTTCTTAATTCCTACAGAATTGTAGGGTCAGCGTCATATCACAGTAGGACTGACATGCTAATCTTTCAATAACAAGACAGAAAGAGGTGGACAACCCATGAATTTATTGGAAGTCAAATCCATTTCCAAAACTTATGGCAGCGGAGAAACAGCAGTACATGCTTTAAAGAAAGTCAGCTTTTGTGTTCCCAAGGGGGAATTCGTGGCAGTGGTTGGTGAATCGGGTTCCGGCAAAAGTACGCTTCTCAATATGCTGGGTGCACTGGATACCCCCACTTCCGGCAAGGTATGGATTGACGGCGAGGATATTTTTGAGATGAAAGACAGCAGCCGGACAATCTTCCGGCGCAGAAATATTGGATTTGTTTTTCAGAGTTTCAATCTCATCCCGGAATTGAATATTGAGCAAAATATCATATTCCCCGTATTGCTTGATTATCAAAAGCCCGACAGGAGATATCTGCAGGAATTACTTACGGTGCTAAATTTGAAGGATCGCAGCCGCCATCTGCCCGGTCAATTATCCGGCGGGCAGCAGCAGCGTGCAGCAATAGGCCGTGCACTGATTACGCGGCCATCCCTTATCCTTGCAGACGAGCCGACAGGTAATCTGGACACACAGAACAGCAGCGAGGTGATCACTTTGCTAAAAGAGGCCTCAAGGAAGTATGAACAGACGATTATCATGATTACCCATAATCGAAGTATCGCACAAACCGCAGACCGGATACTGCAGGTATCCGACGGTGTACTGACCGACCTGGGAGGTGCCGCAAATGAAAAGCTATCTTAGCCTGATCCCTATTTCTGCAAAGGTACACAGACGACAAAACCGTATGACGCTTCTATGCATCATCTTTGCCGTTTTCCTCGTAACGTCCGTTTTCAGCATGGCGGACATGGGGATCCGAATGGAGGAAACAAGATTATTGAACAAGCATGGAAGTCAGGCACTGAAAGCGTTTGGAAGCAGTGCAGCGGTACAGACAGTCTATCCCATTGCTGCGGTGCTGGTTGTTCTCATTCTGATTGCAGGAGTACTGATGATTGCAAGCAGTATCAACAGCAGTGTCGCCCAAAGGACAAAATTTTTCGGAATGATGCGCTGTATTGGAATGAGCAAACAGCAAATTATCCATTTTGTAAGACTGGAAGCTCTGAACTGGTGCAAAACTGCGGTTCCGACAGGCGTTGTAATTGGAATCGCAGCCACATGGGGACTGTGTGCTGCGCTACGATTCCTTGTTGGCGAAGAATTTTCCAATATCCCTCTTTTCGGAATCAGCGCAATTGGTATCCTCAGTGGGGTTATCACAGGTATTGTCACGGTGCTGATTGCCGCAAGATCTCCGGCAAAACGGGCAGCAAAAGTATCTCCTGTTACAGCAGTTTCCGGAAATTCAGAGAGTACGAAAGGTGTACGTCAGGCAGTGGTGAATACACACGCTTTCAAAATAGAAACTGCTCTTGGCGTTCATCATGCAGTATCAGCAAGGAAAAATCGGATCCTTATGACCGGCTCGTTTGCCCTCAGTATTATTCTCTTTTTAAGTTTTTCGGTTCTGATTGATTTTATCGGCTACCTCATGCCTCAATCGTCCGGGACTTCTGATATTGACATTTCAAGCAGCGACAGCTCCAATTCCATAGACAGGAAGCTGCTTGACAAAATCAGTGGCATGGAAGGTGTTGAACATGTTTTTGGGCGCAGGAGTTGTTTTGATGTTCCCGCCGAATCAGAAAGGGATCCGATACCTTCCGGTACCATTGATCTGATTTCTTATGATGAATTTGATTTGGATTGCCTTACAAAAGACGGCATGCTAAAAAAGGGCAGCGATATCTCAAAGGTGTATGGAGATAGTCATTCTGTGCTTGCAACCTGGGACAAAGACAGCCACCTGAAAATAGGCGATAAAGTGCGGGCAGGCAAGGAGGAACTTGAAATTGCAGGTTTGTTGACATATGACCCTTTCAGCAGGAACGGCCTCACAAATGGCAAAATAACGCTGATTGCTTCCGGCGATACATTTGTCCGTCTGACTGGTATAACGGATTACTCACTTGTTATGATACAGACGGCAAAGGATGCTACAGACAAAGAAGTGACAGCAATCAGCAGCCTGTTGGATGAAAACTGTACGTTTCGTGACAGACGCGACCAGCGCACTACCGGCACCTATACGGCCTTTGTGCTCTGTGTATATGGATTTTTGGAAATTATTACCTTAGTTACGGTTTTTAATATCGTTAACAGCATCTCCATGAGTGTATCTGCAAGAATACAGCAGTACGGAGCAATGCGGGCGGTTGGAATGGACGGGCACCAAATAACAAAAATGATAGCTGCCGAAGCGTTTACCTATGCGTTATCCGGCTGCATTGTCGGCTGTACAGCTGGTTTGCTTATCAGCAAATTGCTGTATGACAAGCTCATTACCGCTCATTTCAGCTATGCTGTCTGGAGTTTGCCTGTCAAGCCACTGCTGATTATCCTTTTATTTGTTTTTCTTGCAGCCATTGCGGCGGTTTATGCTCCGTCAAAACGATTACGGAACATGTCTGTAACAGAGACGCTAAATGAATTGTAAATGAATTGCAATGGGATGAAAATAACCGGAGGCACCCTTTGGATCATACAATCAATCAAAGCCAGCGGAAAAGATAACAAAATAAAAATCAGGAAACACTTGACTGCCCCCTTAGGGGCTGGCTTAAAATGATTATAGGAGCAATTAGGATTATGGAATCGTGTTGGGAGGAAAGATTATGCTGATAAAAGAAGTTTGTGAGAAGTGCAAACTGACCAAAAAAGCGATAGAATATTACGAGTCTAAAAACCTGATACATCCGCAGATACTCGAAAACGGGTACAGAGATTTCAGCGATGCCGATATATCTGCGCTGAAAGAGATATCCGTGCTTAGAAAATGCGGCATCAACATTGCCGACATTGCAGAGATACTAACCAGCTCAAATAAAACGGCAGCCTTGGCCAAGTGCAGATATATCACAGATTTACGGATGCAACGTATGAGTGAACTACAAAGGTGTATGGACAGGCTGGTTGCAGACTACGATGTCAATCGGGAATTTGATTATCTGCAGACACACGATGAGGACTTATACACCATAAAAGAGAAATTGGTTTTTGCTTTCCCCGGAAACTATGGCCTTTATGTATCTATGCATTTTGGCAGATTCCTGAACGGGACAATTGAAACTGAGGAGCAACGAAAAGCTTATGATGCAATCGTGCGGTATCTTGATCATGTAAATCTATACTTGCCTGCAGAGCTTTCTGAATTTCTGGAAGCCTTCTTCACTGTGGGTACAAAAAGTGATGCGGTCAAAATTGAAGAAGAAACAAATAGCAGAATGCTTGAGATGCTGACTGATACAGAGGGATACCTGGAGCGCAACCATGAGCAAATAGAACGATATCTTGAATATAAATGTTCAGATGAGTATAAAAACTCTGAGGCTGCTAAAATTCAAAAGTCTATGCTGGATTTTCAAAAGGAAAGCGGCTATCAGGAAGTTTTAATAGCCAACATGAAAATACTTAGCCCCGCCTATGCCGGGTACCATAAAAAAGTGGAAGCCGCAAATGAAATCATGCTGAAAAAGTTTCCGAAAGCAAAGGATATGTATGAATTAAATTAATATACAGTGGCGTATTTTTGAAACTTGTGGGCCCACTTTCGCTTTTATAGGGTGCATATTCGTTTTTATGGGTGTAAATCCAAAAGGACGGGTGCACCTTTTCAACCTCTAATCTTCCGGAATAACAGTTTCGGATTGTGATTTTACTTCTGTATGCTTGTCGTTTTTTTCAAAAATCTGTAACCCAATAACTGTTAAAAGAAGATTAAACACTATCACTGCAATAATTGCACCCAGTATGATCTTCCAGATTAACTTCGCTCGGTGGTTTTTTATAGCAAGCTGTTCATTGATTCTTGATAGCTGCTGTGCAACATGATCCGTGTCAGCTTCATCAACGATTTTTGCCCCTAACAACTTGCTGACGGAAGTTTCGAATATTTCTGCAATTCTTATCAGCATATCCGCATCAGGTACTGAAAGCCCCTTTTCCCATTTGGAAATTGTTTGCCGAACAACATTCAACCGAATGGCAAGCTCTTCCTGTGAAAGTCCTTTCGCTTTTCTGAGTGCCTTTAAATTATCATTGAACATAAATGATACCTCCATTTCTTATAGTATCATTTTAGCCCAGAGCATATCGTTGCGGCAAGCAACGCAGATGAACATGATACTGTTAGGCAGGATTTATTCTTCAAGGTCCACAAGAGCCTATAATTATTAGAGAAGTATTGACAAACTAACTGGGATTTAGTATACTTATAGTATACTAAATAGAATGGTGGTTCATTAAGATGAGCAGAGAAAACAAAAAAGAAGCGGTTGCTGCTTTGCATAGGAGACAAATTATGATATCAGCTGATAGATTATTTTTGGAAAAAGGCTTTGTCCAAACTACAATTGACGACATTTCAAAGGCTTCTGAATACAGTCGAAGAACTATCTACTCGTATTACGAAAGTAAGGAGGACATCCTATACCATATTATCGAAAAGGGGTTGCTTTCTCTAAAAGCCAATATTAGCACTGCACTTAGTAAAAGCAAAGATTTTCTTGGCAGGTATCATATCATTTGTACTGCTTTTAAATCGTATCAATATGATTCCCCTATTTCTGTGGACAGTGTGATAAAAGCAAAGCCAACCGCCTTTAACGAAAAGGATATTCCAGAAGTCATTATTCGAATACTTTCTTTAGGGGATGAAATCAATCAAATTCTTGCAAGCTTTATAGAAGATGGGATAAAACAGAAAGTGGTAAGAGAAGATATTAATCCAATGGCAACTGTGTATATTATGTGGTCGAACATTTCATCATTACTGTCATTAGTTGAAACAAAAGAAATGGTTATTAAAAAACAGCTCGGTATGACAGATAGTGAATTTCTTGATTACGGTTACACACAAATTGTTAATTCTCTATTGAAAGAACGCATATAGGGTCATGCCATATCACCTACACAAAGAAAAGGAGGGAGTTACTTGAGCTTTGAATTAGAATTATTTAACAGCAGCCTCATTCAAAAACAGGCTATAAGCGAAGTCCTGAAAATGAATGAGGAAACAGCAAAATACGGTCTGATCCTGACAGAGCAGCAGGCAGTTGCTTTGGTCAAAACAAGGTCTGATTCACTTAAAAACACGGGCAGAATTGAATTTAGCGGTGGTGTAATAGATAAGCTGATTTTAGCTTTTTGTGATTCTCCTTATATTACTCAGCAAAACTACGAAGATACACTGCATGAATTGGTAGATATATTTTATTCCTTCAAGAATGAAACATTGGATATGATTAGCGATAACGACTTGATTGCCTTCATGCAAAAGTCCTTTAATGGCACTTGCTGTGGCTCGTTAGAGCTATTATCCGGGAGAGAATTGCCGGAACTTGCCCGTAAACTGAACTGTATTCATATGAAAGATTTCAAGGAGGAACTAGATGACGAATATTGATCGAATACATTTTATAAACAGATCCGCATTGAGTGGAAGAAATTACTTTGTTTCATTAATTGAGCAGGGGCAGCTTTGTGCATTGTTCTCAGACACAGAGATAGAGCGTATGCAACTTGAAAGCCTGACGCTATTAGCCAAGCGGACAGAACTTTTTAATAATGGTAACAGCAGTTCCATACGAATAGAAAAGGCACAGGACTTATTAGCATCTATCTTATATACCGTGGGGGTTCAGTTGAAATCCTATGCTTCTCCTGAGGATGCTATTGATGCGTTAAGAACTGAGAATTTAGACCACTT
>DHDO01000031.1:54643-66809 GCA_002399435.1 Firmicutes bacterium UBA4874
CTTATTCAAAACTCAAAATGTGTTTTATCGCTTAACAGCAGTCGACGGCATCAATGGTTTTTTTAAGTTGTATAATCCAAAATTCTCCGCACAAGAAATCCATATCACAGCGGATTATCCTACCTTCAACGGTGTATATGATCTTGACGGTATAGAGTTTATAGAAAAGTATTTGCAGAATATTACCCATGAAAACAGGTTTTGCTCATACTTTTCCGAAAATGCAGTTCATCACCTACTATGCGGACTTGATGAAAACTACCAGAAAGTTTTGATGAATATATACGAGCCAGTATTAACTGCTTCGCTTGGATGTATTTTAACTTACCACCCAGGCCGTGATCTGAATTTGAGCCACAATGACATAGATACTTTAGCGGATCTGTTTTCCGGGAAAGGCATTGATGAGGTTGAGCAGCTGATAAAAAATGCATTAGATCAATTGATAGCCGAACTGAATTGCTCTTCCGATTTGAGTGACTATCTAAAAAACAGTATCACAAAAATTGCAGTATCCATCAAAAATGCAGCACATCATAACTGTCTGGACAAGGTGTTTTTGATCCCCTTCTACCCGGAAGATAATCAAAAAATCGTGTTATCCTATGGAGAACGGATGGATGACAAATCCTATACTGCAATACTTAATGATCTTCTTCAGTGTAACAGCGCCAATGGCAAAGCGGACATCATCTGCAACAGAATCTCTTCCTTTGGTGATTTGCTGGAAATTTTACGGGATGCGGATTTGATACAGGACGAATTGCTTCATATTTTCCGAAGGATTCCATCTGCTGAAATAGCCGCATTGCTCAAGCGATATCCCAATGAGGACTTTTTGTATGATGAGAGTGAATTAAAAATATACCATGCATTGCAAGCATTTAAGAAAATGTTGCCGGAAAAAGCCAGATTGCAGCTTGAAAAAGCAGCCGTTATGTGCTTAATCAGCTTTTCGTGGGATTGCACAGATTAAAAAAGGAGACGAGCTTATAAACCGCTGTTTTTCTGGTAAGGTAGCTAACCTTAAGTTAGTTAAGGGCAAACTTTCCGAAAGGTAAGGACGCAAAGCCAAGGATCTAAAGTGCAATTGCATTATGATACCCTGGCTACCATGAGGTGTGTATTAGATCTGCCCTTTCACGCGGCAGGTTTTTGGATTCATAAGTGTGCGAATAAAATTGTTTTCTTTATGGAATCTTTAAAATTTCCTTTTATAGTGTAATCAGAACGACGAAAGGAAGATGCTTATGGATTCCTATATTCTGCAAACAAAAGCCCTATGCCGGAACTTCAAACGGCAGCATGCCGTCAGTAATATCTCACTTTCCATCACAAAAAATTCTGTCTACGGCTTGCTGGGGCCGAACGGAGCGGGAAAATCCACTACCCTGAAAATGATTACTGGAATGCTGCGCCCTACTTCGGGTGAGATCATTTTTGAAGACCATCCGTGGAACCGCAAGGATTTGACAAATATCGGCGCGCTGATCGAATCGCCGCCGCTGTATGAAAACCTCACCGCCAAAGAGAATCTCAAGGTCCGTACTCTGCTGCTGGGTTTACCGGATTCACGTATTCAAGAGGTGTTGGAAACCGTCAGCCTGACCGACACCGGAAATAAGCGCGCCGGACAGTTTTCAATGGGAATGAAACAGCGCCTCGGCATTGCCATCGCCTTGTTGAATCACCCGAAACTGCTGATTTTGGACGAGCCGACCAACGGCCTTGATCCAATCGGCATTCAGGATCTGCGCGAACTGATCCGGTCTTTTCCCGAGCAGGGTATAACAGTCATCCTGTCAAGTCATATCCTGTCCGAGGTGGAGTTGATCGCGGACCATATCGGTATCATCGCGGACGGAATGCTGGGGTATGAAGGTAAGATCAACCCCGGTGAAAATCTGGAATCGCTGTTCATGGAAGTCGTAAAGAACAGCAGAAAGGCGGGTGCGTGACATGAGCCGATACTTAAGGGCTGAAAATTTGAAGATGAAGCGCACTTTTGCACGGAAGCTCATACTGCTTGCCCCGCTTACCACACTGCTCCTGACATGGGCTTTAGCGGCCATATGGTTCCAGGTGAACGCCTTTAACTGGTGGTACATCCTTCTGATGCCCGGATTCATCGCTTTGATTTGTGCTCTTTCCGATCAGAAAGAAACGAAGAAGCTGGGGTATCGCGGCGTTCTTTCGCTGCCGGTTTCACTAAAAAAGGTCTGGCTCGCAAAAAACTTGACGCTGATCTTTTACACGGCACTGTCGGACTTTGTTTTATTGATTGGAATTCTGCTTGGAGGCTCCTCCGTTCCGAATCCACTGCCGTTCGGAGCCTCCTGTCTTGGGATGCTTCTCATTTTTATTACATCCTTATGGCAGATTCCGCTTTGCCTGTTTTTATCCGGAAAAGTCGGCATGGTTGGAACGGTTATTATTCAGGTCGGCGTCGGTGACGTGCTTGGCATACTGTTTGCAACAAAATCAAATTGGTGGTTCTGTCCTTACAGCTGGGCAACGCGAATCATGACGCCGGTACTCGGAATTCTTCCGAATGGGACCCTTGCTCAGAGCGGCGACCCGATGCTGAACCCGGCGGTTATTCCGATAGCAATCGTACTGTCCCTATTACTGTTTGCTTTTTTTCTGCTTGCCACGACCGTATGGTTTCCAAGACAGGAGGCGAGATAAGTGCTGATCCGCTGTGTTTGCTCGGATTTTTATAAAATGAAGCGCACTCCCATTCTATGGCTTCATATTGCCGCGCCATTGATCGGTGCTTTCGCGTTTTTAGGGTATTACTCCATGTCGGTTAACAGCCAGCCTTTGGCCCGAATCGACGCTTTTCTGGAAGCATTATGTGTTGTCTTTCCCATACTGATCGGGCTGCTGTGCGGCATGGCAGCCGCGCAGGAGGAACAGGCCGGCAGTTATCAGGTTATGCTTGCCGGAACAAAATCCAGAGCAACCTCATATTTGAGTAAACTATTTTTATTGCTGATCCTGTCCGCCTTTTCCGTGGCGCTTGCCATAGGCGTTTTTGCGGCGGGGTATCATGCAGCGTCCGCATGGTTCTATCTTCATGCCGCATTCGCTGTTTGGGGCGGAACCGTGTTTTTATATACCCTGCACCTGTTTGTGAGTTTCCGTTTCGGCCGGGGAGCTTCCATCGGACTGGGCATCTTCGGCGCGCTGATCACCGCCCTGATGCTGACCGGATTGGGCGATCAAATCTGGCACTGGATGCCGTGGGCGTGGAGCGTGCGCATTTGTAACGACATGATATTTGCCCTGCAAACCCCTTCCGCGGCATCATTGGCCGCCGCAGATATTCAATGTGGCGTTGCTGCATGCTTGGCAGCTACCGTTTTATCTATCGCTGCGAACCTGCTGTGGTTTCAGCGATGGAACGGTTCAAAGTCCAATGAATAGGAGAAGTGCCATGAAATTGAGACAAACTTTAATTGTGCTGATGAGCACGATCCTGTGTACTTCCATCAGTGCCTGCTCCATGACGAATCAGGATAAGCCTGTGTACGCCGTGAACGACGATAACGTCACCCAAATCTGTTTTCAGGGAACAACCTATCAGATTTCAGCAACCTCTCTGGAATCCGATGAGCTTGGAGGCTGGATCGGCATTATGAAAAAAGCGGTTGTTCTCGATAAAGATTTGAATATTTTCACTCAAGCGGAAGGAATTACTTTTATCGACGGGCAGCCATGAATTTTGCCGTTGGATTTGCTATTTGGAAAATGACTCGGTATACTCGGTATGAGGCTTGAAAGGATGTGGGGACCATTGGCAAAAATACTTGCGATTGATGATGAACCTGACATTTTGTCCTTGATTGAGAGAACACTCCAAAAGGCCAGCCATCTGGTGACAACGGCTTTGTCACCAGACAGCATTGAACTGAAAACTTTGAATCATTATGATTTGATCCTGTTGGACGTCATGATGCCGGGGACGGACGGCTTTTCGTTCTGTCAGAAAGTGCGGGATGCAGTGGACTGCCCGATCCTGTTTCTGACCGCGAAAACGATGGAGTCCGACGTGATGTTTGGATTTGGCCTGGGCGCGGATGATTACATCAAGAAACCGTTTAGCACCGGCGAGCTTCGGGCAAGGGTGAACGCGCATCTGCGAAGGGAAACACGTAAAAAGCGGCATGTACTGCATGTGTCCGGACTGGAATTTAATCTCGCCGCCAAAGAAGTCACTGTAGATGGACAGAGGATTCCGTTGACTAAAATCGAGTACGGGATTTGCGAATACCTCGCTCAAAATCGTGGGCAGGTATTTACCAAGGAACAGATTTACGATGCTGTCTGCGGATATGACGCGGAGGGCGACAGCTTTACCGTGGCTGTGCATATCAAGAACGTCCGGGCGAAATTGGCTGTATATCAAGTGGCTCCGATTTCGACAGTTTGGGGGATCGGATACAAATGGGACTGAAAAGAAGCAGGAAGCTCCGAACCTTCTTTGTTCAATATCTGTTTGCCCTTTTTATCGGTTTTTTGATGATTATCCTAATTGTGACCGGATTGTTTTTTGTGTCGCTACAGTCGGGCTTCATTATTTCCGTGGGCGATGTGGAAACATCCATTGAAAGCCAAGAGGCTGAGATTGCTGCCGCTGAAACCGTCAGTGCTGACCTGATCCCGAACACCTGCAAATATGCCACTGTAAGCGCGGAAGGTAAATTTTTGTCAGGGAACATGACTAAAGCTGAGACTTTGACCGCATGGGACTCCATCCAAAAAGGACGGAGAAGCTCATGGGGATTTCTCGGAACAGGTTTTATTTCTGATTGTTACTTTCCGATTGAACGGAAGGATGGATTCTGCATCGTTGAGTATTCATCTTTATCTCAGTTTTCACCGGTGATACTGCGGGAACACCTGCCCGCCCCGGAAATTGTATTGGTATGGATCATTATCGGCGCATTTTTAGTCGAGATTTTTTTGCTTTCTAAAATCTATGGAAAGAAAATCAGCCGGAAACTGATTCCGCTAAAAAACGCAACGGAAAAAATACGAGGAAAAGACCTCGAGTTTGAGATTCAATACAGCGGCATCGAAGAAATTGATTCCGCGCTGCAATCGCTTGACACGATGAAAGCCGAATTGAAGCATTCGCTGGAAGCGCAGTGGAAAATGGAGCAGACGCGAAAAACGCAGGTTTCCGCTCTGGCGCATGATTTAAAGACGCCTCTTACCGTAATTCGCGGCAACGCGGAAATATTGGACGATACAGGACAGACAGAAGAACAAAAGGAATGCACCCTCTACATCCGGAAGAACGCCGATCAGATGGAGCGGTATATTCAGATGCTGATCGACTTGTCCAAAGTGGAAAACGGATGCCCGTTAAAATTGGAATCAACTGTAACGAGGATTTTTCTGGACAGTTTATACGCCCAGATAAATGCTCTAGCTTCCGTGAAACAAATCCATGTGGAAACAGATGAAAAGGATTTGCCGAATACCCTCTGCCTTGATGTTTTCCAAATGTTTAGAGCGATTATCAATGTCGCATCCAATGCGGTTGATTACTCCCCGGAACGCGGCACAATCACGTTTTCTACATTCAGTGATGGGCAGACGATTCGCTTTCAAATTGCCGACACCGGCAAAGGGTTCTCTCCAGCAGATTTGAAAAATGCAGCAAATCAGTTTTACCAGGGAGATTCCAGCAGAAATTCAAAATTTCATTATGGCATGGGACTTTTTATCGCGGATTCTATCGTGAAGCAGCACGGCGGCACGCTTACGCTTGGGAATAAATCTTCCACAGGCGGAGGAATGGTTATTATTAAAATTCCAATACAGCTACAAGGCGCTTTCGGATTCCACGCAAGTGGGGAAGACAATGTGAAAACGGGCATAAAAATATCCTAAAAGCCCAGGAAAAATAGACTTTTAGGACATTTGTGTCTAATGACGGTAATAGTAATTGTCCACCGGAAAATGCTTGATGACGCCTTCCAAATCATAACACCAGTTTTGTGAGCCTTCAGCCGTAAAGACAGGGTGCTCCACTGAAAACACAAGGCTCCCACCCTGCTTTAATACATGGTGTACCTTTTGCACGATGGGCTCAAAATCTGCAATGTAATGAAATGCAAGAGAGCTTACCACCGCATCAAAGCTCTCCGGTGGAAAGTCAACATCCTCCATGGGGCTGCACAGATATTCCACCTACTGAAATGTGGTTTTCTTTTTAGCAACCTCCAGCATTTTATGAGAAATATCCACGCCAACCACAGAAGCTGCACCCTGTTCCATAGCGTAGATGCAGTGCCAACCGTAGCCGCAGCCTAAGTCGAGCATCCGTTTACCACTAAAATCGGGAAGCAGGCTTTTCATCGTTTCCCATTCACCTGCGGCAATCAGCCCGTCCTTAGAGCGGCTCATTTGGCTGTATTTTCCAAAAAATAGATCGTTATCGTACTTGTTTTCTTTCATCTTATTATTCTCCCATACAAATTATTATTTTGAATTTGTAATGTTTGATATAAGGCAATCGGCATCTATATGTAGAGCGTTGCAAATAAGGGTAGCGTATAAGCGTTTATCAGCTTCTGTTTTACAAGCATTATGATACACAACATCAATTGCCGACTGCTCGAATTCTTTTAGGCTCCCCATCCGCACCCCCCCCGGTAAATTCTTATTATAATACGTTCAATATGCACAGAAATGTATATCTATTCCAAAACAAAACGATTATATGCAATTCTTTTTCCTGTATCTGTTTTAAAATTTTGTTCAATACATTTCTTTATTTCTTGCTGTTGCTTATGCCTATCCATGGCTGTTAAATTTTCTAATAAATCTGCCTCCCATTGTATTTGAAAATCAATTCCATCGATTTTTGAAGGGGTATGATGATTGCCTATTATAAAACATATCCTATCGATATTTTTATCATAGCCTACCTTTTGCAATATCTCTCGTGCTGCTGCTGGTCCCTCTTTTTCTTGATAAGCACCATCTATTGAACCATACTTCTTTTGCGCTTCAACCGCACCAATATCATGCAGTATAGCAACAATAGTAATTATTTCTTTTTCTTCCTCTATATTTTCACCTTTCATAATATCTTCTGCATTTCGCAATACTTTGAGAGTATGTTCTATTCCGAAAGGAATCTCTTTAAAAACTTCTTTCATTTCTTCAATAATTTTCTCTTTAAACATAACATGCCTCCATAACTTTACTGCATAATTATCATGTTCAATTTTCACACCTAACCCCACAATATTAATATCCCTCGACTACTATAACTTCACCTTCTTCAGCAGTTGGGGGTTGAAAATGATCATAATAAGTGGAAGCTGTTTGCTCCGTCAATATGATATCATTTTGATGATTTCCGTTTCTTTTTCGAATACGTTCCATAACAACTTCCTTAGGTGTCTTAATATAATAGATTTTGGGTTCTATATCGTATTTCTTTAATAATGAGATATATTCATTTCTCATTTCTCTAGACCAAAATGAATAATCAAGAACAATATCAATATTTTGCATGATAAGTGAAATTAGTTTTTCATCAAGATAGGTTTTAATATCTTCTAAAACCTCCTGAGGTAAAGGATGTACTTTCAAACCTCGTTTGAATGATTCTTCATCATAAGACAGTACTGCCATCCCTGTACTTTCAAATTTTTTTGCTAGTGTTGATTTACCTGCTCCTGCAGGTCCGCACATTAAAAAAACTTTACTTTTTGACAAATTATCTACTGTATTTTTCATTGGTATAACCTCCTCGTGTTATCCCATTCCCGGCCTCTCTATAAGTGTTTGAGAGCGACTTTCTTCATCTTGAGAATCGAATAATAATTGTTCGACAAACCCCCAGATATAATGGCCTATGAGTAAGTTCTTCTATTAACATTTAACATTATTATTCACCTCTACAAATTCCTGTTTGCTGATATAATCCTATAAATTAGTAAGGAAACTGTTGCCGTGCATATCTAGTTATTATACCATATCGTGAACTTTTCCACAAAAACGCGAAAAACCCAGAGCTGAAGATCAGGGAAGACTGCCTGTAAGATCCCGATTGCGCCCATCCCTCCCAGCACGTCGTTCGCTGTCCGCCGGGATTTTACATGAAACGCAAACATTAATATTGCGTGAAGAAGCAGAACAAGTAATGAGTGCCTTGATTCCTGGAGCTTCGGGGGTCATTCACTTCGTTTAGCCTCCATATCAGGCCAGGGAAAATCATATGATAGACGCGCGCCAGTTGACCCAGCATTTGCTGCTGCTCCTTTGTCCCTTCGGAGGAGATTTTATTCGGCAGGGCACGTTTTTCAGGCTTTTCCATGTGACAGGCCACCCTGGCCCTGCCGGACACGATATCGTCAAAAGTCTTGATGTCACGCTCTTTTTGCCGCTCGAGCCTGCGTTTGTTACTCATCTGGATTCACCATCCTACAAGGCCTCTGATCCTTGAGTACCGCTCGAAAATCCTTCCGCAGGGGATACATAAATATGGCTTTCCGTGACAGCCCATGTCATGATGCCTGTCCATTCGCCCCCGCCCCTGCGTCTCACCAAGGTATACCCAGTTGGCTGCGCGATAGCTGGTACCCTGGTAAAACGTAGTATCTACAAAAGTCTCCAAAAGCACTGGGGCATAGCAGTATGCATTCAGCCAGTCCTCACATATCCTGTGCGCAGCTGCTGAGAGTTCCCGGCTTGACAGGTTTCTTACATGCACCCAGGGAAGCACGAGGTAGCGTGAATTGTTTACCACCAGGTTCAGTCTGGCTTTACGGTCTTCAACGCTCCACCCAATCCACTCGTCACGCTTTTGCAGCGCCCATGCAGCCGCAGAAAACTGCAAGCACCCCAGGTCTGCTCCATCGGATGTTATGAAGTATTGCAATTGTGCTCCGTATGCATGTTTGTAGCCAATTGTGTGATACTCGCTTATGTATTCCCGCCAGCGACGGCGTTTAGCTGCGTTATCTGCCAGTTCCAACGTTATGGCGCCGCATTCCGTTATATCTGCCGGTCGTGTGTTGTTTGCAGGTGTCAGCATTGGCCTTGAACCTCCCCCCTGTTCTCTTAACCGCTTTGCTCACCGGCAGCTCGATCAAGCCGTTTGCTTCCAATACGTCGAGATACGCAGCACACTGCAGTCTCTTCGGCCTTCCGGCAGGCGTGACCCATCCGATCAGCTCACAAACTGTTGAGGCCATCTCCGTTTTGGAAAGCTTTGAATATGTTCTGGTCACCCATATTATTGTCTCAATATCTTCAGGACTGAATGTCCTGTCGGAAAACACCCTGATAGTATCATCCATAGACTTGTCTTTCACCTTCCCTTCAAGTCTATAGTAACACAATCCTTTTTGGGAGTTCAGCCTTATTTTTCATATTAAAAAATTTTTTTGCCCTCGCTAAACCTTGATATTGCTCATTGTTGGTTTTCTCTCTTCATCCGTGGCGCTTTCCTCATGAAATTGTCCTGATAATTCATCTGAACTCATCGCCATTATGCAAGCTGATCTGCTGTCCCCAGCGTGGCTTGTGCCTGTACAAGCGCGGCAACCAGCGCTACAACCTCATGGTCCAGGCACCGAGTAATGAGATATTGGGATTATAATCTTTCAAAAAATGCTTGATAAAATTTTTAATTTCGGCTAAAATATGATTATATTCTGTAATCGCCGAAAGGAGCATTTGATATGGAGTATATCAAGAGGTTTATGGAGGATGTATTTCTAAGGCTCAATGAGCAATACCCCGCCATTTTGATAACCGGCCCAAGACAGGTCGGAAAGACCACCATGCTGCAAAAGCTCACAGAGCTTGAGGGTAGGAATCGACACTATGTATCCCTGGATGATTTAAATGTAAGAGCATTGGCCAAATCTGATCCTGCTATGTTTTTTCAAATTCATCAGCCCCCGGTGTTCATTGACGAGGTGCAGTATGCACCGGAGCTATTTACCTATATTAAAATAAGTGTGGATCAGAACCACCGCCCCGGCGATTTCTGGATGACTGGCTCACAGCTATTTAAACTGATGCATGGTGTACAGGAGTCCCTGGCAGGGCGAGTGGCACTATTGCATTTATCACCGCTGTCACAGCATGAGATTTATAGGGGACAGCCGGGAGCATTCAGCCTGGACTTTGCAACTCTACAGAAAAGGCAGGCCGCTATTCCTGCCGCAACTACGCCTCAAATCTTTGAGCGTATCTTTGCAGGGGGAATGCCAGCACTCGTCAGCAAAAAATATGATGACCGGGATTTTTTCTACTCCAGCTATTTAAGCACTTATTTGGAGCGTGACGTCAGGGAACTGTCCGGCTCCATAGATTCGCTTAAGTTTTTGACTTTCGTTACTGCTGTGGCGGCAAGAACGTCTCAGATGGTGAATTACAAAGGAATTGCCGATGACTGCGATATTGATCAGGTAACGGCAAAAAGTTGGCTTAGAATTTTGGAAACACTCGGGATTGTTTTTTATTTGCATCCCTATTCAAATAACGTGCTCAAAAGAACTATCAAAACCCCAAAGCTGTACTTTTATGATACCGGGTTGGTATGCTACCTCACCAAATGGAGTAGCGCAGAAACTACAATGAACGGTGCCATGAATGGTGCACTTCTTGAAAACTATGTGGTAAGCGAAATACAGAAAAGCTATCAAAATGTTGGTAAGGAAGCCTACCTCTATTATTATCGAGATAAGGATGCAAAGGAAATTGACCTGTTGATGGAGGGTGATGGTCAGCTTTACCCCATTGAGATCAAGAAAACAGCTACACCTAAAAAGAAAATGATAACCAATTTCTCTGTAATAGAAAAGTCTTCTTTAAAACGGGGAACAGGCGCCATCATCTGCACAGCGGAGAAGCTCGGCGCATTTGACCGTGACAACCTTATTGTTCCAGTCAGTTTAGTATAAAATGGCTTGTATGACCAAATATTTAAGATAGAGGAATGAGTTTCAGTCATTATCTTTAGCTTGCTTAAAGCAAGAGGGCTTTGAGTGTACTTAAGTATAAAAATGACCTTTGGTCATAGTACTCAAGCCTCTGCAGAAGCGGAGACTGTTTTACATATGCATAATTGCTTAATGATTTCTTTAGGATAGCATGGTATAATAAAAACAACTTTTAATCACATATACAAACAGGAATTTGAAAGAGGTGTGATATGAAAAAAGATGCACACAAGTATTTAACAGTAGGTATACCACTTGGGTTATGTTTTGGTGCTGGTATAGGAATTATTATAAGCATTATCATAGACAGAGCTAGTTCTATATTTTCTATACCTTTAGGAGCCGGAGTAGGAATGCTTATTGGCATCGTCATTGGTTCTATTTTGGATAGCAATAGCAAAAATAACTGATTTACAAATTCCAATTTGAGATTGAAGATTACAACTTCCAATTTATCATTAAGCTTTCGGGAGGTTCGGCTATGTCACAAACATTTGATGTTACTCTGCCACAAATGGGATTTTATCTGCACGATTGCAGAATGAGCAATGCCTTTTTATCTGATCAGACTCTCACCTTTGAGTTTAAAGATGGAATTTATATAGTTCAAGACAAAGGTGTTATGGCAACAGGCTTTGCTAAATTGATTTTTTCAGGACTTGAGCAGACAGATTTTAATCGGGGATATGAGATTCAGTATCTGCATGATGACCGCAGGGAGTGTGTTGACTTTGAAACATTTCAAAACTTGGATATCGGTGCTGTAGATATGATATATGAAACGTACAACGAGTATCATGCTCATTTTGAGGGCATCCTCACTAAATATCTGGACTGGAAAACCATTGAAATTAATGTGTTCTTCAAAGATCTCAAAATCTTTTATAAGGCAGGAAAAATCCTTGAATAAAATGAAAGCATGAATTCAAGTAAGAAAAATGGCTGGAGGAGGACAAGCAGGCACCGCGTAAACAATGGCATACTGCCACAAGGTCGTATCCGTAGGGGTCACAGCAGCAAATGAAGCTGCCGTTCTGTATTCTCCGGGCGTAACTCCAGCGCATATTGTTGGAGATGGAGGTGGATTCTCCTGAGCGATGGAGCTGAAAGCTCCGATCATCATCTCATCGTGCATATCCGCTGTTTTGAGGCCATCTTCTTCAAATTCCACTTCGATGCCAAGG